>DATJII010000329.1:0-14445 GCA_035493435.1 Candidatus Limnocylindria bacterium | reverse complement strand
GGTGTGCGGCGCCAAACACCCTCCAAGGATCGTGATAAGTACCACGGGAAGGCTATATAGGAAACCCTCGGCCTGTTTCGATAGCTGTTCCAGTCGACACCTGCAGAGCAGCCCAATCCGAAAGGAGATACCTTAGGCCATCTTCAACGCGGCACTCACCGGACCAAATTTGTCGCCTTCCTTTTGGATTTCGGGCGCAGTGTAGAGCAGGGTACTTAGCGAATTCAGGGGATCCTTGGTAAGGAACTTGTAGCCCGCTGCTTGGACCGCTGCGAGAATCTCGTGCTTGGTCTTGGGTTCGGCTTTGGTCACATCCAGGACCATCTCCTTCAGCGATCGGGCATTGCCACGGCGGCCCGTGGACTTCTTCAGGCCGGGGAAGGCCATTCGTGTCCCACGGGGGGTACGGACTGGGGCAGGGACATTTGTTGTGGACGATGCACCCAGAGCCTCATTGATGGCCTCAAGGCGAGATTGGAGTTCTTCGCGCTGTTTGAGGAGTTCTTCGCGCAGCTCAGTGAATTGTTGGAGGGCAGACGACTTCATCGAAGGAAAATCGTAAGGAACCGCGCCAGCCACGCCAAGTAGGAAAATTGGTGACCCCACCAGGAATTGAACCTGGATCTCAAGTTTAGGAAACTCGAGCTCTATCCATTTGAGCTATGGGGTCAACCCGGTCGGACGCAGCTTAACGACTCGTCCCCCGAAGACAAGTCAGAGGACACTTTTTTGAAGAAGCGTGGTGAACGGGGAGGGTGTTACCTTTTCAACAGTCCGGGTGTAGTTGGATACATGAAACAGAACCGCTTCCTACGGGCTACCCTCGCGTACGGCCTTGCGACGGTGGCCTTTACACTTTTGCTGGTGGGCCGTGTGTTGCAGGCGAAGGCGACCAAGATCGAGATGACTCCTGAGCATTGGGCTTTTCCACCCGGCAAGGTGGAGTTTGTCCAATATCACGGCAATGACGCGATGAAGATTTCCCCCGGCACGAGTCCGGTTTCATTGAAGGAGATGGTCTTCACGAATGGCATTATCGAGTTCGATGTGGAGCCGAGCCAACCCGACTTTGTGAGCTTCTATTTCCGGCGTCAAAATACCGATGAAGGCGAGCTGGTGTATCTTCGAACGTGGAACGCCGGAAAGCCTACTGCTCCCGACACCCTTCAATACGCGCCGATGGTCAAGAGCGTCAATCTGTGGGATTTACTTGGCCATTTTCAGGCGGCGTGCGACCTGCGCAGCAACAACTGGAACCATGTGAAATTAGTGGTATCGGGGGCCCAACTTCGTGTCTTCGTGAATGACACAGCCAAACCAGTCTTGGAGGTTCCCCAGCTGGAGGGAGACGTGACCTCGGGTGAGTTGGCCTTCCAAGGGGCGGCCTATTTCGCGAATCTCCGGGTTATTCCGGGAGAAGTGGAAGGCTTGTCAGCGGCCGAGGGAATTGATCCGACGAGCAACGATCCGCGTTATCTGCGAAGGTGGAAGGTGTCGAAACCGATGGAGCTGCCCCCGGGACGCGAGCTCTTTCGGGGCGAGCTGCCACGTCCAGACGCCGCTTGGGAGCCTATTGATGCGGAACGACGCGGATTGGTCAATATCACCCGGCGCTTCGGCAAGAATGAGGTGCGGAAGGCCGTATGGCTTAAGGTGAATCTACGGGTGGCCCGGGAGCAGTTGCGTCACTTGGAACTGGGCTTTAGCGACGAAGTTTGGGTGTTCCTCAATGGCGGCCTGGCGTTTGTGGACAAGAACCTTTATTTACAGCCCCTGAGGAAACCACCCAATGGACGTTGTTCCCTGGAGAATGCGACGGTCAATCTGACGCTCAAGGCGGGCGACAACGAACTGCTCATGGGCGTCGCCAACGATTTCTATGGCTGGGGAATAGTCGCCCGGTTCGACGATCTGGATGGCGTCGAGGTGCTCGGCGCTAAATAATTTTAAAAAATGGAGGTGGAACCCCGCCATTGCAGAAAGGAAACGCTGGGGCGGGGGGGCTTTGCGGCCTTGACAGGCGAACGTAGCCACCGAGGTGACGAGGTGGAAGTGCGTGGTGGTATATAATCAGTTTGGTCCCGCCTCGTTACCTCGTCGGCTGCGGAGAATACAATAATATCAAGATCTCGGCCCAATGCGAGATTCGTAACATTCGAACACTTTGCGGGGCAGGGACATGGAACCAATTTTTGGGTTTCCGATATCGAATCGCACCGATCTGGACCAAAAGGACTCAAGGGTGACGACATTGTGAATGGCACTCCATGGAATAAAGAATGGCGGATGACCCAGCCGAAAGGGGAAAAGGATGCCAACACTGATGCCTTCCACCGAAGTATGGACGGAGAGACACGCCTTATAACTAAACTCACCGACGCAACCGTTTTGAAGTGAAAACGATCGGCTAGCCGTTTGACGCCGCGCCGGAAACTGTCGCGCAATTTCACGCCAGCCTCCCAAAAACGAGACTGAGAGCTGAATGGTACTGAAGAAAAGGGCGACCAAAACAATGAAATAAAACAACGAAGGCATTTGCGATGTGGGTGGTGGCTAAGATGTCGAATCCCGCTCTGGAGGCTCCAAACCGATCAGGGACTCGTAGCCTTCAAAAATCTTACGGGGCAATTTCATCGACGCGATCCTCGGCGAGCCGATTTCGAATTGGACTCGGACGATCCCGAAACCTCGAACGACTTTGGCATGGCGTATCGCATCCCAAGGAATAAACAAAGGACGATGGCCGGGTCGATAGACAAACAGAACCGCAACATGGATTCCCTCTGGAGAGGTGTGAATAGTAGTGTAGTTGCCATAGCGTATAAATCCGACGTTGCACTGTTGCATGAAATAACGGCGGCCAACTGGCTCCGACGAGGCGCAATAACTACTGGCGATCCGCCTCCAGCCTCCCAACGCCGCAATGGCCAAACTGAGGCCGCCCCACAAGCCCAGGAAAAGGCCGACAACGAATAATGGCTCGAAAATTGTTTCAACTGGGGGGTGCATATGAGGCCCTGGTTCACCCTAAATCCAGGCACACAGGCAATCCGGATTCCTTGGCGAATCGGGAAACAATTTCATCCGCCACCTCGCTTGGACGGCCTTTGTGGTCGTTCACATAGCCAAGTTTCAGGAAGCGCCCCTTGCGACGAATCAATCCGTAGTAGGCCCACACATCGCCCTCCGAGGTTTCCCAGAGCACGGCTACACCACTGAATTCACCCAATGGCGTCCGCTTGCGCCGGACCAGCACGCGCCCCAAGAACCAGCTTTCCTGGATCAGCAGCCCCTGCTTCGAGTCGACAAAGCTGAAAGACTCCAAGAATAAGAAGAGCAAGAAGGACGATAAAACCATGAGCAAGATGCCACCCCACGTTTCCTGTTCCCGAATCAGCAGAAACCCCTTCACCCAGGCGATCAGCAGCCCGCCACCCCCAAAAACGTACCGTGCCGGGGTTTTGTCAGGATACCATGGATACCGATTCATATCGCTGGTGGCAGATGATTCCATGCTAGGTCAAGTTTGTCTGTGAAGATTGTGTCCAGAAAGTCCCCGCTCCCATCCTTGGTGCTCCGACGCCTCGATTTGCGGTCCGATATCCGGCTCTTTCAGTGTTTCAACCATTTTCGGTGGGCGGTGTAACAGGGCCATTCACTGAAACTTGGCGACCTTTGCCAATCGCACCGTCGGAAAACGCAATAGGTCTCGTGGCCTTGGGCAGGAAATACTGGCTGCACCCAGCAAACGAAACTTGGAGACCCAATGTCGTCGCCGCTATCTCGATTTCGAAACCTGCAAACGCCTCAGGATTCCCGTTCGCAAGTATCTGTTCGAGGTCTTGCCTCGCCTCGGCGACAGGCCGACCGATTGGGTGTCGAACCGACAACCGTTGCTTGGTTCGCCGCCAACAAAGCCCATAAGCATCCACTCGTTCTGCCGACTTGATACCTAGCCGGTCGAGGGGTTCCCGGAGGAATACCATCTACTAGGCTTTGGTCCCTAAATGTTTGGTCCGGCAGTTTTCACTGGATGGAAAGTGCGGACCAGATCGATGGCAAGGGAGCCGGGAAAGTGGGTTCCTGGAATTTGTTACCAGAAAAGAGGTCGTATGACGTGCAGGGTAAACTGCGGGAAATTCTGTTTTGCCACCTGTCGTTTATTTTCAACGACCTGATGGAGGAAGGGAGAGGATTCGAACCTCCGGATGCCTTGCGGCATCTCCTGATTTCGAGTCAGGTGCCTTTAACCACTCAGCCACCCTTCCACGTCTCGAAGGGCAGCGATTTTGAACAGAACCCGGCGCGGGGCAAGATGATTCGTGTATGGATTCAGTCAGTTCTGCTGATGGGAAGCAGAAGAGGGAGAAGTTATCCGCAGATTACGCAGATTTTTGAGGAAGGCATCGGTTTCTCTGGAATCGTCCGGTTGGTCCCGCACAAAGACTCATGCGTTCGGATCGCCGTGTCATAAGGGCTTATTTTTAAACGAGTTACGAAATCAGTGAAGAACGTGTTAGGCCGGACAAGTCTCCATCCGGATTTACGGAAAAAGCGGGAACCACCCATTCTGAAATCTGCGTAATCCGTTAATCTGTGGACAAAAAATAAGCCCCTCCTGTTGGACTTCATTTTTCGGCCATGATGACCATCAGGGTTACCAAACCGATGATCAGGGCGGCGATGAGGAATCCGCAGGAGGCGAACAGGAAGGCTCGCCGACGGCGGAGGGTTTCCTGGATTTCTGCCGCAGACGGGGGTTTGGCTGAGGTTGGTGTCGCAACGGCTGCGGGAACAGGATTAATCGCAGGCGATTCCGGGCGTTCTTCGGCCTCCTCATCGGTTTGGGCCAGCGGCTCCTCGTCCGGTTCAGCTACCGCAGCAGGGGTGGAGGCGGGTGTTGGAATATCGAGGAGCTTGATGCTGTTGCTGTGGGAGCCGTGCGACCGGCGGTCGCACTTGAGGCAGGTGGTCCAGGCCCCCCGCTTCATTTCCCCACAGTTCAAGCAGACCGCTACCGTCATACTCGGTGGATTCGCTCTTTGCCGGGTTATTCGTTGCGGGTCGAGGAGTGGTCCGGGATGGATTCCGGTCCGTCTATTTTAACGCGGCGGTGAGTTCCGGCCACAGGTGCACTCCCATCCGCATTCCCGCGGCGTAGGCGTCCAGGTCGAACTTCTCGTTCGGTGAATGTGCATTGTCGTCGGGTAAGGCCATGCCAAGGAGCAGGGTATCGACCTTCAAATCGCGTTTAAACGCCGAGACGATGGGGATGCTGCCACCTTCACGCATCAAGAGGGTAGGATGGCCAAAACCGGCGCTCATGGCGCGGACGGCCGCCTGGGCGAGGGGACCGTCCGGGGGGACGATATAAGGTTCGCCGCCGTGGCCGTTCTTGATCGTCAGCCGGACCGTCGGAGGGCAGAGGCTCTTGAGGTGCTTTTTGACCGCCGCCAGGATCTTGGCGGGCTTCTGGTTCGGCACGAGCCGGATGGTGATTTTGGCACTAGCCCAGGCGGGGATGATCGTCTTGCTGCCTTCGCCCTGGTAGCCGCTGGTCAAGCCGTTGATTTCGAACGTGGGACGCGCGGTCCGGCGCTCGTCAGCGGTGAATCCCGCCTCACCGAACAACTCAGGGACGCCCGTCAGTTTCTTATAGGCCGATTCCTTGTAGGGCAGCTTGGCCAATTGTGCCCGCTCGAATTTGCTGAGGGGGGCGACATCGTCATAGAAACCCGGCACGGTGATGCGTCCCTTGGCGTCGCGCATCTTGGCCAAGAGTTGGGCCAGCGCCATGGCCGGATTCTCCACACTACCACCGAAAAGTCCGGAATGCAGGTCACGGCTGGGTCCATCAATTCGGATCTCCAGGGCGGCGATGCCGCGCAGGGAATAGGTCAAGGCCGGGCTTTTCAGGCTCGGGATACCATTGTCGGAAATCACGACGGCCTGGCAGGCGAGTTCCTTGGTGTGCTGGGGCAGGAACTTATAGAGCTCGGTGGAACCCACTTCTTCCTCGCCTTCGATCAGGAAGGTGAGGTTGCAAGGCAAAGGCGTGTTCGTCTTGAGGTACGCCTCGACTGCGTTCAAGTGGGCGAGATGCTGGCCCTTGTTGTCGCTGATGCCACGGGCGAAGGCCTGGCGTCCCTCAATGCGCGGTTCAAAGGGGGGCGTCTTCCACAGTTCAAACGGTTCTGGCGGTTGGACGTCATAGTGCCCGTAGACCAAAAAGGTCGGCTTGGCCGGATCCTGGTTCGGCGTCTTAGCCACCACGATGGGATTGCCATCGGTTTCGTAAACGGTAGTGGATAAGCCTACTTCACGACAATGGTCGGCAATCCAGCCTGCGCATTCCCGAAGGTCACCCTGGTGTTTGGGCTGGGCGCTGACACTGGGAAATCGGGCGTAACGGCAAAGCCGGTCTACAAATTCCGCGTCGTGCGAAGCAAGATACTCCAACGGAAGTCTCATGTTAAATAAGCCGAAAGCGTGAAAACGTTTCCCGGATATTGACCGTCCGTGGTCTGGCGTGGCGAGAGATTTATGTGAACCACCAATCTCCCGCCTGGCAAACCGGTTACTTCTTTTTGAAGAGATCCAGCGGATTGAAGGGCTTCGGTGAGGCGTTCGTCCCTGCCGCATTGGTATTCGCGCCGAAGCCCAGGCCCTTTAATAACCCGCCCACCACGTTGTTGGTATTGGCTGAATTGGTCGAAATCAGACTGTTAAGACCTTGGACGACGTTGCTCGACCTGCTGCCGGTGCCTTTGAAGGCATCGAGGACGTTTCCGCCCAAATTGCCCGGAAGATTCACGGCGCTACGCAGTGCCAAGGCGGCCAATGACACCCGATCCAGTTTGGTATCGGGTTTACCCACGGTGCCTCCAATGAGGGCAAAATCAGGCAACTTGCCGTAACCACTGGCATCGGTGGTCAGGCTTAAATGCTTCGACCCTGAGGGCCCCAGGTAGAACGCCAAAGGTACGTTTACCGGCGAATTGGTTAGAATGTCGGACAGGGTAATACCGCCCGTCGGTTCCAGCTTGAAAGCCGCGCTGGCAACTCGCGTGCCCGCGAGGTCAACATGACCGTTTTTGGTAACGGCGTTAACCTGTAGCACCCGGACGGGTTCCACGAGCAGATCCCCAAATCCCAGCACCAAAGCCACAAAACGCAAGGGGCCCGTAAGGTCCGATTCCCCGAAAATGGGCAGGTGCACTTTGGTCTTCGGAATCTGCACCACCAAGTTGGTGGTGGTCGCCACCAAGGTACTTGAGAGTGTTTTCCTGAGTGAGGGCGGGGTAATACCCTGGCCGTCCGCTTTAAGATCGATAGTCGCAAAACCTGAGGCACTGCCACGCATGTCCGCTACGAAGGTATCGACCAATGGGGCCAGAGGGATGTCCTTGGCCAGGATCGCCGACTTATATTTGTAGCCGGGCACAGTCAGATCGGCCTCGGTGGTCAGATTGAATGGAGCCCCGGCGATATTCATCGCGAAGGGGTTGACCGTGACCTTGCCATTGTCGATTCCCACCTTGCCGGTCCAGCCCGTAACATCGAGTTGGCGGAGGTGGACCTTGGCAATATCGAGAGACAGGTCGAATTTCTTGAAGGGCAGGTTAATTGGGGCGGGTTCCTGCGCCGGTTTGGCCGGGCCTGAGTCGGCGGTGGGCTTCGCCGCCTGGGTAGGGGCGTTGGTGGCGCCCATCCCCAATAGATCGGCCCAAGGAGTCAGGTCGAGTCCATCGCTCTTGATCGACAGCGAACTGGGAGCAGGAGAATTCGTCCCGAGGTCGATTGAGCCCGTAACCTGCAATTCATTCTTGGCGATGGCGGTGGCTCCCAAGCGCAGAAGGACCTTTTGCAAATCGATCTTGGTACCGGTCTGGGATCCATCGATAGCCAGTCCCAATTCCAAGGGTTTGTCAGTGACCGGTCCGTGCGGTCCCCGGGCCATCAATCGGGAAACCTTGAGATCCGTGTGGACGGAGGCGCTCTTGCCCTTGGCCCAATTGGCATTGCCGGAAGTATCCAGCGAGACCGAGACTAGTTGGTTGGGCTGGACAAAGGCGGCCACGATCGGCCCCAACGCATTTTCGTTCAGATTGACCGTCTTGAAATCAACCTGCGCCGTTTGCTGCTGGGTATCGTATTTCGCGCTTAGGTCAAAGAGCCCGCCGTCATTGAAACCAGTCTGGGCGTTCAAGGTGCAGCGGCTTAAAGTCAGGACTCCGGGGGCAGCGCCGACGACAACGTTGAGCTTGGCTTGGTAATCGTGGAACTCGAATTGATTAAAGGTACCCGTGAAGCCTTGAAGCTGCAGGGCCACAGAAGCGTTGGTTTTCGGTCCATCCAAGTCCGCTTGTAAATTGAGCCGGATGGTCCCCGCGTTGGCCTTGAGCCCCGGCACGGGGAAGGTAGCGGTGACGTCGGGCAGGGAGATTTCGGTGGTCGCCTGCAAGCCGGCGCGACCGGTTCTAATTTGATAGCTGCCATTGCCCGATACGGTGAGCAATTGCTTGCCGTTTTCCCGCACGGTCGCGGTGAACTTCGGGCTCGCAAAATCGTTCATCGATTCGATCGTAAAGGTCGTATCTAATTTCACCCCGGCCTGGTGGAGTTCATAAGCCCCGAATTTTCCGGCGACCTTGCTCACATCTGCGGCCAGGGCGCCTTTCAGCATTTTCCCGTTGTTGTCGGCGGTGAGGGTGAAATCGACACCGACTTGGCCACTCGGGGCAGTCGGCCCCAAGACCGCTTTCCATTCCGCCAGGTTGAAGTTGGTCAGCTTCAGTCCGAAGGTTGATTCGCGGAATCCGGGGGAGGAAGTGCCCCAGGCGAAGTTCATGGGACGCTCAACATTTGCCGTCAGCAGTGCGGCGCCCTTTTTGGTGCCGAGGATCGTGAGTTTTTCGAGCAGGGCATTCTTATCATTCAGATTCGCAGAAACTTGGTAGTCAATCGACAGGTCCACCGGCGGAGTAGTGCCATTGGTGGAAACCATGCTGAGGCTGGTGATCGTCCAGAGACCTCGGGACGCGACCACGTCGCCCCGGCCTGCGCGGTCCACGCGGCCAGTAGCGGAAATGGTGGTGTTGCCTAAATCCAACGGGCTGCCCACTAACGCCAACTGCAACGCCCGGCGGTCGATTCCGGTGATCACATAATCAATGCGCGCCTCCTTGGTGGCTTGGTTGAACGGACCGGACAGGCGGACTTTGCCAAAGGGATTTCCACCCTGAAGGAAGGATAGCTCCAGTTGCTTGATTTCGGACGGCGTGGCATCCGCCAGCAGGTTGATGCTCGCCGCGGCGAGGTCCTTGAATCCGCCAGACGCCTGAGTCACGTCGAATTTCAAACTGCCGTTCGCGGCGGTGGGGATCAGTGCGGCATCGAGGCTGGCCGAAAACGTTCCCGCAAGAGTTGCTGTGAGCGCCCCCTGACCGGGTCTGTCCACTTTAACCTGGGCGCCGATATCGATCTTCGAAGTTCCACCGTTTTGCACGGAATCCACCCCCAGATTGAATCCGGTGACGTCAACCATCGCCACCGTGCCGTTGGTCTGGGCTTGGCGAAGATGGACGCTGGCGTTGCGAATCGCGACCGCGCGAATGGTCAACTTCAAGGGCTTCGATGGCGCACCACTCGGTTGGGAGGGCTTGGCTTGGCCGCTGCCCTTGGTGATGGGGTCCAAATTGCTCGTGCCATCAGCCTTGGTGATCAAGGTGATGTCCGGTGTGTCCAAAGTGACTTCATCCACTTTGATGTCCCCACCAATGATCGACATGAGACTGTAGTGGGCTTTTACGCGACTCACGCTGAGCAAAGTATCGGCGCCCTTGGGGGTGAGTTTCACCCCGGACAATTCCAGTGAAGAAAAGGGACTCAATGAGAGGTCATCGACCACCAGATCGCTGTTGAGCGCCGCCGCAACCTTTGGCAGCACCACGGCGCGCGCAAAGAAGGCGCTCGTCAGGACAAAATAAGCCGCTATCAACAGCAAAAAGACCCCGGCCAGAACGATGGGCCAGCGCTTCTTGGGACGTATCGAATTCGTAGACATATTGAATCAAGTCGGACGGTCGGCATTTCCAGCTAGCCCACCGCGACGGCGGAAAGGTAAGCCACCTTGGGCTTCGTGCAAAGCAAGACCGCCTCCGGTGGATAACGGAGGCCCAGTCGGGATGCCCTTGGGTCGGCGAACGGCGTAAAAATCGCTTGATTTCTAAACTTTCTGGTTCTGCCTTCCACCGGTTGTACGCATAGTGTCACGCGTTTGACACTCCCCTCACAATTCATCGGCGTCGATCTGGGCGGATCCAGTGTCAAAGCGGTGGTTGTCGGGCCACGCGCGGAGTTGATAGCGCATGCCAATATCCCCTTCATTGATCGGAATCGGGAGTGGGCCAAAGCCGTAAAGGAACTGGTCGCCTCCTTGGAACACGATTTCGGGCGGGCACAGGCCGTGGGGCTTTCCGCTCCAGGGCTGGCGAATCGCAACGAACGGTGTATTGCCCATCTGCCCGGCCGCTTGATTGGGCTGGAGGGACTGGACTGGACCCAATATCTCGAGCGGCCATTGCTGGTCCCCGTGCTGAACGATGCCCACGCCGCACTTTTGGGCGAAGCCTGGAATGGCGCCGCCGTAGGCCTGCGAAACGTGGTCCTCTACACCTTGGGCACTGGTGTGGGCGGAGCGGCCATGGTTGATGGAAGATTGTTGCGTGGCCATCTGGGCCGAGGGGGCCATTTTGGCCATGTCACCGTAGATTTCCTGGGGCAGCTTGATGACGTCCGGACACCGGGTTCCTTGGAAATGGAACTCGGGAATCGCAGCCTGGCCCGGCGCTCAAACGGCCGTTTCTCCACCACCCATACCCTCGTGGCGGCTTGCCAGCAGGGGGATCCGATGGCGATGGCCATTTGGCGCCGATCCCTAAAAGCGTTCGCGGCGGCGATTGCGTCCACCATCAATGTGCTGGATCCCGAAGCGGTCATTGTGGGTGGTGGTATTTCGCATGCAGGCCCCGTGCTTTTCGGTCCCTTGCAAGCCGAGTTGGATCAATTCGAATGGCGACCGGGCGGTGCCAAGGTCCGCCTGCTGCCTGCCGAATTGGGCGATCTCGCGGGTGCCTATGGTGCTGCTTCCCAGGCTGTTATCCGCTGGCTGGAAGCTCACGACGCAGCGACGACCCAGCTCATTTTGGGCGAAGGTGTTGCCGCGCCATGACGTCGGCGCGGAAGTAAATCGCCTACCTCTCAGGAACCCATGACCCCGGGCTTGTGTCGACGCCCGGTATGACTAACCTTCACGCCCATGTTGTTGGAGTTCGTCAAAATGTCGGGTGCAGGCAATGATTTCATCCTGGTGGACAACCGGGCGGGGGACAAGAGGTTGACGCGCGAGCAAGTCAGCCATCTTTGCCATCGCCAATTCGGTGTGGGGGCAGACGGCGCGATCCTGCTGGTTCCCGGAACCGGCAGTGCGGATTGGTCCTGGCAATTCTATAACTCGGACGGTTCGGACGCGGAAATGTGCGGCAACGGTGCGCGTTGCTTCGCCCGGTACATCCAAAAGGTGACGGAATGGAAATCGCCGACCGTGACTTTTGAGACGGCGGCGGGCGTCATCGGCGCCGAATTCCAGGGCGACGAAGTCACCGTCGATCTCACCGCGCCGCATTCGTTCCGGCTGAAGGAATCAGTTTCGACTACCCAAGGAGTCTTGGAAGTCAGCTCCGCGAATACGGGTGTTCCCCATGCGGTCGTGTTCGTGCCCGATGCGGACAAGGCGATGATCACGGCCCTCGGCAGTGAATTACGATGGCACGCCCATTTCAAGCCGAAGGGCACCAATGTCAATTTCGTGCAAGTCCTTGGGCCCGGGCATATTCGGGTTCGCACCTATGAGCGAGGCGTGGAAGGGGAAACCTTGGCCTGTGGCACCGGAGTGACCGCCAGTGCCCTGATTGCGTCCAAGCTTCTCGGATTCACCTCACCCGTGCGGGTGACGGTGCAAGGGGGCGACGAATTACAGGTGCGCTTTGAAGCGGACGGGGACGGCTTTAAACATGTCCGGCTGAAAGGTCCCGCGACCTTCGTTTTCGAAGGCCGGGTCGCGATCTAAACCACCCGTATCGGCCGTTATACTACCTAAACCCAGTGTCGAAATTCTTCAGGTTCAGCGGTTGGTGGTGGCTGTGTTTCACGGCGCTCGTTGCGAGTGCCACGCCGCAGATTTCCCGTGGCCCCTATCTGCAAATGGCGGCTCCGGATAGCATCGTGATCCGCTGGCGGACCGACGAAGACGTCGATGGACTACTGCGATTTGGAATCAACGTGGTCGCCCAAACGAACAAGGTGGCCATTGAAGGCAAACGCCTGGAGCACGTCATCCGCATCAAGAACCTCCTGCCGGCAACGCGGTATTATTACACCCTGGGGTATTCCACCAATCGCTGGCTGACGCCCGGAACCAGCGACTATTCCTTTGTCACGCCTCCGGTTCCGGGTGTGCGCGTTCCCACCCGGGTTTGGGTGCTCGGTGACTCCGGTACCGGTACCGACGTGCAACGTGGGGTGATGAATACGTTCTATCACGAGTATGCCCAACGCCCTTGCGACCTGTGGCTGATGTTGGGAGATAACGCGTATCCCGACGGAACAGACAAGCAGTTTCAAAAAAACCTCTTCAACATCTATTCCTGGTTGCTCCGGCAGAAACCCTTGTGGCCGACCATCGGGAATCATGATTCCCACAGCGCGGACTCTGAGACGATGACTGGGGTCTATTTCGATATCTTCAATCTTCCCACGCGTGCCGAAAGCGGCGGGGTCATGTCGGGAACCGAGGCGTATTACTCGTACGACTACGCCAATATCCACTTTATCTCCCTCGACTCGTCCGATTCGGATCGGGGGACGAATAGTTATATGGCCAATTGGCTGAAGTCCGACCTGGCGGCGACAAGGCAGGATTGGATCATCGCGTATTTCCATCATCCGCCTTACACCAAGGGATCGCATAATTCCGACCGGGTCAAGGGCGGGGATACCACCTGTGCCGATATGCGTGAGGTGTTCATCCCGATCCTGGAGCAGGCCGGAACCGACCTGGTCCTGTGCGGACATGCCCACGACTACGAGCGCAGCTACCTGATGGCCGATCATTACGGCAATTCCACCACCTTGAAGCCGTCGATGATCTTGAATCGCGGCACGGGACGTCCCGATGTCGATGGCGCCTACACGAAACCGGCCGGCCGCGTGCCCCGCAGCGGAACCGTCTATATGGTCTCGGGCGACGGAGGGCAGGTCAGTGGGGGCCCGTTGAATCATCCTGTGATGTGGCTTTCACTCAATCGGCCCGGTTCGGTCATCTTTGATTTCGACGGCCTCGAACTGAAGGCGCGATGCCTGGGGCAGGCGGGCCAGTTGTACGACTATTTCAGCATCGTAAAACACTAGTCTGCTGACCCCTTGCGATAAGATATGCCGACCGACACGCCAGCCGAAAAACCGACGGACTGGCCCGGACGGTTCCTGCTGCAAATGCATGCGGCCCGGGGCATGTCGGATTATACGGTGCGCAACTACTCCCACGCGCTGGAAGAGTTTTCGCGCTGGCACCTGGAAGTCCGCAAAACGCCGCCCACCTGGCTGGATCTCAAGAAGGACGATTTTCGGTTACATCTGCGGTGGCTGGGGCGGCAATCGCTCGATCATGCCACCGTCCAACTGCGCTTCAGCGCCCTGCGTTCGTTTTACCGCTACCTTCAACAAGAAGGGGCGGTCCCGAGTTCGCCGGTGAAGGGGATGGCGATGCCCAAGCTCGCCAAACGCCTCCCGCGCTTCCTTCCTGTCGAACAAATGGCTGCGCTCCTCGCCGCGCCGGAGAGTGAATTGAAAGCCGCCCGGGCCCTACCCAATTTCAAGCCCGACGATGCCTGGCCCTTCCTGCGGGACGCCGCCATGCTGGAACTCATCTATTCGGCCGGGCTGCGTATCAGCGAGGTATGTGGGCTGCGTTGCCAAGGGTTGGACCTGGTTCAGCGGCGCGTGACCGTGCATGGCAAAGGTCGTAAAGAACGCATGGTTCCCTTGGGAAAGCCTGCGGCGGCAGCCATCGAGCGGTTCTGGCAAATAATCAGGCATCCCCAGCGTCCTGGAGACCTCGTCTTTCCCAGCGGTGACGATCCGGAGGTGAGCCTTCGACCGGCGATCCTGCAAAAACGTCTCAAGCGCTATCTGGCCGTGGCCGGCTTGGATCCGGCTCTCACTCCCCACAAGCTACGCCATAGCTTCGCCACACATCTTCTGGACGCTGGCGCTGACCTGCGTGCCGTGCAGGAACTGCTGGGCCATTCCCACCTCAAGACCACGGAAATCTATACCCACGTGACCGCCGAACGGCTAAAAGCCGCCTACAACGCCTCGCATCCC
>DATJII010000328.1:0-22343 GCA_035493435.1 Candidatus Limnocylindria bacterium | reverse complement strand
CCTCCTTAAATCGTGAAAAGCGGTGGTTCTTGGCCCCTCACCCTCTTCCAGATTTTTTAAAGAGAGGGGATAGAAACGTGTGTCATTCCACGAATAGGAGAGGGTCCCGTCGCCGTATCGTTGCGGATTCCGGGATTGCTTTTTAGCAGTGGATTTGTTTCACTAACGCGCAGTTAACCTCCTCTCCTGCGGCAATGCACTTTCGAATGACCCCCCTGAAGGCTGCGGCTGTCTGCCTTTTGGCCCTGAATACGCTCTGGGCGGGCGACGAATTCGGCGTCAATCAAACTTCCCAATTGGACCAACGCCGCTCGGCCATCGCTTCGCTGGCCGACGGGTCGATCGCGGTGACGTGGGAAAACCGTTCGACCGGAACCAGTTCCATTTGGTGGCGGCATTTCTCGGCGGATGGCACCCCGATCTCGGATGAGAAGGAGGTTTTTGAGGCCGAAGGCTCCGATCAATCGGATCCAGTAATCGCGGGTCTGAGCGATGGTGGATTCGTGGTGGCTTGGTCCCGCCAAGGCGGAGATTCTGACGGCTATGCCGTGGCTTTCCAGCGTTTCGACGCCGCCGGTCAACCGGCCAGTGAAACTCCCAGGCAAGCCAATGTGACGGAGGCGGGTCCCCAATTTCATCCCCAAGTAGCTTCTTTGGTAAATGGAGGATTTGTGCTGGTCTGGGTGGCCCAGAATACCGATCAGGACCAAGACGTTTTCTATCGACGAGTGGCGGGGGACGGGACTTTTGTCGACCCGGCGGAAATCGCGGCCAACTCGTTGGGTTCGAATTCGGTGACCGAAGGCGAACAAGGCGCGCCGCGCGTGGCGGGCATGGCAGATGGTGGTTATGTCGTGGCTTACGAAGACCGGGAGACGGATCGGGTGCTGGGCGTGCGATTTGACGCGAGTGGCAACGCCATGGCCCCGGCCAATTCCCCGGAGGGTGCGCGGCAATTCGTCGTCGGGCAGAGCACCGACTTCAGTTATTCCGATCCCGCAGTTGCAGGCTTGTCGACGGGAGGCTTTGCGATCGCCATGACGGTGGAAAGACCAGGTGTTCCGGAAAGTCGGCGCGTCAAGGCTCGCGCCTATGGCGACTCGGTGGGAGATGAATTCGTCGCGGGTTCCCATACGGGACGATGGGAACGTCCCTCCATGACGGCCTTGCCGGGGGGTGACTTTCTCATCGCATGGCAAGCGGTGGATGAAGGCGAGGATTCTGGCTTGGGGAGCTTCTCCTTGTGGGTGCAACGTTTTGGTCCGGATGGTACGGCCCGCAATCCAGCCATGATGCTGAACCAGTATAACCAGTCTGAACAGCGCTGGGTGACGTTGGCTCCAGTGACCGGTGGAGGTTTCGGAGCCGCGTGGCAGTCCTTTGGCGAAGACGGCGACGGGTATGGTGTTTATGGCCGGGTCTTCCCCGGGGATCCCGCCATTCCCGGAAAGCTGTACATTACCAGATCCGGTGGCTTGGGGCAGATCCAGTTCAACATCTCGTTTATCGGCATGGCGGGACGCACCCACGAACTGCAGTCCACCAGCGATTTTTCGGAGTGGAACACGGTTTATACCACGACCCCCGTGGATGGCAAATTTGACTATACGGAAAACGGAGCCGACGTGGCCTACCGCTTCTTCCGGGTCGTAACACAGTAATTTCTCCTCCCCATGAAAAGCGATTCCGTACCGGCTCCCGATTCCGTCCGACCGCCCAGTGGAGGCGGTTTGGACCTAGGTTTGGTAGCGCACACGCCGCTGCATCGCCGTGGCTTTTTCGGGCTGGCGAGCGTGGGAGCCTTGGCGGGCGCGATCAAGACCGCCTTGCCCGCGCAAGCGGCTTTGCACGTTGAATCCTATCTAAAAGGGAATTCTCTCATGCTGGATACTGTGACTCACGAGTCCTTCCTCCCCCATGTTGGCGAGACGTTCGTGCTGGATTTTGGGGCGGGGCGAAAGGCGGAAGTGAAACTGACTCGCGTAAATCCGCTGGCCCGGGTCGTGGGCGACCGGCGGGCACCCTTTGCGCTCCTGTTCACGGGCGAACACGAGGGGATGGCCCAGCAGCGGATCTACGAAGTCACGCACGCTAAGCTAGGCGGAATGAAGATCTTTCTCGTTCCCATTGGCCGGACGACTGAGGGCGTGGTGTGGGAAGCGATTTTTAACTAGAAAACGTTATGGCAGATCCTTTCCTGGGCGAGATCAAGATGGTCCCTTACAACTTTGCGCCAAAAGGTTGGGCGGGATGCGACGGGCAATTGATGCCGATCAATCAGAACCAGGCGTTGTTCTCCCTTTTGGGAACCACGTATGGTGGCGATGGACGGGTCACTTTTGCGCTTCCCGACCTGCGGGGTTCCGTGCCCATCCACGCGACTGATACTTACCCCCTGGGGCAGTCTGGAGGAGAAACCTCCCACACACTTTTGGTTTCCGAGATTCCGGCCCATACCCATACCTTGGGAGCGGTACGGTCGGATGCCAACCTAAGGAATCCGTCGGGCAACCTGCTGGCGTTCACCGAGGAGGACACGTATTCACAGGTCGGCGACTTGGTGGCGATGCATCCGGCATCGATCGGTCGCGCTGGCGCCGGGGCACAACACACCAATATGCAGCCCTACCTGGTGGTCAATTTCGTCATCGCGCTGCAGGGGATATTCCCATCACGTAATTGAGAAAAGGATAACATGTCCGAACCTTATGTAGGTGAAATTCGCATGTTCGCCGGCAACTTTCCGCCGTCGGGTTGGGCGTTTTGTGAAGGACAGCTTTTGTCCATCTCAGAAAACGAAGTGCTATTCCTCCTGATAGGGACCACCTTTGGCGGCGACGGTGTGACCAATTTTGCCCTACCCGATTTCCGGGGCAGGGTACCCATCCATGTCGGGCAGGGCCATGCTTTAGGGGAGGCTTCCGGTACCGAATCGGTGGCCCTGACGGTGGAGAACCTGCCAACCCATTCGCATCCCCTGATGGGAACAAACACCAAAGCCAGCCGCCGGAATCCGTCGAATTCAGTTTTGGCCCAGGGCGAAGGGGCCACGTATGGCGGGACGGTCGACGGATTTGGCCCGACACATTTGAACGTGTTGGCGGACGGGTTGGCCGGCAATTCCGCACCCCACGATAACATGCAGCCGTTCCTGTGCCTGAATTTTATTATTTCCCTGTTCGGCATCTTCCCAAGTCGTAACTAGAGGACTCTCCCATGTCAGAACCCTTTGTCGCTGAAATCCGGATTCTACCCTATACCTTTGCCCCCACCGGCTGGGCCTATTGCGAAGGTCAATTGTTGCCGATCTCGCAGAATACCGCCCTATTCTCGTTATTGGGCACCAATTACGGTGGGGATGGAAAATCGACCTTCGCCCTGCCTGATATTCGGGGGCGGGCTCCCATGCATCCTGGCCAGGGGCCCGGGCTGACCTCGCGCTCACTGGCCGAAAAAGGAGGAAGTGATTCAGTGACCTTGACGACTGACCAGATGCCGCAGCACGCGCATGTGGTCAACGTGCTCACCACTCCCGCCGCAAAGACGGCACCAGAGGGCGCGGAACTGGCGGCAACCCGTGACAACGTCTATGGGACGCCGGGATTGAAACGGTTGGTGGCCTTGGATTCCCGAAGTGTTGGAACGACAGGCGGCGATCAACCGCATAACAATATGCAGCCTTATCTTTCGCTGCATTTCGCCATCGCGCTTTTCGGAATTTTCCCTCCGCGCGGATAACTTGCGATCGGCGGGAATCCGGATCGGAATGCCAACCTCCGTCGTTTTACGCCCGGTCGCGTCCAATGACCGGGAATTTCTCTTTCGGGTCTACGCGAGCACCAGGACGGACGAACTGGCCCTGGTCCCATGGACCAACGCCCAGAAAGAAACCTTCCTTCGGCAGCAGTTCGAAGCCCAGGATCGGCACTATCAGTCGGCCTATGGCGATGCCCAGTATAGCGTGGTTCAAGTCGACGGTTCCGACGCCGGCAGGTTATACGCATGGCGCGGCGCCCAGGAAATTCGGATTGTGGACATCGCCTTGCTACCGGCGTGGCGCAACCAGGGCATTGGCACTGACCTATTGAGGACCTTGTGCCAGGAGGCCGAGCGGACGCGCAAATCCCTCACGATTCACGTCGAGGTCCACAATCCCGCGCAACGGCTTTATCAGCGGCTGGGATTCCAGCGGATTAAGGAAAACGGAATCTACTGGCTGCTGGAATGGAAGCCATCCGCAGGCGAGGGCACCGCATCTCCATCGGAAAATATATAAGGGCGGAGCCTCGGGCCTGGTAAGAGTTCGTCTGCTCAACCGGTCTATTGTATTTATAATCTGCGCGAATCTGCGTAATCTGCGGACAATTCTCCCTTTTTCAAAACCGGTTTGAACCGCCTTTAGTCCAATTCAACATCCTATCCTCTCATGAGAATCCGGAAATATTCTCCACAGATTACGCAGATTAGAAAAAGGGGATGATGGAATCATCTGACTCTCTGTACGAGGTTTCACAAGGAGAGTTTCAGCCTAGCGGAGATGCCCGCGCCGCTGCTTTTTTGGTTCACATGGTCACCCGTCCAGAGTACGCAGTAGGCGGTCATGGAATTGCGGGCGTTTGCGGAACAGGTCCTCTTTGCGGAGACACTGGAGATGAAACTCTGGTGTCCCGATTCCATTACCGACGAGAATCCCGGTTCACCCGTGTCGGCGCCTCCCATGCCCGGACGGCCCAAAGAGTTGCATTTCAAATCCCAATCGAGCAGTAAATCCGAGTTTCCCGCGCTCCACCAATTGGAGGATGAAAAAGCCCGCGGCAGGTTGCTCCATTTTTTCGCCAATCACGAACTGCTGGCCACGGAACTGATGGCTTTGGTTTTGTTGCGATTTCCCGATGCCCCGGCGGCATTCAGGCGTGGGGTCTGTCAGACGCTGAAGGATGAACAGGAGCACACGCGCTGGTATAGCGAACGCATGCGGGCATGCGGGATACATTTTGGCGACCTCCCCGTCAGTGGTTATTTCTGGCGGGCGATCTCCGGCATGGAGAATCCCATGGATTATGTCGCCGGGCTGAGCCTTACCTTCGAGCAGGCCAATCTTGATTATTGCCGTCATTTTGCGCGGGGTTTTCACGCTGTCGGCGATACCGAGACTTCCGGGCTGCTGGACCGGATCTATAAGGACGAGATCGCCCATGTGGCTTATGGACTCAAGTGGTTCCGTCGCTGGAAAAAACCCGACGAAAGCGATTGGGAGGCCTTTTGCCAGCAATTGAAATATCCTCTTTCGCCCAGCCGGGCCAAGGGCATCAGCCTTAATGTGGAAGGGCGGCGAGCGGCGGGACTCGAGGCCCGATTCATCGATGAGTTAAATGTCTTTGGGCAGTCCAAAGGACGGACTCCGGATGTCTTCTACTTCAACCCTTTTGCCGAGGGCCGTATCTCACAGGGAAATCGATTCAACCCGGTGAAACAGCAGGCGGCAATGGTTAGAGACTTGGCGAATCTGCCCCAGTTCCTGTGCCGCAAGGAAGATGTAGTATTATTGGAGCGACGCCCCGGTGCGCCGTTTCTGGCTGGGTTGAAGGAAGCAACCTTTGATCTTCCCGAGTTTGTCGAATTGAAACAGGGTCGAATTGATCCTCAGTCGAGCTTCGCCACCCGGAAGCTAAACCATCTGCGTCCCTGGGCCTGGGGACCCGATAGCCTGGAGCTGTTTGAACCGCTTCGCGGCAACGTGGGCGGAGAATCCATCGGTTGCTTCACTCCCGAACTGGCAAAGCTCTATTCCAAAGCCTGGAGCGCCGAATTTCTCAGGGCGGCGCTGGCGGATCGAAAGGGCGATGTCCATTGGCTATGTCCACCGGAAGATGTAGGAGGCGCCGCCTATTCGTTGGAAGAGGCGCTGGAGCGCGTGGCGAAGATCCGCGCCGAAGGGCATCACCGGGTCGTCATCAAGGAGTCGTACGGGCTGGCTGGAAACAATGCCATCCGACTTTGGGAGCCTGAAGTCCTGGAGAACCAGCGGCGTTGGATAGCCAGTGCCGTGACAGATGGTCGCTCCGTGGTGGTGGAACCCTGGCTGGAACGAATTGCCGATCTTTCGATTCAGCTCCAGGTGACCGATGGCGGGGCCAGGATCTGTGGTTATACCGGGTTGATCAACGACCAACGCGGTCAGTTTCTGGCAAATTGGGCGTCACCCAATCATGAGCGGCGCCTGGCGAGCAGGCTGGCCGCGCATTTTTCCGGTCACGGCGATGTCCCGGGCCGCCTGCATGGCCTCTTTGAGGAAATCGCGGAGCGCCTGGGGGCGGCCATGCGGCCATTGGGGTTTGTGGGAGCGTGCGGTGTGGACGCGTTTGTCTATCGTGCCGCGGACGGGCAGGTCCGCCTGAAACCGGTGGTTGAGATTAATCCTCGCTATACCATGGGACGGCTCACGGTGGAGTTGATGAAGCGAACTTGTCCCGGCAGTTGGGGCCAATTTACCATTCTCCAAGGGGCCACTTTGAAGCGGGCGGGTTTCGCCGGATTTCCGGAATTCGCCGCTCATTGCCGTCAGCGGTATCCCGTTCAACTGGGAGGCATGCCAGCGGCCAGAATCCGCTCGGGAATGGTCATCTTGAACGATCCGAACCAGGCGGAAATGTGGCTGGCAATCTTTCAAGTCTCCCGTTCTTTTCAAGAGTTGGGGACGGAACTTTCACAGAATCCTGGAATCACAAACTAAGGTCAGGGGTTCCGTCGAAGACTTCTGGCCCGCGGTGGTTATGGCGGGACCATCGGCCGCGAGATTCGGCTACCCAAACCGAACGGAAGCACAGAAACATGGGGATATATCCCCATCGGATTTTCGGTCATTGCAAAACGCAGTATTTTGGCGGCTTGTATTTTGCATGAGTGAAGTCGACGACCTTGCTTGGAAACGGGTCGCAAGACTGCGAATTAAGCGCGTCCGATCCCGAGAACTGAGAGGGTTGCCCCATCTAGCCAGCATTAGTAATGGCGATGGCCCCTCTTTTTCCACCACGTGGATACCGACGTGACGTTTCAATGGACTGGGGAGGATTTCCCATCCCGGGAAATGAATTTGTCGACTGGTCTTGAAGACATTCTCATTCTTATGAATCTGCCTGGATCATAGCGTCTGCCTTTCGTCTGGACCGTGGAACGAGCAGAGGTGGCGTGGCCCCTGCTTACGAGGGGATCGTATGCGGTCATACGCCCCCATTCGAGACGCCACGCTGGATGTGAAACAGGACTCCTGGAACCTTTTTTCGGTCTGATCTCATGTGCGCCGCAAAATCCATGAAATGGACGACGTCCGAGAGTGATAAGATATCGGTTCCCCTCCGTATTGCTGGAATCGGTGCCTCGGCTGGCGGACTGGAGGCGTTCACCGAATTGCTAAAGAACCTTCCCACCCATGGACGAATCGCCTACGTCCTGGTCCAGCATCTGGATCCCACCCATAGGAGCATGCTGTCAGAGTTACTAGGGCGCTCCGCGACCCTTCCGGTCCGGGAGATTGAAGACAATACGCGGGTCCAGTCCGGGGAGATCTATGTCATACCGCCCAATAAGCAGATGACCATCCGCCGAGGGGTACTCAAGCTTTCCAAACGTCTCAAAGATGGTGGACCGGCGAGATCCATCGATCACTTTTTGCAATCGCTCGCTACGGATCAAAAGGAGAAGGCTATAGGAGTGATCCTATCCGGGGCAGGTTCGGATGGCGCCAAGGGTTTAAAGGCCATCAAAAATGCCGGGGGCATTACCTTTGCCCAGGACGCGGGTTCGGCCAAATACGACAGCATGCCACGAAGCGCGGTGGGCACCGACTGCGTGGACTTTGTTTTACCGCCTGCCAAGATAGCTTCGGAGATCTCCCGCCTGCTCCTCGAACCCGGAACGGTGAAAAGCCGGGCCGCGGCCAACGCCCGCACCCGACGTGGCCAAGTGTCGCGAAAGCGTGATGCGAGTGGCGTGAGCGTCGGTCCCGAGATAGCGTGGCCGGCGCCGCCAGCGGATCTCAATCTGCGCAAGATATTCCTCTTGCTGCGCACGAAAATAGGGATTGATTTTACGCTCTACCGTCCCACTACGATAGGTCGTCGCATCCAGCGTCGCCTGGGCATTAATCGTCTCAAGGACTTGGAGTCCTACCTGCAGTTGCTCCGCGAAAACCCGGGAGAGATTGAGGCGCTGCACCAGGACTTGCTGTTAAACGTCAGTTCCTTCTTTCGCAATCCCGGAGTCTTCGAACTCTTAAAGAAGAATACCTTTCCCAAGCTGGCGAAAAATGGACCGCGAGGAGAAGCATTGCGCTTCTGGGTGGCGGGCTGCTCCACCGGCCAGGAGGCATATTCCCTGGCCATGGCTTATTCCGAATTCCGGGAAGGTACTGAAGCGCCTCCGTTGCAGATTTTTGCGACAGACGTCAATATCAAGGTCCTGGATGCCGCCCGGGCCGGACGTTTTACGGAAGCGCAAGTGCAGTCGGTGAGTCCGGGGCGGCGGCAGCGTTTCTTTATCGCGGAGAATGGCGGATTTCGGGTCCAAAAGCAGATCCGGGATATGGTGGTGTTTGCGCAGCATAACCTGTTGACCGACCCGCCCTTCACCCGGGTCGACATGATCACCTGCCGCAATCTGCTTATCTATTTTGAGCCCGCTCTCCAGCAGCGGGTCCTCCCCTCCTTTCACTATGCGCTCAAACCCGGCGGCTTCCTCGTCCTGGGCGCCTCGGAATCCATCGGCCATTTCAGCGATTTCTTTGATGCCGTCGAGAAGAGCCAGAAGATTTATCAAAAAAAGGCGGTCAGTGCCGCGGTGCATCGCCAGCACCTTCCGCTTCAGGTCGCGCGGGCGACTGTCAATGCGGTTGCCGTCCGGCGTCCGGAATCCGGCACGGTTGACGCCTATCGCGAAGCGGATCGGGTGACCTTGTCTAAGTATGCCCCGGCGGGCGTCCTGATCACCGAGGAGGGGGAAATACTCCAGTTTCGCGGCGACGCGCAGGACTTCCTCGAACTGCCGGCGGGGAAGGCCAATTTTCACCTTTTAAAAATGGCGCGTGACGGGCTTGCACTGACACTCCAACGCCTGCTCCTCCGGGCGAAACGGGAGAGTCGTCCCGTGCGCGAGAAAGAGATACACCTTCCCGGACGACGGGGCCTCGTCACGGTGGAAATCGTGCCCCTCAAAAACCTGGCGACCCGGTGTTTTCTGGTGCTTTTCGAAAAGATCAAAGCCCCGGTCACGGTCCCGTCCATCGGGACCAAGCGGGTTGTCGTCTCGAAACTCGACGAAAAACAGCTTTCCGGGGTGAAACGGGATCTCGTGGAAACGCGGGAGCAATTCGAGAATCTACGCGAGGAATACGACACGTCGGTCGAGGAACTGCAGGCGTCGAATGAGGAGGTCCAGTCGGCCAATGAGGAGCTTCAGAGCCTCAATGAAGAACTCGAGACCTCGAATGAGGAATTGGAATCCGCCAACGAGGAATTGACTACCCTCAACGAGGAACTGGCCACGCGGAATGCGGAGCTGAAGGAGAGCGAACTCCGATTGCGGGAACAGGCCGAACTCCTGGAGCTGGCGCCGGTGCTGGCGCGTTCCGTCAAGGGCCGTATAATTTTTTGGAACAAGGGAATGGAGAATCTCTATGGATTCACCAAGGAGGATGCCGTCGGGCAGTCCCCGCATCTGCTCCTGGCGACCCAATTTCCTGCGCCCATGGAAGAACTCCAGGCCATTCTCCAGCGGAAGAAACACTGGGAAGGGGAGGTCTGGTGCCAGCGCAAGAATGGCGACAAAGTGTGCGCCGCAGTCCAATGGGTACTACATCTTGACGCCCAAGAAAAGCCCCGGGCGATCCTGGAGGTTCACACCGACATCACGGCCCGTAAGAAAGCGGAGTTACTGCTTTACCGAACCGAGGAGTTCAACCGTCGGGTGCTGGAGAGCAGTCCGGATTGCGTGGAAGTATTGGACCTGGCCGGACGTCTCGTTTTCATTAGTCCAGCGGGATGTCAAATGCTGGGGATGCGGGATGGTAATTTGGTGCAGGGTTCTTATTGGCCGGAGTTCTGGGGCGACGATCACCGGACCCGGGCCGAAAGGGCTTTGCGTTCCGCCTTGACCGGTGAAACGGTACGATTTCAGGGAACTCGCCGGGCAGCGGGCGAAAAGGCCAAGTGGTGGGATGTGGTCCTTCGTTCGATGCTGGCGGATGACGGGAGGCCCGAAAAACTTCTGGTCGTTTCGCGCGATATCACCGAATCCAAGCAGGCGGAAATGGCGAATGCCCGCGAGTCGCGCATGACCAGCCTCCGGGCGGATATAGCCCTCGAGGTTTCCGGCCCGGGTGAGTCATCCGCCGTGCTAAACAACATATGTGCCCACCTGGCGAAGTACGGGCCGGCTGGTCTCGCGAGGATCTGGCTGTTGTCGCCCGACGGGCAGGCGTTGGAACTCCAGGCTTCCGCTGGCGTCCAGTCGCGCGCCGAGCTGGATCACTCCCATATAAGAATGGGCGAACTGGAAATTGGCCGCATCGCCAATGAGCAAAAGCCGTATGCGACCCAGGATCTCGCCCATGATCCGTGGATGGAGGATACAGCTTGGTTGAAGCGGATTGGGATCGTGGCGTTCGCGGGTTTTCCGCTGGTGTTTCAAGATCAGTTGCAAGGTGTGCTGGGCATCTATTCCGAAGCCCCCGTTGAGGACCGGTTCCTGGAGGAGTTGCCGCGGGCTGCAGAAGCCATTTCGCAATACATCCAAAGAGTCGTCTCGGAAAAAGAGAAATCCCGTCTGTTCCGCGAAGCCACGGAGGCCCGCAACGAAGCCTTGGCGGCTTCCCGGGCCAAGGACGACTTCCTGGCCGCTCTCTCGCACGAGTTGCGCACGCCGTTAAATCCGGTCCTGCTGCTGGCGAGCGAGTGCGCGGATGACGCAGCGATCGCCGAAGAGGTGCGGGTTCTGTTCCGGCAAATAAGGAACAATGTCAGCCTGGAGGCCAAGCTGATCGACGATCTGCTTGATCTTACCCGGATTAACCACGGCAAGTTGGCTCTGGAAATGAAAGCCATCGACTTGCACGGAGCTCTCCGTGATGCGATCGGAATTGTCTCTTCCGAGATTGAAGAGAAGAAGCTCTCGTTGACGGTTCGACTGGAAGCCACCCAGACCACGGTGCTGGGGGATGGCGTCCGCCTGCAGCAAATCTTCTGGAACGTGTTAAGGAATGCCGTGAAATTCACTCCCGAAGGGGGGCAGATCGCGATCGACACACTCCTGACCGAAGATGCCCAGCGAATTGTGGTACGGGTTGCGGACTCCGGAGTCGGCCTTTCGGCGGCTGATGTTGAACGTATATTCAGTCCCTTCGTTCAGACCACGCCGCGCCTGGGCGGACTCGGGCTGGGATTGACTATATCCCGGCGCCTCACCGAGAGCCATGGTGGTTCCATGAAGGCGTCCAGCCCGGGAATAGGGATGGGTTCCAGCTTCGATATCGAATTGCCCCTGGCCAAACGGACCAAAACCTTGATTGCGCCGGAGGACAATGGCTTCAAGCCACAGTTGCCGCCCGAAGACGGCGTTTCTCCCGCCGCGCCCCGTCGCCGTTTGCTGCTTATAGAGGATCATTTGCCAACCCGGGAGGCCCTGCACCGGCTGTTGGTCCGGCGCGACTTCGAGGTCGTGAATGCCGCCTCGGCGGCGGAGGCCCACAGGTGCGTGGCGGAGTCCGATTTCGACCTCGTTATCTCCGATTTGGGACTTCCCGATGGGGATGGATGCGAGCTCTTCGCGGAGCTGCGTCGCGTCCACCCCGAGTTGATCGGCCTCGCCCTCAGCGGCTACGGCATGGAAGACGATATCCTGCGTTCCCGGGCGGCGGGGTTTTCCGGGCACCTCACCAAGCCCATCGACATCAATTCCCTCGCGCGGGCCATCGCCGCCCTCGCTCCCGCGCGGCACTGACTTATACCGCGAGTTGGGCCAGGGGAGGATGCCTGCCCGACTCCCGTCACTGGTTTTCCAGGTTGAAGGCTGATTCGCTTCGGATTTGTCATTTGCTTCCAGCGGTGGTCGAATCGGACTGTTCAGTTTGCCAGGAACCCGGTTCACCATGGAATCCATTCATTCGCTTCCGGCGGAAGCAAAAGTCGTCATCGTGGGTGGCGGCGTCATCGGTACAAGCGTGGCCTATCACCTGACCCAAATGGGATGGCGCGACGTCGTCTTGTTGGAGCAAGGCCAGTTGGGCGGCGGTACGTCGTGGCATGCGGCGGGATTGGTGGGGAGATTGCGCACCAGCAACAGCATGACCCGCATCAACAAGTACACCGTCGAATTGTACTCTCAACTGGAGCGTGAGACCGGGCATTCGGTGGGTTGGAAACAGGTGGGTAGCCTCATCGTGGCCAAGTCTGAGGATCGCATGATCCAATTGCGCCGCACCATGGCGATGGCGGAATTGTTTGGTGTTGAGGCGCACCTGATCAGCCCGTCGGCTGCGTTCGACAAATGGCCCCTGATCCGTACGGATGATTTACTGGGTGCGGCCTACTTGCCCCACGATGGGAAGGTGATTCCCAAAGAGATTCCGGTCGCCTTGGCCATTGGAGCGCGGAATCGGGGGGCGTTGATTCTCGAAAATATCCGGGTCCTGGGTATTGAAACCAAAAATGGCCGGGCGTCTGGAGTCAGGACGGATCAGGGCTCGATTCAGGCGGAGTATGTCGTCTTGTGCGGTGGCATGTGGACCCGGGAATTGGGGTTGTCATGCGGCGTGACGATTCCTCTTTACCCGGTGGAGCACCATTATGTGGTGACCGAGCCCATTGCCGGGGCGTTTGATGAGCTCCCCGTGGGGCGCGATCCCGACCTATGCATCTATTTTCGTGGAGAGGGGGAAGGGGTGATGCTGGGCGCCTTCCAGGAATCGTCGAAGGCCTGGATGGTGGATAAAGTACCGGACAAGTTTTCCTTCCAACTGTTGGAGCCCGATTGGGAAAAATTCTCCGTGCCCCTTGCCAATGGACGGCATCGCATCCCGGCCTTGGAAAACTGCGGGTTCGCCAAGTTTGTCAATGGGCCGGAGAGCTTTACTCCGGACAATAATTTCATCATGGGGGAAGCCCCGGAGTTGCGTAATTTATACGTGGCGGCGGGCTTCAATTCGGTAGGCATCGCCAGCGCGGGTGGGGCGGGCAAATACCTGGCGGAATGGATGACGGCCGGGGAGCCCACACTGGATCTGTGGTCGGTCGATATTCGGAGGTTTGCGCCCTGGGCAAACAACCGGGCCTTCTTGCGCGAACGAGTCACCGAGGTGTTGGGCCTGCATTATCAAATGGCCTGGCCCAATCGGGAATTCGAGAGTGCGCGGGGACTCCGAAAAACGCCGCTGCACGAGCGCCTGTCCAGCCGTGGGGCCGTGTTTGGCAGCAAGAACGGCTGGGAACGTCCCAACTGGTTTGCGACCGAGGGCGCATCTCCCGTCGTGCAATATTCCTTTGGACGCCAAAACTGGTTTGCCTCCCAGGCGCGCGAACATCGGGCCTGCCGCGAAACCGTGGCCATCTTCGATCAATCGGGGTTTTCCAAATACCTGGTCAAGGGCGCCGATTCACTGGCAGTAATGCAGCGGCTGTGCGGCGCCGAGATGGACGTACGCCTGGGCAAGGCGGTCTATACCGGGATGTTCAACGCCCGCGGCACCTTTGAGGCGGATCTCACCGCCCTCCGGCTCGGTGCGGAGGAATTCTATATGATTAGCGGCACCTCCCAGGCGGTGCGTGATCTGGACTGGATCCGCCGCAACACGCTGCCGGGCGAACGCCTGGAACTGGCGGACGTCACGGAGGCATATGGGGTGCTCGGCGTCATGGGGCCGAATTCGCGCCAGTTGCTGTCGCGGGTGGCCGATGCCGATTTCTCCAACGAGGCGTTCCCCTTCGGCACTTCCCGGTCCATCGGGATCGGGCTCGCGACGGTGCGGGCCTTACGATTGACGTATGTCGGGGAACTGGGCTGGGAATTGCATATTCCCGTAAGCCAGTTGGGGCTGGTCTATGATCTTCTCTGGGCGGCCGGGCAGGATCTTGGGGTCGTCAACGCGGGCCACTATACCATCAACTCCCTACGACTGGAAAAAGGCTATCGGGCCTGGGGGGCGGATATTTCGCCGGATGACACCGCTGTGGAGGCGGGGTTGGGCTTTGCGGTGGGATGGAAGAAGTCCATGCCTTTCCTGGGGCGTGAGGCGCTATGCAAACAAAAGGAATGCCCGCTCAAACGACAACTGGTCGCCTTCGTATTGCAAGACCCAGACCCGGTCCTGTGGGGCAGCGAGCCCATCTATCGCAACGGCGAGGCTGTAGGTTATACCACTTCCGGTTCCTATGGACATTCCCTGGGGGCGGCCGTGGGCATGGGTTACGTGAAAAATCCCGAAGGTCTTAGCCCGGAATTCATCATGGGGGGGCGGTATGAAGTAAACGTCTCGGGACGCCGAGTCGCTGCCACACCTCACCTGCGTCCTCCTTTCGATCCCGATCGCAAAAAGGTGCTCGCGTAGTCCATGGACGCAGATCTTGCGGCGTTGATCGACGATTTGCCGGAGTTGCGCGGGCGCCCGGTTCGGATCCAGGTGCTGACGGGCGGTCTGACGAATCTCAACTATCGCCTCGAATCCGGCGACGAGGTATATGTATTGCGGGTGCCCGGTGAGAACACCGCGCAGTTGGGTATCGATCGTCAAATTGAGTACGCTTCAGCACAGGCGGCCTATCGGAGCGGGGCGGGGCCAGAAGTCGTCGCCGTGCATTCCGCGACGGGTGCGATCCTGACGCGCTTTGTGGCCGGGAAGACTGTCACGACGGAAGACTTGAGGTCTCCAGGGTTACTTCAGCGTGTGGTAGCGTCGCTGAAGCGCTATCATAACGGAACGGGCGGTGGTGGTGTTTTCTCGGCGCTTGAAACCATCCACACTTACTGCGAGCGAGCCGCGGAGTACGGGGTCGAATTCCCGCCCGAAGTGAAGGTGGCCATGGATCGGCTCGCTTTCATCGCCTTGGAGGTGGGAAACCCGTCGCGCGTTGTCCCGTGCCACAACGATTTGCTGGCAGCCAACTTCATCGACGACGGTCGTCAGGTCTGGGTCCTGGACTGGGAATACGCCGGCAGCGGCGACCTTTTCTTTGACCTCGGCAATCTCGCCGCCAACGGCCAGTTTACCTTGGAACAGGAGATGGGGTTACTCGGTTACTATTTTGGTCGAGTGGATCAACAAGACCTTGAACGCCTACACCTGATGCGTCGTCTGTCTTATCTCCGCGAGGCCATGTGGGGCTTCCTGCAACTCGGCGTTTCAAAGCTGGATTTTGACTTTCGGGCGTATGGAGAGCGGCACCTCACGCTGTTCATGAAAAGCTGATCCCCTGAAGGTAGCCACCGAGGTAACGCGGTGGAAGTGCGTCGTGGGGCGTCGGGTTCACCCCGCCTCACCCCGCCTCACGTCGTCGGCTACGTTGATTCGCGTCACGATTTTCAATTATATTTCTGCTATAGCAACTCCCCGCGCCAAATGGTGATCGCCTTCCCGGAAAGTATCACCCGTTGCCCTGCCAACTCCACGCCGATTTCCCCGCCCCGGGCGCTGGCTTGCCAGGCTTTCATGCGGAGCTTGCCCAGTAGGGGAGCCCAATAGGGCGCCAGTGCGCAGTGGGCTGATCCCGTGACGGGATCTTCTGGAATTCCTATGGATGGAACAAAGAAGCGCGAAATGAAGTCGTAGTCCGGTGTGTCGCTCCGGGCCGTCACGATCACGCCTCTCAAGGGCAGGCGACTGAGCGCGCCAAAATCAGGCCGCAATCCACGGGCCACTCCCGCATGGGAAACTTCGACGAGCCAGTCGGAACCCGTGCGTCCGGTCCAACGGAAATCGCACCCCAAGCAGGTGGACAAGCCTTCCGGGGGACTCGCAGCCGCCGCCGGGCGCGAGGGAAAGTCCATGACGATGCCTTCGGTCCCTTGGCGACAGGTGAGAACGCCGCTTTTCGTATGGAATTCTATGGAATCACCGAAAGGGACTTTCTTGGTTTCCCACAGGATATGGGCACTGGCGAGTGTGGCGTGGCCACAAAGCGGCACTTCGGCAACAGGTGTAAACCATCGAAGCGACCAACCACCTCCTTTGGCGGGTGAAAGGAAAGCCGTTTCAGATAGGTTCATCTCTGCGGCGACCTGCTGCATCCAGGTCTCGGTCGCGCTGGCCGGGGCCAGGCAGATGGCAGCCGGATTGCCGCGGAACCGTTCGCTGGCGAAGGCATCGGCCACGTACAGGGGGATGTTCATGGGATAGGGGTCAGGGCTCAAGGCCGAGGCGTTGAACAATCGAGGGCGTTTTTCAGGATGTCATTTAATTCCATGACTTGAACTATCGGCAGGTTTCGACATGTTTGCGGCTTTATGCCCGTTTTGAAGCGCGACGCAATAGCCTTATTCATTGTGGCAGGCTGCCTTTTGGCTGCCTCCACCCAGGCGGAAGAGGCCGATCTTTCGGTTCGCATCTTACAGGGACAGAAGCTGTTCGTGAGTCAATGCGCAATCTGCCACCAGGTGACGGGCAAGGGGACTCCAGGGGTCTATCCGCCGCTCGCCAGTTCCGATTATCTCCAAGGCAACGGCGGCAAAGAACGTCTCATCAAAGCGGTGACAGGTGGTCTCAAGGGCAAAATCACCGTCAACGGCAAAGCCTACGACAATCAAATGCCCGCAGTGGTTCTGGACGACGCGCAAGTCAGTGACGTCGCGACGTACGTGCTCCATTCCTGGGGTAATTCCGGCGGGATTCCCACGGCCCAGGAGGTGAAACGTTTGCGCCTGGAGAGCGAGTTCAAAACCTACGCAGAACTGGTCAAGGCCAACGCCTATGAGCCCCTTCCAGTCGCTCCCTCGGGCTTCGACCTCAAAGAGACCTTTCGACTGACGGATTTTGCCACCCGCCTGGCGAGCGATGGCAAAGGCAAGAAGCTGTATATACTGGGCCAATCCGGAACCGTGTGGCGCTTGGATTTGGCGACGCATCAAGCCAAGAAACTCTTCTCCGCCGAGGACTACGTTGATACCAGCCACGGCGACCCCAGTCCCTATGGATTCATGCTGGACCCGAAGAACCGTTTGTGGATGGTGGTCAACCAGAGGAATGGCAGGACGGAGCCCTTGCTGACGAATGAAGTCACGTTGTTCCGGACCACCGCTATTTCATCCGAGGGTGATCCCGTGGCGCCTAAGCCGTGGTTCAAAACTCAATATCCTTACGGCATCGGTCCCTACAATCACGGCGTTTCCCACCTGGCCATTGGCCCCGATGGCAAGCTGTATGTCAGTTCGGGATCACGGACCGACGGAGGCGAGCAGGGAACCGATCCACACTTAGGAAAGATGGGTGAGACGGGATTAACCTCCTGCATTTGGCGCTTTGATCCGGAAGCGGAAGCGCCTTCCGCGCCGGAAATCGTGGCCCGAGGCATAAGGAATGCGTGGAGTTTTGCCTGGGACGGAGCGGGTCAGATGTTCACGGCCAGCAATGGCCCCGATGCCGACGCCTGTGAGGAAATGGATTGGATCGTGCCTCCCAAGGCAGGTGAATCGCCACGTCATCACGGGTTTCCCTATCAGTTCGAGGACTGGCCGCTCAGTCGCAAGGCCTATCCTTATACCCCGGCGGCGCCTTCAGGCATGGTGTTCGTTCATCCCGTCGTGAATCTGGGACCCGATGGTTATTTCGCTGGCAAGAGAGGGCACACATTTCATCCGCACTCCTCACCGGCTGGTATGGTATGGTTGGATGGTCGCTGGCCGGAGCCCTGGCGCGAATCATTCCTCATTGGCCGTTTCGGGAATCTCCTGAAGCCAGCTTCAGGCGACGATTGTGGGTTTGACGTACTGAGCGTCCGTCCGGAGAAAACTCCGGATGGGAAAGGATATCAGGCACAGGTCCACACCTTTCTGTCGCCACTGGCCCGTCCTCTCGATATCCATATGGCAGGTGGCAAACTGTTCATCCTCGAGTATACCCGACCCACAACCTTTAAGGACGGAAAAGGATGGTTACCGGGGCGGATTCTCGAGTTGTCGCCGAAGGTTCAACTCTCGGGGAAGTGAGAGGAACCGTGGGAGACATGAGATTCGTAGTCTAAGCACGCCCGTAAATCAGCTTCTTCTAGATACGGATAATCGAGAAGTATCTCTGAATGGGACACTTTGGCCAGCAGAAGGTCGAGCACGTCCTTGACCCGGATTCGCATGCCCCGAACACATGGCTGTCCACCACACTGATCGGGATTGAAAGTGACGCGGTACTGCCAACTCACAAGGGCGACAATACTGCACTCGCGACGCCTCTTCCAATTCAGCATTTCGAGGAAGCAAAACCTGTGCGACCGACGTAGGGGGCGGAGAGATTCTGAAAAAATGGGGCGAAATGGAAAACCGCGGAAGAAAGATCAAGACACCCCATTTCGACGTTTGGATGAACTCTTAAGTCATTCGTTTTAAACAACATGGATCGAATGTGACGGTCCGTTGACGAATTGCTATCGCGCCACCGACAGCTAAACCGGTGCCCCGATGGCCCTTGAAATCTCGCGCATTCTTGACCTTTTTGGCGCGGACGGCATGCTCCCCGCCCCCCGGTCTGTCGGGGCATTGATATGGAGCACATTCGGAATATCGCCATTATCGCACACGTCGATCATGGCAAGACAACGCTGGTTGACTGCTTGCTTAAGCAGTCCGGGACTTTTCGCGCGAACCAAGCCGAGACGCAAGTCGAACGGCTGATGGACTCCATGGACCTGGAAAAGGAAAAAGGCATCACCATCCGGGCCAAGAACGCCGCTTTCCATTACAAAGAATACAACATTAACATCGTCGACACCCCAGGACACGCGGACTTCGGTGGCGAAGTCGAGCGTATCATGAACATGATCGACGGTGTGCTGTTGGTGGTCGATTCCGCCGAAGGTCCCCAGGCCCAAACCCGGTTCGTGCTCCGCAAGGCCCTTGAAGCGGGTGCCAAGCCAATCGTGGTTATCAACAAGATCGACCGCGAAAACGCGAACCCGAAGAAGGTGCTCGACCAGGTATTCGAACTCTTCATGTCGCTCAACGCGACCGATGAGCAGTTGGATTTCCCCTTTATTTATTGCTCGGCCAAGGTCGGGTACGCGAAGGAAACGTTGGAGCAGGAATCCACCACCATGGAGCCCCTGTTCAACGCGATCGTGAAGCACATCCCTCCGCCCCGGGCGCATGCGGGCGACGGCTTCCAATTGCTGGTCGCCAACCTGGACTACAGCGATTACTTGGGCCGTATCGCTTTCGGCAAGATTTACACCGGCAAGATGAAGATCGGTGACCCCGCCATCTGCCGCCATGGCAGTGGCAAGGTTACCAAGAACAAGATCACCTCCATCATTCACTTCGAAGGCATGAAGCGCATCGAAGTGAAAGAAGCCCATGCGGGCGACATCGTGGGTGTGACTGGGTTCGAGGAAGTCTTTATCGGCGAATCGATCACCGATTCCGAAACGCGTCCGGCCCTGCCGTACATCCCCATCGATCCTCCCACGATCCAGATGGAGTTCGCCGTGAACGACGGTCCATTGGCGGGCCAGGAAGGCAAGCTCGTGACCGCCCGGCATATCTGGGAACGCCTCGTGCGCGAAATCCGAACCAACGTGGCTCTCCGGATCGCCCAAACTTCCGATCCGAAGATTTTCTCGGTCAGTGGCCGTGGCGAAATGCAGATCGCCATTCTCGTTGAACAGATGCGGCGTGAGGGCTACGAAGTGCTCGTTTCCCGCCCGGAAGTATTGTGGAAAAAGGGTCCGGACGGGGAACCGATGGAACCCATTGAGAAGCTGTTCGTGGAAATTCCTACCGAACATCTCGGTGGCGTGATGGAAAACCTTTCCTTCCGGAAAGCCCAAATCACGAACATGAACCACGTCGGCAACCAAGTTTCGGTGGAAGCACTGATTCCGATGCGCGGCTTGATCGGCTTCGAAACCGATTTGGTGAACATGACCCACGGCATGGGCGTGGTAAGCCATTTGTTCCACGAATATGGTGCAGATCGTGGGGAAATTGCGGCCCGCAAAAACGGTTCCCTCGTTTCCATGGATACTGGCGAAGCCACCTCCTACGCCTTGAACATGGTGCAGGAACGCGGCCGCCTGATGGTGGAGCCGGGCGACAATATTTACGTGGGCATGATCGTGGGGGAAAACGCCCGTGAGAATGACATTCCCGTTAATCCGGTGAAGGAAAAGAAACTCACCAACATGCGTTCCCAGGGCGACGGCAAGGGCATCCAATTGAATGCGCCGCTGAAGCTCAGTTTGGAGCGCGCCTTGGAGTACATCGACGTGGACGAATACGTTGAGGCCACTCCCAAGAGCCTGCGTTTGCGCAAGAAGATCCTCGACGAGAACAGCCGCAAGCGGTCTGAAAAGACTCGCGTGATCAAGTTCGTGGAGGAGTAAGCAGGCGAGGCGGTCCAACCGCTTTCGTTTCGTCGCGAATTTCCTTCGATCGAAGGGCTCACGTTTGACCAAAAAAACCGGTGGTAGGGTTGATAATCCTCCATCGGTTTTTGTTTTAGCGGTCCATTACGCCACTACCTGTCGATTTGCCTTCCGCATCCTCCCTCTTTCATCCCGTACGAAACCGTTGTAGTGTGTCCTCCTCATGCAGCGGTACGCCAACTTCATCGGAGGACAATCGATCCCCGCCACCAGCGGGCAGACCTTTCAAACCCGAAATCCAGCGGACGCCCGCGAAATCGTCGCGGAGTATGCCGCCAGTTCCCAAGCTGACGCGGCGGCCGCCTTTGCCGCCGCCGCCAGTGCGGGGCCCAAATGGGCAGCACAAACCCCGGTGGGGCGCGGACGGGTGTTGAGTAAGGCTTCCCAACTGCTGGAGGCGAAAAAGGGGGAATTGGCCACCTTGCTGGTTCGCGAAGAGGGCAAGACCCTGGTAGAAGCGACTGGTGAAGTTCAGCGGGCCGTGGACATTTTCAGGTTTTATGGCGGCGTGAGTTATACCTTGGGCGGCCAAACGATTCCGCACGATTTGCCGGGCAATCTCCTGTACACCCGGAAGGATCCCTTGGGCGTGGTTGCGCTGATCACTCCCTGGAATTTTCCCATTGCCATCCCGGCGTGGAAGATCGCGCCGGCACTGGTCACTGGTAACGCGGTGGTGATCAAGCCAGCGTCGCAGGCGCCCGCCATGACCTTGGAACTGGCCAAGGTGCTTTCGGAAGCCGGATTGCCGCCAGGCGTCCTCAACGTCGTCACGGGTGAGGGGCGACCCTTCGGTTCGGAACTCGCGTCCAACAAGTCGGTGTCGGCGTTGTCCTTCACGGGTTCAACCAGTGTCGGTCGTTCGTTGTACCAAGCCTTGGCGCCACGGTTGATGCGGTGTCAGTTGGAAATGGGTGGGAAAAATCCCACGCTCGTGCTGGCCGATGCCGATCTGGATTTGGCGGCCAACTTGGTCGCCCGCGCGGGCTTTGGTCTCACCGGCCAAGCTTGTACGGCGACGAGCCGCGTGATTATCGAGAAAGCCGTCTTGGACCCGTTCCTTGAGAAATTGACGGCCAAGGCGAAGGGCTGGAAGGTCGGCTCGGGCCTGGCGGCTGGCATCGATATGGGACCGGCGGTAAGTGAAGCGCAACTTACCGGCAACCTTGCGGCAGTTGCCCGGGCCAAAGCGGATGGGGCCACGATCCATTGGGGTGGCGAGCGATTGACGGCGGGCGAGTATGAACACGGGTGGTTCATGCAACCCACCATCGTCAGCGGCGTGCGTCCGGATATGTGGGTTGCCTCTGAAGAGATTTTTGGCCCGGTGGTGGCAGTTATAGCCGTTGAGAATTTTGAGGAAGCCCTTCAAGTGGCCAACGGTGTGGATGTCGGGCTCAGCGCCAGCCTCGTCACCCGCGATTTCAAGAAGGCCATGGTCTATGCCGAGCGCATCGAAGCCGGGGTCATCAAGGTGAATCAGATCAGCACCGGCCTGGCGTTGCAGGCGCCGTTTGGCGGAGTGAAGAGCAGCAGCACCGACAGCTTCCGGGAACAAGGCGTCGCCGCGTTGGATTTCTATAGCCGCTCCAAGACGGTGTACCTGGATTATTCCGCATAGCGCATTCCCAAAGTAGCAGGGGCGGCCCGCCGCGGGGGCGCATCTTCGAATCGTGGGCGGGGGTGAAACTGCGGGTGTGTCCATAGCCAGAAGCTTGGTTTGAACCGGAAATG
>DATJII010000327.1:0-14605 GCA_035493435.1 Candidatus Limnocylindria bacterium | reverse complement strand
CAACATTGGCCGGATGCAGTTCTCCCGGCAATGGGCGTTGATTCTGATGATGTTCTCGGAAGAACACGGACGGCTTCCCGGTCCAGACGATGACCTGTCTCACTACGACCTTCCCGACCAGGAAATTCACGGGGTCAAAATGACCTCCACCGACCTGGAACTCACCAGCGCTACCCCCATCAAGGAAATCGCCAATCCCGCAGCGGCCTTTATTGGGCGCGAACGCAATTTATGGCTGACGCCCGACGAGGGTAAGCTGGGCCGCACCTATGTCTTTGCCGACGGCCACACCGAAATCCGGACCTACGCCTCCACGGACGACATCGATCGATGGGAAAAGCAGCACCTACCGCAACTTCGTGAATCTCAATAAGTAGCGACCATATAACCGCCCTGGGGATTGAAGGTCGCCGTGTTGGTTCGCCAGGCGGCGGTGGTTGCCCAATAGTTGATAGGGGCCAGGGATTTGCCAAAACGCAGGAACCTTACTCCACCGTCCGCGAAGGTGTAGTTGGACCCCAGCCCCTTGGAACTCCCCACTTTGCCGTGTCGGCCATGCTCGATTTCTTCGATATCGTCACCGAGTTTCCCGTCCAGCAGGTCCATGTGGAAGTGTCCGTGCTTGGGTGCGTCGGATCGCTTCTCCCCGAACGCGATCGTATCCGAAGGCTCGTGGATGGCACCTTCGGGGATCGAGAGAATGACCGCATGCTGCATGTACTTTGCGAAATCGTCGGCGCTTAGGGTCACCTGGAAATAGTCGTTCCAGCCATTCATGATGTAACTTCGCGGGGCATTGTCGGCCACGAAGTTAGTGTTGGGCGCGCCAAAAGTGTAGGGCACCTGCGGTCCATCGCTGGGACATCGGAGCAGTTTCACCACGCCGTAATGGGCGTAAAGCAGGGTCGGCCAGGCCGGATTATAGGTTCGGGGAACAAAACGCTCGTTCGAATCGCCCGCGTAAAGCATGTGGGCCAGCCCGATCTGCCGGAGATTGTCGATGCACGAGATCCGTTTGGCGGACTCTTTCGCACCTGCCAACGACGGCAACAGCATGCCGGCCAGGATGGCGATGATCGCAATGACCACCAACAGCTCAATGAGAGTGAACCCGAGACGGTTCCTCCGAGGCAAATTGTCAGGCCGGATCATGGGTAGGTGGACGGGCAAACCCGAGTTCTACTTCAAAGTTTTACCGAAGAAGCCCCCCGCAATGCACGTCCAAAGCCACCGCCAGCCGTTTTATGTTCTCGCCCCGGCCATTTTTTGTCCCTGTGATCATTCGGGGCGTGCTTTGGCTGATGGCATTTGCGGGCCTTGGCGTTTCCGCTGACGAGGGGGGAAGCTCCAACCACTGGGCTTTTACGGCGCCACGACGCCCTGTCCTACCCCACGTTCGCAACACCCGTTGGGTGAAGAGTCCTGTCGACTCCTTTATCCTGGCCCGTTTGGAGACGGAACACGTCAAACCCGCTCCCGTTGCTGATCGATCCACGTTGCTGCGCCGATTGTCTCTCGATCTCACCGGTCTCCCCCCGACGGCCGCCGAAACCGAATCGTTTCTGAACGACACCCGCGAGGACGCTTATGCCCGTCGGGTGGATGACCTTCTGGCCTCCCCGCATTTTGGTGAACGATGGGGGCGGCACTGGCTCGACTTGGCACGTTACGCCGATAGCAGTGGCTACCAAGTGGATCGCGAACGCCCTTGGGCGTGGGTCTATCGCGATTGGGTGATCCGATCGGTCAACGAGGACCAACCGTTCGACCAGTTCACGATCTGGCAGCTCGCCGGGGATCTCCTGGCGGAAAAGTCATCCAACACCGTTCAACGAGACCAGATCATCGCCTCGGGATTTCACCGCCTGGCTCTCAGCAACCACGAAGACGGGGTCGATGAAGCTGAGTTTGTTGCCAAGGCCAAAGTGGACCGTGTGGCTACCACGGGAACCGCGTGGCTGGGACTGACGTTGGCTTGTGCGGAATGCCACTCCCATAAATTCGACCCCATTTCGCAGCGTGAATTTTATCAGTTGTATGCGTTCTTCGATCCCTTGCGCGAGCACGATGCCGACCTCGGCGGCGGGCTCGTGGCTTATACCTTCAAGGGAGGGACCAACGCCACACGGACTCACGTTCATATCCGGGGCGATTTTCTTCGCCTGGGTGATGAGGTCTCGCCCGGTTTCCTCCAATGCCTGGGCAGCACCGGATGTAGCAAATCCCCTACCCGGCTCGACTTGGCCCGCTGGATTGCCTCGCCAGAAAATCCCCTGACCGCCCGGGTCGAAGTCAATCACCTGTGGCTTCACCTTTTTGGGCGGGGATTGGTGGCGACCACGGAGGACTTTGGGACTCGAGGAGAAAAGCCTTCACATCCGGAATTGTTGGATTGGCTGGCCACCGAATTCGTTCGGGTGGGATGGAGTCGCAAGGAAATGATTCGGCAGATCGTGAACTCGGCGACCTATCGGCAAGCCTCGAACGCGCGTCCGGAGTTGGCCGAGCGGGATCCTGAAAATCGTTGGCTCGCCCGCCAGAACCGGTTGCGTCTCGAGAGCGAAATCCTTCGCGACAGTGCCTTGAGTGCCAGCGACCTGCTGAATGCCTCCGTCGGCGGCAAAAGTTTTCGCCCCCACCTGCCGGAAGACGTCCAGTGGCTCAGCACCGCCAGCGCGTGGTCCTGGACCGACGATACCGGCCCGGTGACCTACCGTCGCAGCCTTTATATCTACACGCAACGCACGGTCCAGCATCCGCTCCTCCCCACTTTTGACCAGGCCAACCCCAGCGAATCCTGCACTCGCCGTGATCGCTCGGACACCCCGCTGCAAGCCCTGGCCCTGCTTAATAACGGCGTGTTCATCGAAGCGGCTCACCACCTAGCCTCCACAGCGGAGACCAAATTCCCTGGTGATCGTGCGACCCAAATCCAATACGCCTTCCTACGCTGCCTCGGCCGGAAGGCCTCCACTACCGAGACCCGTCGCATGGAAAGACTCTATGACCAAGTGGCGAAGTCCCATCCCGGCGAAGCCGGCTTTGTCACCGCGCAGACACTCTTGAACCTGGATGAGTTCCTGAACCGGGAATAGCGATTAGCGATGGATCCCCAACATCTCATCCAGCAAACACGCCGGGATTTCCTGCTTGGTGGATCGCGGGGTGTGGGTGCGCTGGCCCTGGCTTCGTTGCTTGGACAGGAGGGACTCTTAGGCGGCCCGCACTCGACGAAGACCGCGGCTGCCAAGTCCTTCGCCCATTTCGCGGCCCGCGCCAAGTCCTGCATTTTTATTTATATGGAGGGCGGGGTCAGCCAGATCGACCTCTTCGACCCCAAGCCCAAACTGAACGAGTTGAATGGCCAGAAGATGCCGGAATCGCTCACGAAGAACGTGCGATTCGCCTTCATCCAAAAGGACAGCGCGGTGCTCATGGGGTCGCCCCATAAGTTCCAGCGATACGGAAAATCGGGCATCGAAATGTCCGGCATGCTCCCCCATCTGGGAGCCTGTGTGGATGACCTCGCCCTCGTGCGATCCATGCACACCGACTCGTTCAACCATCACCCGGGCGAGTTGTTGATGTATTGTGGCAGCCCCATGCTGGGACGGCCTAGCATGGGCTCGTGGGTGACATACGCGTTGGGCAGTTTGTCTCAGAACCTGCCCGGCTACGTCGTGCTCACCGCCGGTCGCGCGCCCAGCGGTGGCAATACGATGTTCCAGAATGGCTTCCTTCCTTCCAACTACGCGGGCGTCATGTTTCGCAGCCAGGGGGAACCTGTCCAGGATTTGTCCACCCCCGCAGGATTGAGCGCCGAAGCGCGCCACTATGGGCTCGATGCCCTGCGTGATCTTAACAGCCTCCGCCAAATGCAAACCGGCGATCCCGAAATCGCCGCCCGGATCAGTGCTTACGAGTTGGCCGCCCGGATGCAACTGGCTGCGCCCGAACTGACGGATCTATCCAAGGAATCCGAAGCGACCCGCACGGCCTATGGTGTGGATCGGGACAGTGGAGGGCTGAAGACACAACGTGGAGGCGGTCCCGATGCCTTCAAGACCTTCGCCCGCAATTGCCTGCTCGCACGCCGCATGGTGGAACGCGGAGTTCGCTTCATAAGCATCCATCACGCCTCGTGGGACCACCACAACGACCTCGATTCCGACCTGCTGTATAACTGCCGGGTCGTGGACCAACCCATCGGGGCGTTACTGGGTGATCTCAAACAGCGTGGCTTGTTGGACGACACCCTGGTCGTCTGGGCCAGCGAGTTCGGGAGGACCCCGCTCGGCGAAAACCGGCCATCTTTTGCGGGTCGCGTCTCAGGCCGGGACCACCATCCCTCGGCCTTCAGCGTCTGGCTGGCCGGTGCCGGAGTGCGAGGCGGGCAGGTTTTGGGTGAGACAGACGAAATCGGCTGGAATCCCGTTAAGGACCCCATTCACGTCCACGATTTACAGGCCACGATGTTGCATCTTTTCGGCCTGAATCACGAACGCCTTACTTACCGCCATCAGGGCCGCGATTTCCGCCTGACGGACGTCGGTGGCGAGGTGGTTAAACCCCTTTTGTCTTAGCCAGTGGGGCGGCGACTTTTTTTAGAATGAAAAAAGCTCCTCTCGCCAGCGTCTATCGCTTGCCTCCCAACGTTTTTAGGGCGACAATTTTGATTGTAAATTCCCCATTTTAAACGGTTCGGAGGCTGTATGCTGAAGATTCTAGGGCCAAAATCGGTGGGTTCCGGCTATTGCGACGGTGTGTCGCGCCGTAATTTCTTGAAGATTGGCGGCTTGGGACTGGGCGGCTTGGCCCTTCCCCAATTGCTGGCGGCAGAAGCTTCATCTTCACCGTCCCGATCAAATCGACACAAGGCCGTCATCATGATCTTCCTGCCTGGTGGCCCTTCGCACCAGGACATGTTCGACCTGAAACTCGATGCTCCCCGGGAAATTCGGGGCGAGTTTAAGCCAATTCCCACCAACGTTTCCGGGCTGCAGATTTGCGAGCATCTTCCGCTGTTGGCCAAGATGGCTGACAAGTACACGGTGATTCGTTCCATGGTGGGCGCGGAAGACCGGCACGAAGCCGTGACCTGCCTGACGGGCCGCCCCTTTCGGGGCGCGCCTCCCGGTGGCTGGCCGTGCATGGGCTCGTTTATTTCGAAGATCGAAGGCACCGCCGATCCCACCGTTCCACCGTTCGTCGGCTTGGCGCCCAGGATGGGTCACATGGAATGGGCGGACAACGGCGTCCCGGGCTTCCTCGGACCCGCCTATGCCCCGCTCGAACCCAACAAAGGCGGCGGCAAGGACGATATGATCCTGAACGGCATCACGCTGGACCGCCTCGCCGACCGGCGGGCCTTGCTCACCAGTTTGGACCGTTTCCGTCGCGACGTGGATAACAGCCGCATGATGGAAGGCCTCGACGCCTATAACCAACAAGCCTTCGGCATCCTGACTTCCAGCCGACTGGTGGATGCGCTGGATCTGAAGAAGGAAGATCCCAAAACCCTCGAAAAGTATGGGAAGGGCGATCCACGGAATCGTGACGATGGCGGACCGAAACTGATGGAGCACTTCCTGGTGGCCCGGCGCCTGGTGGAGGCAGGAGCGCGTTGCGTGACCTTGGCTTTCAGCCGCTGGGATCATCACGGCGATAATTTCGGCGCCTTGCGCCAGGATTTGCCTTTGCTCGACCAAGGGCTGAGCGCGCTCTTTCAAGATCTGCATGATCGTGGCCTGCAAAACGACGTTTCGGTAATTGTCTGGGGCGAGTTCGGACGCACCCCGACTATTAACAAGGACGGCGGACGCGATCACTGGCCCCGGGTCAGTTGCGCCTTGCTCGCGGGTGGTGGCATGAAGCACGGCCAGGTCATCGGATCCACGGACCGACTCGGAGGCGAGGCGAAGGACCGGCCCGTCCAATTTGGCGAGGTGTTTGCCACGCTGTATCAGACCTTGGGCATCGACGTGAACAAGGTCACGGTGCCCGATCTTACCGGCCGCCCGCAGTTCCTCGTCGATAACGGCGCCCAGCCCCTGAAGGAGCTGGTCGGCTAGTTCATCCACTGTTTTTTGCGCCCAGAATGTTAACCATACCCGGCCATTCCCAACGATTCTGCGACGGGCTTTCCCGCCGCAATTTCCTGCGGATTGGCGCGCTGGGGATGGGCGGTACGTTCCTTCCGCAGTTGCTTCGTGCGGAAGCGCAGTCGGGCCTGGGATCATCGCACAAGGCGGTGATCATGATCTATCTTCCCGGGGGGCCGCCCCACCAGGACACGTTCGATCTGAAACCGGATGCACCGGCGGAGATCCGGGGCGAGTTCAAGTCCATCCCGACCAGTGTGCCGGGGACACGCATCTGCGAACATCTGCCACTGCTGGCAAAGCTGGCTGATCGTTATACCCTGATTCGGTCGATCTCCGACGCGGTGGACGATCACTCGGATTTCATGTGCCAGACGGGTCGACGCAAGCAGAACCAACCGCCCGGTGGCTGGCCCTCGTTTGGCTCGTGCATCGCCAAGGTCCTCGGTGCAGCGGACCCAGCGGTTCCCCCGTTCATCGGCCTGGAACCGAAGATGCAGCACCACCCGTATAATGACTCGGGACCCGGCTTTCTCGGGGTGGGCTCCAGGTCGTTTCGTCCGGGGGCGGATGCGAAGTCGGACATGGTGTTGAATGGCGTGACCTTGGATCGTCTGGCTGACCGGCGGGCGCTGCTGGCCGGGTTTGATCGCTTCCGCCGCGACGTGGATTCCAGCGGCCTGATGTCGGGCCTGGACGCCTTTAATGAACAGGCGTTCGGCATGTTGACGTCAAGCCGCCTCTTAAAAGCACTTGATATCAAAGACGAGGATCCCGGGTTGCTGGCGCGCTACGGTAAAGGAGATGCCAAGGTACATGGCGATGCCGCGCCGATGATCAACGAACAGTTCCTCGTCGCCCGTCGGCTCGTGGAAGCGGGTGCCCGGCTCGTCACCGTGGCCTATGGTTTCTGGGACTATCACGGCAGCAATTTCAGCAATGCCCGCAACGATCTCCCGCTGCTGGACCAGGGCGTCAGCGCCTTACTGGAAGACCTCCGTCAAAGAGGTTTGGAAAAGGATGTGAGCGTGGTGATGTGGGGTGAGTTTGGCCGTTCGCCCACTATTAATAAGGACGCCGGGCGCGATCATTGGCCCCGCGCTAATTGCGCCCTGCTGGCGGGCGGTGGCATGAAGGTGGGCCAGGTAATTGGCGCCACCGACCGGCTGGGTGGCGAACCCAGCGAACGTCCCGTCATGTTTGGTGAGGTGTTCGCGACCCTCTACCACTGCCTGGGAATCGACGTTAACAAGGTGACCGTGCCGGACCTCGGCGGTCGCCCCCAATACCTGGTGCCCGATGGCTGCCAGCCGATGCGCGAATTGGTCGGGTAATACTCCCATGCTATTTTCCACCCTCAACCCTCTGCCGAGCCTCCGCCGGGCCTTTCTCGCTCTAGCTATATCGATGGGGGCCCTGCCCGCCTGGTGCGTTGCTTCCGAGGCACTGCTCCTGCAGTTTCGTCCCGGAGCCACCAATGTTCTCCTGCACGGCAAGGATGCCGCCCAACAATTACTGGCGACCGCCCCCAAAGCGGATGGCTCGGAAGTTGATCTGACTCGCACGATTGCGTGGAAAGTAGAGCCCGCCAACCTCGCTGTCGTGGATTCCTCCGGCCGGGTTACGCCTCTCGCCAATGGCCAAGGCTCGATTATAGCCACGACGCCGGAAGGGCAAAGCGCGTCCCTGCCGCTCCTCGTGGAAAAAGCGGAGATTTCGCCGCCGATCAATTTCGCCAACCAGATCGTGCCCATCTTCACCAAGAACGGCTGCAGTGGTGGTGGCTGCCACGGCAAGGCGGCTGGACAAAATGGCTTCCGGCTCTCACTGCTGGGCTTTGAGCCCGCTGAAGACTATGAACATCTGGTCAAGGAAGCTCGCGGACGCCGCCTCTTTCCCGCCGCTCCGGAGCGCAGCCTCTTATTAACCAAGGGCACCGCCACTCTGCCCCACGGCGGTGGCAAGCGGCTGGAAACGGAATCTGACGACTACCGATTGCTAATCCGCTGGATCACCCAAGGCATGCCCTACGGCCAGCCGAACGATCCGGTGGTGACCAAGATCGAAGTTTTCCCCACTGAACGGACGCTTCCGCTGAACGGCGAGCAACAGCTCGTGGTCACCGCGTATTATTCCGATGGCTCACTGGAGGACGTCACACGCGGGGCTCTCTTTGAGCCGAATGACAAGGACATGGCGAAAACGGATTCGCTCGGGCGCGTGAAGGTGTTCGATCAACCCGGCGAGGTCGCGGTGATGGTTCGGTACCAGGGCAAGGTTTCTGTGTTTCGCGGTACGGTGCCCTTGGGAGCGCCCGTCGCAACGCTTCCGCCCGCACATAATTTTGTCGATGAACTGGTCTTCAAGCAGCTCAAGAAGGTCGGCATGCCGCCTAGTGATGTTTGCGACGATCTAACCTTCCTCCGCCGGGTCACGGTCGATATCGCGGGCCGAACTCCCACCGACCAGGAACTGGAAGCCTTCCGCAAGGATACCGCCCAAGATAAACGCGATCGTACGATTGAACGGTTGCTGGCCTCGGGCGACTACGCGGATTATTTCGCCAATAAATGGAGCGCCCTGCTACGCAATAAGCGGACGGATGGCAAGCAGGCGCATGGAACTTTTGCTTTCCACGATTGGATTCGCCAAAGCCTGGCGGACAACAAACCGTATGATCGCTTCATGCGCGAAATCGTCGGGGCTTCGGGAGATGTCGATGAGAACCCGCCGGTGGCCTGGTATAGGCAGGTGCGCACCACGCAGAACCAGTTGGAGGACACGGCCCAGCTTTTCCTGGGACTCCGCCTGCAATGCGCCCAATGTCATCATCATCCCTACGAGAAATGGAGCCAGGCGGATTATTGGAGCTTCGGCGCGTTCTTCTCACAGGTAAGCTATAAGAAAGGGGAACGCCCCGGGGAGGACACCATCGTCCATCGCCGGGGTGTCGCGCAGGCCACCAACAAGAAGAATGGGCAGGCGATGAAGCCGGCCGGCCTGGGTGAAACGCCTTTGGCGCTTGCGGCCGACGAAGACCCGCGCCAATCGCTGGCCGATTGGATGAGCCGTCCGGACAACCGTTTCTTCGCGCGGGCCTTGGTCAACCGGTATTGGAAACACTTCTTTAATCGCGGCCTGGTCGATCCGGAAGACGACATGCGGGACACCAATCCGGCCACCAACCCGGAATTACTGGATGCCCTGGCGGCCAACTTCGTGAAGAGCGGCTACGACCTCAAGTGGCTCGTCAGCACCCTGGCCTCCTCCAGCGTTTACCAACTCAGCTCGACGCCCAACCAATATAATGCGCGGGACCGTCACCACTTCGCCCGTTACTATCCGCGGCGCCTGGCGGCGGAAGTGCTCTATGACGCGGTGAACACGATGCTCCTGAGCCAATCGAAGTTTGACGGTGTCCCTGCTGGAACCCGGGCGGTCTCGCTGCCGGACAACAGTTTCAACGCCGGAAGTTACTTCCTCACCGTTTTCGGGCGTCCCGAAAGCAGCAGTGCCTGCGAGTGTGAACGCAGCATGGACGCCTCCTTAAGCCAGAGCCTCCACCTGCTCAATGCCAAGGACATCCAGGAACGCCTCGCGTCCGATTCCAGTCGTGCCTCGCGCCTGGCCGCGGATACCCAGCAAAATGAGGAAGCCAAGCTGCGGCAGCTTTATCGGGTGGCGTTCTCCCGCGATCCTCAGGCCGGGGAGGTCCAATTTGCGCTCGATTATATGGGACGGAAGACCAAGTCCGCCAAGGACGACGCCGCGAAAACCAAAGCCCGCCGCGAAGCCTACGAAGACATGGTGTGGGCTCTCCTGAATACCAAGGAGTTCCTGTTCAATCACTGACGCCATGGCAAAGCCGTTAGTGAAGCGAGTCTTTATTCCACCTCTCATTCGCGGTCTGTTCGTGCTGGCCTGGCTTCTGCTCGCAACGCCTATCCGGGCGCAGCTTCCGACCACGCGGCTGGCCTCGATCTTCCCACCTGGACTCTCACCAGGCACGACCAACGAAATTGTCGTGACCGGTGAATTTCTTGATGACTCCACGGGAATGCTGTTCTCCGACCACCGCCTCACCGCCACACCCAAGCCGGGTGCGGTCAATACTTATATCGTGACCGTGCCGGGAGATCTGAAGCCCGGCACCGTCGACTTGCGAATTGCCGGGCGATTCGGCGCCTCAAATCCCCGTGCCCTGGCCATTGGCGACGGCCCGGAACTGATCGCCCCCGGATCCAATACCTCCCTGTCCAATGCCCTGGATATTCCCTTGAACAAGGTCATCAACGGGAAGGCCGCCGCCGCCGCCGATCACTGGTTCCATTTTTCCGCGAAGGCGGGCCAGCCCCTCATCGCCCGCGTGGAGGCCGCCTCGTTGGACTCACGCCTGGAACCCGTACTCGCATTCTATTCGTCGGACCAGCGGGAATTGGGCCACAGCCGGCGTGGCCTCCTCGAGCTGGTGCCGCCTACGGATGGCCATTATGTGCTCCAGTTGCACGACGGAACCTATAAAGGTGGTGACGAATATACTTACCGGCTGTCGCTTTCGACCGGCCCACACCTGGAATTTGCCATTCCCCCAGCCCTGCAGATCGGCGCCACGAACCATGGCTTTCTCTTCGGCCGCAACCTTCCCGGCAGCCAGCGTAGCGCGGTCCGGGGAATCGAGGGCGGAGCTCTCGAACAATTGGAGGTCGAGATTCCCGGGACCCCAGACGCCGCGCCCGAGGAATTCTTGCCCCGGTTTGGCGGTTATACCTGGAAGTCGACGTCCTGGCGTTTCACCTCGATCAACGGCTTGTCGGATCCACTTGCCCTGGGATTGACCCGTGGAAGGGTGACCGGGGTGGCCACCAGCGCGGTAGTGTCCGTGACGCTGCCGTGCGAACAAGGCGGATTGTTTCCCCACCGCAAGGAACACAGCGGCGTGCGTTTCGATGCCAAAAAAGGGGAAAACTGGCGGGTCGAACTGCTCTCCGATCGCCTGGGTTTCCGCACCGCCGCCGGGATGATGCTGCAGCGCCTCAAGAAATCCGAAACCGGCAACGAAACCTATACCGACGTGGAGGAAATACGTGACGCGGAAAAACGCTTTGAGGACCGGGATTTCAACACCGTTTCCCGCGACATATCCGCCTCCCTGAAGATTCCCGAGGACGGGACTTATCGGCTGCTGGTCCGCGACTATTATCACAGCGCCGAGGAAGGGCCGCAGTATCCTTACCTGCTTCGTGTCGTCCCGGATGCACCTGATTTTCATCTGGCGGTGGTTCTCGCCATCCCCCCGAAATCGCAGGACAACGACCGGCGATACCATGTCCTAAATCCAGTGTTGCGGCCGGGAGAGACCGTAGCCTTGCGGGTCTATGTAACTCGCCAGAATCTGGATTCGGACATCGAAGTACTGGCCACGAATCTGCCCCCCGGTATTTCCTCCACCCCCGTCCGTATCGCCAGCGGTCAAAACAAAGGAACCCTCTTGCTCACGGCCGCGGAGAATGCCACGAACGTCGTCGGCCCCATGCAAATTCTGGGCCGGGCGCAGGCGGACAAGGCCGACCTCATCCGCACTGCCCGCGCCGCCAGTGTGCTTTGGCCAGTGGGCGACTATGATGAAGAACCCGTGACCTCCCGCTGGGTGCGACAACCAGTCCTATCCATCGCCGGTACCGAGCTGGCCCCAATTACCATCGCGGCCGAATCCACGAGCCCGCTGGAGGTGCAGGCAGGGACGCGCGTCAAGGTTCCTCTGCGTATTAAGAAACGCCTCGATTTCACCGGCAAGTTCAAGTTGAAGCCGACCGGGGAAACGGCGTTGGAGAAGAGCAAGGAGTTGGAGATCGATCCGGGCAGCACCAATGCCGTGGCGGAAATCGACCTCGGTGAAACCGCCTTGGGCGAAGGGTTGCACACGCTTTGGCTTCAGGGTGCCGCCACGGTCAAGTATCGGAGCTTCCTGGATTCCCTCGCTGTCGCCGAAGTCGATTTGAACTCAGCGACGCAAGCCGCCAAAGACGCGAAGCCCGATGACAAAAAGAGCGCGGAAGAACGCCTGAAGGCGGCGCAGGAACGCAAAAAGGCGGCCGACGAACGCGCCAAGGCCCGCGACATTCCCCTGATGATCTATACCGAACCGTTCGTCTTGAAGGTAATCCCGGCGCCCAAGGCTCCGGCCAAGTCGTGATGGGCATTCGATTCTATAACCTGGGTCTCGCGTTGTTGGTGTTGGCCGCTGTCCTGGTTCGCGGGGATGAGCCGGCCCGCACCGTCATTCCCATCGTCCGTCCCAACCGCAGCGACAAGGTGGACTTCGACCGGGAGATTATACCCATGCTCCGGGGGAATTGCCTGCCCTGCCACAACAAGACGACCACCAAAGCCGACCTGGTTCTGGAGACGCCCGCCGAAATGCTGAAAGGCGGCGAATCCGGGCCCGCCATCGCCCCAGGCAAGGCTTTGGAATCCCTGATGATGCAGGTTTCCACGCACGAGGCGAAGCCACGCATGCCACCCAAGGAGAACAAGGTCAACGCCGTCAGCTTGACCCCGGAGCAACTGGGGCTGCTGGCGTTATGGATCGACCAGGGTGCACTGGCTTCTCCGAAACGGGAGGAAACGATCGCCTGGCAGGCATTGCCGGAAAATCTTAACCCGATTTTCTCGGTCGCCCTTACCGAGAACGGGCGCTATGCCGCGTGCGGACGGGGCAATCGCGTCGATGTCTATAGGACCCAGGACGGCCAGTTTCTTGGCCGCCTCAGCGACCCGGCCTTGACCGCCTCCAACGGAGCCCCGGCTCTCACCCACCGTGATGAGGTTCATAGCATCGCTTTTAGCGCGGACGGCGAATGGCTCGCATCGGGCGGTTATCGCGAGGCCAAGTTATGGCGCCGCAGGTTTCCGATCCGCTCGGACACCGAGCCTCCCTCTAATCTTGTTCCCAAGACGAATAGTTTGCTGGCCCTGAACGAGCGCCGCGACCTGGCCGTTGAAGTGATCCATGGCGTCGCAGTTCTTTCCGACGCCGAAACGAAGCGATTTGCCATGGGTCTGACCCGCGATCTGGACGCCGAAGCGGTGGCGGCCACTGCCCGGCGCAACGTAGTTGCCAAACGAGCAGACCGTGATCGCCGCCAAGCCATTCTCGAAGGAGCGCGCAAGGAACTGGAAAGCCAGCGCGAGCGCGTCAAGAAAGCGCAGGAAACTTATACCGCGGCCGCCAAGGAGGTCGACCTCCGGGAAACCCGCATTGGCGCGGTGCGGAAGAAAGAGGACGAAGCCGGAATTGCCGTATTGAAAAGCCAGTGGACCACCCTTCGCCCCAAACTAACCGAGGACCAGAAAAAGTCGGCCACGGCCAAATTGGAAGAGGCCCGCAAGGAGACTGCCAAGGCCGTTGAGGAAGCGAAGCTGCCGAAACAGAAACTGGAGGCAGCGCGTATAGAATTGGAATTGGGGAACCAGACTGTGGACCGCCTCCAAGGCGAACTATTGGCCCAGCATTGGCGCCGCCAAACTGCCGAGACGGAACTGGTTGCGGCGAAGGCTGGTGCCAGCCAGGCGGAAAAAACCGCCGAAACGGGATGCCGGGACGCTTTGGCTGCAGGTTTCGCCCCGGGTGGAAAGTATATCGTGAGTTCCCATGCCGATGGGCGATTGCACGTCTGGCGGGCAACTGATGGGTCGCCCGTTGACACGATTCCGTTGAAAGCTGCGATCACTCAAATCTTACCGGGTGACTTTGGCCAAGTCTGGTTGAAGTCGGGAACCCACGGGTGGCTTTCAGTCAGCCTGCAACCGGAGTGGACCTTGGCGCACACGTTGGGATCCGAAAAATCCGATTCCCCATTTGCCGACCAGGTGACCGCCCTCGCCTTCCGGGCCGATGGCACCCGTCTCGCCGCCGGGAGTGGCGAACCCACACGGACCGGCGATATCACGGTGTGGGAACCCGTTTCCGGGAGGCTCTTGTACTCGGTACCCGCTCTCCACAGCGACACCGTGCTGGCGCTGGCCTTTTCGCCAGATGGTTGGTCCTTGGCGTCCGGTGGAGCCGATCGCTTTGCACGCATCGTGGACACCACCTCAGCCAAAGCGACCCGCGCCTTGGAAGGTCACACCGGCCACGTTCTCGGAGTCGCCTGGTCGCCTGATGGACAACGCCTTGCCACCGCGGGTGCGGATTCTGTGGTCAAGCTTTGGGACCCACAGACGGGCGAGAAGGCCAAACAGGCCGGAGGATTCAGCAAGGAAGTCACCGGAGTAAGTTATCTGGCGGGTCGCGACCGTCTGGTAGCGGCTTCCGGCGAGAATGAGCTTCGCGTGCTCAACGAGAACGGCGAGAAAGTGGATTCTTTTAAGGGGCTCAACGATTTTACCTACTCCGTGGGGACCACGCCAGATGGTAAATGGATCGTCGCTGGCGGCCAGGACGGCGTGTTGCGGATCTGGCAAAGTGGGAAACCGGAACCGGTGCTCCAGCTCACGAATCAACC
>DATJII010000326.1:0-28911 GCA_035493435.1 Candidatus Limnocylindria bacterium | reverse complement strand
AAAAGGAGTCTCTTTCCCTGGCTGACCGAATGGCGGTCATGCGTGACGGTACCATCGAGCAATTGGCCGATCCCCGCACGGTCTATCGCCAACCGTCGAGCCGGTTTGTCGCCGACTTTATTGGCGAAACGAACTGGTTTGAGGGCGTGGTTGAGAGCATTGGTGAAACCACCACAGTCCGGTGTGCGCTGGGATCCATGGTCGCCTCTGGGCTCTATACGTTGCCCCCTGGAACGCCTATCTGGATCGGCTTTCGCCCGGAAGCCACACGGCTCCATGGCACCCTCCAAAACATGTTCGAAGGCCGGTTGGTCCAGACCAACTATCTGGGAGACCTGGAAGAGTACCTAATTGAGGCGGCAGGCATTCGGTTGAAGGCGTTTGAACAGAATCCGGAGGCCCGCCTGCCCAAGGGCTCCGCCGTGCGGGTGGGCGTCGCTGCGCGAGATCTTCTTCTCTTGCCCAGATAATTGGATCGACCGGCTCTGCAGGGTATCCCTCACCGCCTCTGGCGACTCCGGGCTTGCCATCGGGCCATTCCGCGACAGTCTGCGCGCCGTGCGAATCATCGGTGGTTATGCAGCGGGTACTTTCCTGGCCGTTCCGGATGGCTTGGGCGTTCGCCCGACGCCAGACAAGGTCAAGCTGGCGGTGTTCAATAGCTTGGGATCCTTCGTAGACGAGGCCCGAGTGCTTGATCTCTTTGCCGGCAGTGGTGCGCTCGGGCTGGAATGCTTGAGCCGCGGCGCGCGGGAAGTCGTCAGTTTGGAAAAATCCGAGAAACACGGACGATACTACCGGCAAAACTTAATTGAATCGAAGCTCGACGCCGCGAAGGCCAAGCTCCGAATTCAGGATGTTTTCACCGCCCTCCCCCAACTTGCGGCCAACGGGGAGTCCTTTTCCCTAATCGTGGCGGACCCGCCCTACGGTGAAAAGAACGTCAACCGTCGTTCCACCTCCATCGCGCAGAAACTGCTGGACGATCCTGCGTTGCCAAAGTTGCTTTCCGACGGGGGCCTCTTCGTTTTGGGCCATACCAAACGCGATACCCTGGAGATCCCTCCTCCGTGGAAGGAACGAAAACGTCTGGCCCATGGCGATACTATCATGCTGATGCTCGTCAACCAGCCATGAAGGCCTTTCTCCACGTGTTCGGTTGGATCACGGTGGCAATCAGCCTCACGGTTAACTCAGTGGCCGCCGCCTCGGAAATGCCACTGCTTGCCGGTCTACGGAACGTGCAGTCCTCCGCGAACCTACAAGCACTGGTAGACCGTGCCGTGGCAGAGGTCCTTAAATCCACCTCCACCAACCGCCTCGCCACCAACGAACTGGCAGTCAGCCTCGTGGACATGACCGACTCCCACCATCCGTACTGCGCAAGTTACCGGGGCGGATCGCTGGTCTATCCCGCGAGTGTGGTGAAGTTATTTTACCTGGTGGCGGCGCATCGGTGGATGGAGGATAAGAAACTTACGGATTCGCCGGAGTTACGACGGGCCATGCGGGACATGATAGTAGAGTCCTATAATGAAGCCACCCATTATGTGGTCGATGTTTTGACCGGGACCACCAGTGGCCCGGAGCTTTCGCCTGAGGCGCTGGCCGAGTGGGCCGAACGCCGAAACAGTGTGAATCGCTATTTTCGTTCCGTGGGATTTGAGGGCATCAACGTAAATAAGAAGCCGTGGTGCGAAGGCCCGTATGGGCGGGAAATGCAGGCCATCAAGGCTTATGAGCCCAAGCGGAATTTTCTCACCACCGACGCCACGGCCCGTCTCCTGGCGGAAATCGCCCTGGGCGATGCCGTCAGCCCCGATCGTAGCCGTCAAATGATGGAATTACTGGCGCGTGACCCGTTTTCGCCCGCGACCGACCCAGACGACCAGGCCCACGGATTCACTGGTATCGCGCTCCAGCCGGGCATGAAGCTTTGGTCCAAAGCCGGTTGGACCAGTGAAGTCCGCCACGACGCGGCGTATGTGGAGTTGACCAACGGCAGCCGATTCGTGCTCGTGGTATTCACGGAAAACCACGCCACCGAACGGGATTACATTCCCCGGGTGGCCAAGTCGGTGGTGGCAGGGTTTCTAAGTCGGAAGCCTCAATAACCGCGGTGCATGACTGCAAAGGGGCTTTGACAGAGTATTATCGGGATCCGGGCGATTGCGAAGGGAGGTGTTAGCGAGCGCAAGAAGGTGGAACTCGCTGAATGATTCAAGCTCGTGCAGGTTCTCGATTTTGTCCCCGCTCCCCATTTATGCGCTCGCTTCTCCCCTCGGACACTCAACACTTTCTGGCAGAAACCAAAAATGCTCCCTACGCCATAGGACGTATCGACTGGGAATCGGAGGCCCGCTAACCTCCCTAAGTTCGCTCTTGGATTCGCCTGCCCATAGTTTGCTGCCCTCCGCCGCTTGGACGGCCGCGGAGACACCGTTTCGTGCCCTAATCGAGAACGCGCCCGATGTGATCATGGTGTTGACCCCGTCGGGTAAGGTCATCTACGCCAGTACGTCAGTGCAGCGCGTTTTGGGCTTTGACCCAGAGGCGGCGATCGGGTTGAGCCTCGATCAGGTGATTTATCCCGAGGACGCCGCCAAAATTCGCGAGGCTCACTTGGAGGCACTGGCCAACCCCGGTACGCCCATTCGTGTTCCAGAATACCGGGTGATTCGCGCGGATGGAGCCATCCGGTGGTTTGAAGCGGTGGGTGCCTACGTCGTAGACGATCCGGGCCTTGACGGAGTGGTGGTTAATGCCCGTGATATCACGGAACGAAAGCTCGCCCAGGAACGGCTGGAAAAATCCGAAGGCATCGCCCGGATCATCAACAACTTCGCTACGACCCTGTCGGCATTGCATTCCGAGGAAGACATACTGTGGGACATCACCCGGCAGTGCATTGCGAGTTTGGGATTTGCCGATTGCGTCATCTATTTACTTGATGAGAGTCGGGGGGTCCTGATTCAAAAAGCGGCGTACGGTCCGAAAAATCCACGGGACCGAGAGATTCTCTCCCCCATCGAAATACCCCTGGGCACCGGCATTGTGGGCACGGTGGCCGTGACGGGAAGGCCGGAAATCGTATCGGATACCCGCCTGGATCGGCGATACATCATCGACGATGCCGCCCGACTTTCCGAAATTGCCATCCCGATCGCCGCCGAAGGCAGGGTCCTGGGGGTTATCGATTCCGAACATCCGGATGCGGGATTCTTCAAACCGGAGCACCTGGGGGTCTTGGGAGCGATCGCGTCGATCTGCGCCAACAAATTGGTGCGAGCGCGGGCTGAGACTCGGCTGCGGGAGCTGAATCGTGACCTCGAAAAACGCATTGCGGAGCGGACGGTTGACCTGGTTCTCGCCAATGAAAACCTGAAGCGCGAAATCGCCGACCGCATCCGGGCGGAACGGGTCCAACGTGCCCTGCTGGAAATCTCCGAGGCGGTGCACACCACGGAGGATCTCCAGCAACTCTACGAGCGGATCCACAGCATCATTGGAACCTTGATGGCCGCGCAGAATTTCTACCTGGCGCTGCTGGACGAGGCGACGGATATGATTAGTTTTCCCTACTACCGGCACCGGGTCGATCCACCACCCGTCCCGAGAAAGCGTTCGCTGGGCATGACGGAATACGTGCTGCGCAAGGGCCGCCCGGTGCTCGCCGACGCCGCCGAGTTCCAACGACTCTATGACCTCGGTGAATACCGTCCGTTTGGCGAACCCGCCATCATCTGGCTGGGAGTCCCGTTGATCGTCAAGGGGCGGACCTTTGGGGTCATGGCGGTCCAAGACCAGGAAAACCTCAACGCTTACGGTGAAGAGGAAAAGCGGTTGCTTAGCTTTGTGGCCGGCCAGACGGCATTGGCTATCGAACGCAAGCGAACGGCGGAAGAATACGTGACCCAGACCCGGCTGTTGAGGGAATCCGAGCAACGCTTCAGCAAGGCCTTCTCTGCCATCCCTGCCAACGTTTCGTTGGTGCGACTGCGGGATGAGCGCTGCGTGGAAGTGAATGAAGCTGCCATGGTCTTCACGGGTTATACCCGCGAAGAAATGATCGGCCATACCAGCGTCGAACTTGGGCTTTGGGTGAACCCGGAAGATCGGCTGAAGTTCTTTCGGGAATTTACCAAGGAAGGCCGGGTGGTCTCGATGGAAGCCGAGTCGCGGACCAAATCGGGGCGCATCGACACTGTCCTGATCGCCGCGGAACAGATCGAAGTCCAAGGCGAACCCCATATCCTTACCCTGACCGTCGCGATCACCGAGCGAAAAAAAGCGGAGGAGGAATTGCTCCGTTCCCTGGCCCGGGAACGCGAACTGAGCAGCCTGAAGAGTTCCTTTGTATCCCTGGTGTCCCACGAATTCCGCACTCCCATCGGTATCATTCATTCCTCTGCGGAAATCCTGGAACGCTATATCGACCGCCTCCCCCTGGAAGAACGGCGGGACCACCTGGCGGCGATCCAATCCCACGCCTGGCGGATGGCCGCTTTAATGGAAGAAGTGCTCCTCTTCGGGCGCGCTGAAGCGGGTCGGCTCGATTTCCGGCCGACCGCGTTTTCCCTGCGCGAAGTTTGCCAGCGTTGGGTGGACGAAATGGCCCTCGCCACCAAGCGCTGCTGCCCGATCGGCGTGTCCTTCGGCAAAATGCCCGATAACGCTCTGGGAGACCCGGACCTGCTCCGCCACGTCATTTCCAATCTGCTCTCCAACGCCGTCAAGTATTCGCCTCCGGGCCGCGAAGTTCGCCTCACTGTGAATTGCGAAGACGCCCAGGCAGTCTTTCGTGTCATTGATCGGGGCTTGGGCATTCCAGCGGCGGATCGGGAACGACTCTTTACCGCCTTCCAGCGAGGCGCCAACGTCCGGCATTTGCCGGGAACAGGCTTGGGGCTCGTGGTCATTCGCCATTGCCTCGACCTGCATCAAGGCACCATCGAAATCCTCAGCCAGGAAAACCTCGGTACTACCGTCACCGTGCGCCTCCCCTTATTTGAAAATCGTCCATGAACAATAGCCCGAATGCCATCACCCGTCTGCTCGTCATCGAGGACGAACCCCAAATGCTGAGGAATCTTGTCACGATTCTCCGGGCAGAGGGTTTTTCCGTGCTAGGCGCACCTGGTGGCGAAGAAGGCGTGGCGCTGGCGCGCGCTCAGCGGCCGGACCTGATCCTATGCGATCTCATGATGCCCGGGGTAGACGGCTTTGAGGTGCTCAACCGCATTCGCGCCGATTCCCGGATGTCGCCGATTCCTTTCATCTTTCTCACCGCCAAAGGCGAACGTGACGAGATTCGGGCCGGGATGAATCACGGTGCCGACGATTATCTCACCAAGCCGGTCAAGGTGGACGACCTGCTGACCGCCATCCGCGCCCGCCTGCAACGCCAGGAACAAGCCCAGAGCGCCAACGCAGGCAAAAAGCCATCGAAACCCAGCGATCTCTTGGGGCTCGGCCTCACGGACCGCCAGGCGGAGGTCCTCTTTTGGCTGATCGAAGGCAAAGCCAATTCGGACATCGCCGGAATCCTCGGCATCGCCCCCGCCACGGCCAAGAAGCATCTGGAACACATCTTCACCACACTCGGCGTCGAAAATCGCACTGCGGCCATCATGGCGGCCTTGGAACGCTGGGCCGCCGAACCGACTCGCTAACAGTCCTGCGACGCTCGCTTAAAACTCGAGCCGACCTATCAGACGCCGGTCGCGTTTCGTCGGACGTCCGCTGCCCCTCGCCCTTTCTGCAGGCGGCGCCAACAGCGGATCGCGCTCACGCCGATACACTTCGGGTGGGGTCAAATCCTCAGCATAGGTCGGCACTAGCTTGGCCCCGACACGAGCCGCGGGCGCTCCGATGACCTTATAGGTCCGAATAATATCGCCCGTTTTTGCCACGATAATCTCCCCGGGCTTCACTTCATGAGCCGGTTTGCTCTCCGCTTCGCCAACCTTGACCAGGCCGGACTTGATCGCGCCCGCCGCCAGGGTCCGGGTCCGATAGAGCCTCACCGCCCACAACCATTGATCGAGACGCATAGATTTTGCCTGCGTGCGTTCAAACAATTGAGCATTCACGCTTCGCCGCAACGCGAAAAGATACTTCAGGTTCGGCTGCGGAACCAGACCCAAGGCTAGCCATCGGAATTTGACTGCCCGACCAGCAACCCTTCCTCGATTCCGTCCATAGCCACGAGTCAGGGCAAGGAACTTCCAATCGAAACCACTCGGCAAGTCCTTGCTTGGAACGACTTCTGCAAACTGATCCTTGCCTTTCTGGTTGGACCGCATTCAAACCAGAAGTGACGTTTAGTCGGAAAATCTCATGCGTCAAGTCATGCATTCTATTCAATCTATGCATTTCAATGCAACAACTTGCAGGCCAAGTATGTCGCAATACATTGCAAACAAGACTGTTACATAACGCATGAAAATGCATTAATATTCGGTACAAACCCGGTTGACAATCTGCAATGCATACGCGATACACGTACGAACACATGGTTTCACTCACAATTCGCCTGCCCTCATGCAACCCATTGAATCGTTACCGTCAGTTGATAGCGTCACCTCCGGCCCGAATCTAGTCGTTATTGCGATCATCGCCGCTTTGGAGTCTGCACACTATCGTCATCAACTCATCCATTTCTTCGGATCTACTGCCAAGTGGATCTTCAACAAACCGTCACGCGATCACGAAGAGAGCGATGATGAGCGGGAGAAAAAGATCCTGACCTTTGTTGACCATACCGACACGCCCGCAAAGGGCATCAAGGTCCGTATCGGCTCAAAAAGCGTGCTTCTCGTCCCTGACGAAACAGGCGTCTTGTTGATAGAACAGAAAAAAGCCTGCGGTCAAAGTTGCATCGTGTATGACGTCTATGGTCGCACATTATTGCAGGACACCATTTCGTGCAGCTCGTCACCCCAAAAATTCGTTATTATCTCATAATCCCCCCCATAAATGTCTACCGATAATGAATCCTGTGATCCAGCCCTTCGAAGCAAGGTGCTAGAGGACATCATTGCCTTCGCCGAGACATCTCGCGTACCCCAAAAACAATGGGTCAACAGGTCAAAAATCTCACAGGCGACCGTCTCTCGAATTCTTCAACGAAAAATAAAAAAACCAAAATGGGAAGACATCTTGGCGCTCGCCAACGCGATGGCCGGAAGCCCCGAAACCCTTGCTGAAATCGTCCGTCATGGAATCTCAGCAAAGGATGTGTCAACTCCACCAGATACAGCGCTGCCGAAAACCAGATTGATTTTGCCAAATCCAATTCAACAACGCGCCACCTTCACCAATTTCATTACTCGCTTTGCAAATCTGGATTCAATTCTACCCCACTTTCTCCCCGATGATTGCACCAGCGACGGATTTGGCGACTGCGCCGAAATCATCCGAGATCTCCTAGGAGTTGAAGCATGCAGCATTTTTGTCTTTGAACGGGATAAAGTGATCGCCTGCCGTGGGTTCAGTTCAATCTGCTGTCCCGCCATAAAGTATATCAAACGCTATGATTCCCAGGAATCGCTTGGACATCCTCACGTCCGAGTAGCCGCAAAACACTTCGAGACTCAAACCTGCAGTTTTTACGTGTTTCCAGAAGCGGACAAACCGATAGCCGAAAGAATAGGCCACCGCTTTGATTACCTAACCGGCGGTGTTCTCACAGCATTTCTTGCAGTGCCGTTGCGGGATCAGCATGGTCGACTTCTTGGGTTGATTTCCTGCGAAAACGTCATCAAAAACACCGAGACAGGCGCTAATCATAACGCAATCTCCTTGCCGGAAGATGATATTCATATTTTTAGAACTATTATATCCAATAGGGTTTCCCTTTTAGTGCAAGCCGAGCGCTATAAAACCGCGGTGCGGGACATCATGAATACGATGCACAGTTCAAACTCGCTGGAAGAAATGCTCGCGGCGATCCTAAGGCGCATCATGGACGTGATGAACGCCGATCGTGGAGATCTTGCTTTGTTGGACATTGAGACATCCGAGTTAAAGCTCCGCGCAATTGCCGATCCCTCACCGGTTGGGCCCGTTTCGAGCGCACTTCCCGAAAGCCAGGGCAAACTGCTCCCATTGGGAGCTGCCCTTCCAAGAGAGAGCTTTATTCATGCACTATGGAGAAGTGCGGACAGTATTCATAGAACCGGAAATGTAAACATCGAAAATTTTTACCACCAATCGCACAGCCAGACAAGGAGCGAGTTGGCCGTCCGTATCTGCCTCGGCGGCCGCCCCATCGGGATTATTAATATTGAATCGTTTTCATATAATTATTACAATAAGGACGATGAAGGCAGAATGGAATCACTGGCGCAATATGCCGCTGCCGCCATAGGAATAATGTGGGAAGAGACGGTGATGTCAAAGCTGATTGAAACCGAGATGGAAACCATCGCCCCGGACGCTGAGTTGCCAACTATTTTGAACCGGATACTTGCAACGGCCAAGGATTTATTTTATTTGTCTGGCGCCATTATATATATGCCCAATCGCAAAACTGGCCGTCTTGAATGCATCGCCACGGGTGGAGACAGGATTCCAGAGAAGGCGCTCAGTTTTTCTTATGGGACAGAGGATGTCTCCCTTGCCACACACGTTTTCAAGAACTTCGAGCCGACTTATATCTCGAAACCTCGACAGAGCCCGATAGTAAACCAAAAGGGGCTGGATTTCTTTAATATATCAGGACCATTGATCGCACTGCCACTCATTCACGCGAAGAAGAATGTCGGTGTGCTTGTCTGCTGGAGCGGTCAATGGTGCCCCTTAACCTCAGGGCACCTGCTGAGACTCAAACCGATTTCAACTCTTGCCGCGTGGACGATTTCCACCATCGAAGAAGGAAAAAGGGTTTCGGTTGAGGCGATGAACAATCTTCAGGTGAATATTTTCAGAAAAGATTGCGATGGCAAATTTACTTATATTAATAAATATTTCGCCGACCAGCTTGGATTGGCCGACCCGGAAGATGCGATAGGAAAAACCGATTTCAATTTTTATCCGGAAGAACTTGCAACCATTTATCGCAAGGACGATCTCGAAGTTCAGAACTCGCCGAAATTGATAATTAGCAAGGACGAACCCAATATTAATCTTCGGACCGGCGAGACCGGAAAGGTTCGCGTGACCAAGATGCCCATTGTTAATTCGAAATCGGAAATCGTTGGCGTTCAAGGTGCATTTATTGACTTGGCAAATTGATTTGAATGCGATCTCAATTCAAAACCGATAGTCGGGTTTTGCCGCCACGGAAATTTGCGGATGAATCGGCCAGGTTTCCCCGCAAGCGGAAGCCCGCTACAATCAACCCTGGGGCCAACTCTAGTACTCCTAGTGAGGGCGGTGTTAGGAGACGCTCGCCGCTTGTCGACTTGGAGACACTCACCCTTGCTCCGGAAGCGAATCCCTTTCACCATGCGGGTTCATTCGATGACTGACTTGGTTGTACAGGGGGCGTCGTTGCCCAAGGATTTGATCGCCACGGTTACGTCGGCGTGTTCGCCAGCGTCCGTGATGGGCGAAACCGGATCTGGCACAGGGCATTTCGTGCGCTTCACGAACGTGGTGCCAAATCCGGCCATTGACGCCTATTGCGCCGCGAATCGACTGGATCGGGCATGGGTCCCGGCCTATCGCAGGTGGACCGATTATCGGCTACTGGTGATGGACATGGATTCCACTCTGATCACGATTGAGTGCATCGACGAGATCGCGGATATGGTTGGGGTGAAGCCGCAGGTGGCCCAGATCACGGCTGCGGCGATGCGGGGTGAGTTGGATTTTCCGGGAGCGTTGCGTCAACGGGTGGCGTTGCTGGCGGGCCTCGAGGAGTCGGCGTTGCAGCGGGTGTACGATGAGCGGTTGCGGCTGTCGCCAGGGGCAGAAATTTTGTTGGCGGCGGCGAAGAAAGCTGGGATCAAAACGTTGCTGGTTTCGGGCGGCTTCACCTTCTTTACTGGACGGCTTGAGAGGCGTTTGGGGCTGGATGCCACGTTGGCGAATGTCTTGGAGATCGAAAACGGGCGCCTGACCGGACGAGTCGTGGGAAGCATTGTGGATGCAGACGCCAAAGAAGCGCGGTTGCGTGCCATGTGCGGGGAGTTGGGTTGCAATCCCACGCAAGCGATTGCCATCGGTGACGGCGCCAATGACCTGAAGATGATGAAAGCGGCGGGGGTGGGAATTGCGTACCATGCCAAACCCGTGGTCCAGGCCCAGGCGACCCATGCGTTGAATCACGTAGGGTTGGACGGGGTGTTGGGGTTGTTCCGGGAATAATGAGACCGGTGGGAACGATGTGCGGCGCATGATGTTCTGTTTCAGTGGGTTGTGTTCTGGGGCTAAGCCACCCGCCGTCGGTTTGGGCTCGACGGAGTCTCGCCCTTCCGTTCTTGGCAGACGCGTCATGTGCGCTGGGACAACCAGGAGAGGCTTAGCCCATTCGAGCCTGCCACTCGGAGTCTGACGCTCGCCCCAACTTGGTCATTTGCTGCTGTCATGGGGAAGGTATTGCGGCTAGCCTTGTTCCGCGACCCGCGTGGTTCACCGAAGGCCGCCGAATGATGGGTCCCCAAAGGCTATGCCGTTATTCGCCATCCTAGCATTGATCCTCCTCGCCGGAGTCAGCTTCTTTTTTGCCTTGGCGGAATCGGCCCTGTTATCACTGGGACACCGACGCGCTCGCGAATTGCAGGAGAAGAAGATCGCGAATGCCGACACGGTTCTCCGCTTGGCCGAACAGCCTCAAGAAGTGCTGGGAACCATCGTTCTGGGCAACACAGTTTCCAATGCCTTCATTGTTGCGATCATTCTCTCCCCTGCCTTGGCTGCGGAAGCCGGTTGGGCGACGGCGCTCTGGCTTCTGGCAGCCGTGCTAGGCTTGATCTTCGTTTGCGAAGTGATGCCGAAGGCACTGGCGGTTCGAAGTCCGGAGACCTGGGCGGTTCGCATCTCGCCTCTCCTGGCGCGGATGGTGAATTGGTCCGCCCCCGTTCGGCGATTGGCCCAACGGATCGTCGATGACATTCTCACGAAGGTTACCCCAAGCAAGGTCAAGCCCCTCCCTGGGGTCTCTTCCGACGAGTATGCCGACCTGATCGAATCTGCCCATCAGCAAGGCGCGCTGGCGGCGCAGGAAAAGGAAATCCTGCTCCAGATCCTCTCGATGGACCAACGGACGGCTAAGGACGTGATGCGTCCGCGGCCGCAAATCACGGTGCTGCCAGATGACCTCCCCATCGAGGAAATGATCTATGCGTCCCGGCATGCCAGACACCATCGAATCCCACTCTACGACGAATCTCCTGACAACATCATCGGCGTGCTTAATACCCGGACCCTGCTGTTGAGCCCGGAGGCGGACCTATTTATGGCGGTGGAGTTCCCCTCGTTTGTGCCGGAGAGCATGAACCTGCTGAACCTTTTCGAGGCCCTTCAGCGGCAGCAGCGTGGCTTGGCTGTGGTGCTCGACGAATACGGCAGTTTCTCGGGTCTGGTCACCTTGGAAGACATCTTGGAAGGTGTGATTGGGCCTATACGCCATGAAAGCGAACCCGAAGGGTTTGCCATTGAACGCATCGCGCCGGGGCGCTGGCGGGTTAATGGCAGCGCCCGGATTCGTGATTTTCGGCGGGAATTTCCCGGAATTGGCGAGGTCAACGATATCGAAACGCTTGGCGGTCTGGCGTTGTCGCTGGCGGAGATCGTTCCCAGCGCAGGCGAGGTATTCCACTTTCGCGGCTTGCGCCTGACCATCAAAGCGGCGGATGAGCGGCGGGTGCGGGAGCTCATTATAGAATCGGGTGGAGGCACGCCTTGAATCTCGACCTGTGGCATTGGTTCGGGGTGGTGGGCTTTTTCGCCCTGTCCTTCTTTCTTTCCGGAATGGAGGCCGGCGCGCATGCCCTCAGTCGCCTGCAAATCCGGCGGCTCGTCCGACAGGGAAACCAGGATGCCAAACGATTGCTTAAGTATCTGGATTCGCCTGAGAACTTTCTTTGGACGATCCTGGTGGGCAATACCCTGGCGAACTTTGCGGTAGCGGCGCTCCTGCTTTTCGACCTGCACGCGTGGTTTCCCGATCAGCCGTGGTTTGTCTGGCCATCCTTCCTGCTGGTCATAGCGGGTATCTATATCTTCGCCGAATTGCTGCCCAAGACCCTGTACCAACGCTTTCCCAACCGGCTCTCGCTGCGGAGTGTCGGGCTATTCCGGATGGTCCATTTCTGCCTGTCCCCCATTGTCGCCCTGGCCGGACGGGTGGCGGCGGTGTTGCTGTGGATGACCGGCGGCACGGCGATGTCGGGCAATCTGGTCCGCAATCGCAAGGAATTCCGAGCCATCATGCAGGAATCCGGAGCCGCGCTGAGCACGACCGAGAAGCGCCTGATCAATCGCGTGTTGGACCTGCAAAGCCTGACGCTTCGCAACGTTGGTGTGCCCTTAAGCCGGACGGATAGCGTGGAAGTCTCAACGCCCGTGGAGGATGTCCTTCGGCTCTGCCGTGATCGCGAGCACACCCGGTTGCCGGTATGGGATGGCGCAGGAAAGAATCGCCGCATCATCGGCGTCGTGAACCTGCGGCATATACTTTACAATGACCCCAACCCGGCGAAGAAATTCGCCCGTGATTTCCTTCATCCGGCCCTGGTCCTGGATGAAAGCATGGGCTTGGAGGAAGCCTTGAGGCAGTTGCAGCGTTCGGGCGATCATCTGGCCATCGTAGTTGGGCCTGATGGTCGGGAGCACGGCTTGGTTTCCCTGGCAGATATCCTCCGGCTAATCTTTGGTGAGGTGAGCCTGTGACTCCCGTCCCTGAAGTTCACAATGGTTCGCCGATGCTGCAATTGTTCGCAGCCATTGCGTTGGTGCTTATCAATGGCTTTTTCGTCGCGGCGGAATTTGCCTTCGTGAAGATCCGCGCGACGCAGTTGGAACCCCTGTCGCGCAAGGGCAGCCGTCGAGCCAAACAATCGGAGAAGATCCTGGAGCAGTTGGATCCCTATCTCAGCGCCTGCCAACTGGGAGTTACCTTGGCCAGCCTGGCGTTGGGGTGGGTTGGAGAACCCGTGGTGAGCACGTTGCTGGAGCCCATGTTTGGCTGGATCGGTGCGGCGAATGCGCCCTGGCGGCATGGCGTCTCGGTGGCGATCGGGTTTACTATCATTACTTTCGCCCACATCGTGCTGGGCGAACAGGTTCCCAAATTCATCGCCATCAAGCGCGTGGTGCCGACGTCGCTTTGGACGGCGCTCCCGTTGTATCTGTTTTTCCGGGCCTCGTATCCGTTTATCTGGGTGCTGAACTTCACGTCCATCTGGGTATTAAAACGGGTGGGTATCGAGCCTGAGAATGCCCATGGTGGCGAACATACCGAGGAAGAATTGCGACTCATGCTGGGCAGTTCCCTGAGTGGCCGGGAGACGTCCCCGTTGAGTCGCGACATCGTTCTCAACGCCTTGGACCTGCCCCATCGGACCGTCCGGGAAGTCATGAAACCGCGGCGGGATATAGTGCTCCTCAATACCTCCGATTCCATCGCGGACTGTCTCGCGACCGCTGAACAAATGCGCTATTCGCGATATCCGCTATGTGAAAAAGGGGATCTCGACCAGGCGATTGGCATCCTGCACACCAAGGATCTTTTTTCGGCACGCAATCGCGCGAAGATTGCCGCTGACCTGCGGCCCTATGCCCGCAAGATTATCTATGTGCCAGAATCGGCGCATCTCGCCAAGTTGCTGCACCGCTTTCTTGAACGAAAGTCGCATCTGGCGCTCGTGATCGACGAATACGGCACTACGGTCGGAATCGTCACGCTGGAGAATATCCTCGAAGAACTGGTGGGGCAGATCCAGGACGAGTTTGACCACGAAAAGGCCCGGGTGGAACGGGTCAACGAGAACGAGTGGATGCTCGATGGGACGTTGCCGCTTTTTGAGGTCGCCGAGATTGCCCAGGAAACGATTGAAGCTGCTGGTTCGTCCACGATCAGCGGTTGGATGACTGAACAACTGGGTGGCTTTCCGAAGGTCGGTGCCAGTGTCTATCAGGGAAACGTCGAACTGCGCGTCTTGGAACTCGATGGCTTGCGGGTGTCCAAGCTCCTGATGAAACGGACACCACCCAAGGCGGATCAGGACACCGAGATCATCAAGCCCGCCGAATCATGAGGCCGGCCTCTGCCGCGATATAGAAAAGCATCAGCCATAGCGGCCGGTTGTCGGTGGTGGGAATTTCGCGGCGTTTATCCAGCATCCAAGGCGTCATGGCCACTTGAAGCATTAGATGGATAAAGATGTAGAGAGCTATTATAGCCGGTCGATGGGGACCTCGAAGACTGGAAAACCACAGCGATCCCGTTTGCAATAATCCTGCGGAAGCCGCAACCACACCTGCCGTAGCGATAATCTTGAATCCCGGCTGTACGAGTTGCCCCGGCACCAACCAGATTCGACGAGCGCAAAGTCGGGCTCCCAAGGCAACCACGGTCCAGCGAAGGGCCGCATTGGGCTCGATCCACCAGAAATGCCGCGAAACCGGGAGGTTGCCGGCGAGTTGCACCACGGTATCCCAGCCAAAGCCATTCAGAAGCGTGATGAATGCGATGGCTATCAGGTACTCAATGGGAACAGTACGCCTCGCACAGTAGCAAAGCGCCAACACCAGCACCACCCGCAGGAGCAGTTCCACTGGCCAAAGAGGATCGACAAGGGCATGTATCACGACGGACTTGTCAGGCTACGATCGGGGGAAGAGGTGTGCGATGGGAAGCTTTTGCGAATAGGAACCTGTTCTTGCCCAAGCCAGCGTCGAGGCGTCCTCTAGGGCAAACCGAACTTCGGCCGAATTGTCTTTGCGCTCCGGGTGCCGTAGAGTGTCCATATGAAATCTGCGTACGAATTGGCCATGGAACGGTTGGGAAAATCTGAACCGACTTTGACCCTGACCAAAGTCCAGAAGGCCGAGATTGCCGACATCGAATCGCTCTACAAGTCGAGGCTCGCCCAAAAGGAGATTGCGATGAACGGCGAGATTGACGCCGCCGAGGCTGCAGGACAGTTCGAAAAGGCCTTTGAGGGCCGCAAACAACTGGTGATTGAACGCGCCAAGCTGGAAGAAGAAAAGGAAGCCAAGAAGGATCTGGTTCGAAACCGGAAGTAAGCACCGTTGGCCCGGAGACGAAAAAGGGTGCCGAGTGGCACCCTTGGTTTATTTCTACGCCAAACTGGCGAACCCGCCGCTTCGATTAGCGGTTCGGCTGGGGCGTGTAGCGGAGATACGGCTTTACGCGACGGAAGCCCTTCGGGAACAAGGTCTCGGCTTCGGCATCCTTAACAGCCGGGGTGATAATGCAGTCCTCGCCATCTTTCCAATCCGCCGGCGTCGCCACGCGGAACTTGGAGGTGAGCTGAAGTGAGTCGATAACCCGGAGCAGTTCCAGGAAATTACGGCCAGTAGAGGCCGGATAGGTCAGGATCAACTTCACCTTTTTATCGGGGCCGATTATGAATACCGAGCGAACGGTGGCCTTATCGTCCGCGTTCGGATGGATCATATCATACAGGGTGGCGACCTTGCGGTCACCGTCCGCGATGATGGGGAAATTGACCACCGTGCACTGGGTTTCGTTGATGTCCTTGATCCAGCCGTGGTGCGCATCGATAGGATCCACGCTGACCGCGAGAACCTTCACGTTGCGCTTGGCGAACTCGCCCTTGAGCTTGGCCAAGGTCCCGAGTTCGGTAGTGCACACCGGGGTGTAATCCGCCGGATGCGAGAACAGGACGCCCCAGGAGTCTCCGAGCCAGGAATGAAATTGGACCGTTCCTTCCGTCGTCTCTGCCGTGAAATCAGGGGCGATATCGCCCAATCGAATGCTCATGATCTGTGAATGTGTGTCGTTTTCCTATTTCGTCTGTCGAGAATAGCGAGTTGAACCGATTCCGCAATGCGGGACCGCGAAAATGCCTTTCACGGTCCCTCACGAATACTCGGGACAATCCCGAGGCTATTTTACCGATTCCGTGGCCATCGGTGCGCCGAGTTTGTGGATCGTTCCAATGATTTCCGAAGCCGGCTCGGCGTCACTGAATCGATACTTAACTGAATACTGGTCAGCCACTTGCAAGCCATCAATGGCCAGAAAGAGTTGCTTGTGATCGGCGGATAAGGTGGCGTTTTTCACTTCCAGTTTGTCGTGGCCGTCCTTGCCTGGGGTTTTGACCGTGAGTTCAGGCGAACCGTAGGCGCCGCTGTAACGGTAATTCCAAAGTTCAACCGAGTAACTGGCCGGATCGGCGGCCGCCTTGGCGTCCAATTCGGTGCTGAACTTGAGTTGGATCCCGTTCTGGGCGACGTGTGCCGCAGTGGCCATCTTTACGGGCTTGCCGGTATAACGAACACGGTAGAACCCACCATCGCGGGTGGCGGAGTTCTGCCAGCCTTTCAATCCACACAGGTAAAGCTGGCCGTCCCTATCACTGAAACGGGCGCGCATCACTCCACTTTGGAACTTGAGCCCAAACGGAACCATGCTGGCCTGCGAAGTGCCGTCCACTTTATCCATGAGGACCGCGTAAAGAAGGCACTTGCCGTAACTGGCGAACAACGGAGCTCCTTTCCAAGGTCCCCAACGGTCGCTGGTCACAAACGTCTGTCCACCGCTGGAGTTATCCCAACGCATGGGCAACCACGCCACGGGCTGGTCGTACGAAGTCGGAATCGGCATCTCCTTGTCCCAGCCCTTTAAGCCGTTCTGTTTGCGGGCATCGGGATCGCTGGGGTTGACCTTGATCTCCCGGCCATCCGGATAGCGCAAGGTCAGCTCGCGTTGTGCTGACGGGACCATGCCGTAAAAGCCACCGGGCTTGACCAAGTTCAACTTGGATGACGGCATCCAGTGGCCTTGGTTGTCGCTGACGAGAATCGTGCCATCAGGCCCAACCGTCATGCCGTTGGGCGCGCGCAATCCAGTGGCCACAACTTCCAGCTTGCGACCGTCACGCGACACCTTGATCAGGCAGCCTTGGTGCGGCGACGAAACCGACGGTTCCCAAGGAGCACCCTTGGCGTAGTAGAAATTCCCTTCGGCGTCCGTATGCAGATCAAGGACGAACTCGTGATAGTTGGGTGTAACGACGGTGTCGTTATTGAAATTCTCGTAGAGATCAGCCTCGCCGTCGCCGTTGAGATCCTTGAGGTGCGTAATCTGGTCGCGTCCAGCAACATAGATCTCGCCATTGCGAACCTTGACGCCCAGGGGTTGGAAAAGTCCGCTTGCGAAACGCTTCCAGACTAGCTTATCGAGCTTGTCGTCGATGCCGGAAACAATCCAAACATCGCCGTGGAAAGCGCAAATCACCGCCCGGCCATCGGGCAGAAAATCAAATCCGCCCCAGAAGGTGCGGGTATTATACGGATTGGGAAACGGTTCTGTGATGGAGTCGACGACATACGGCCCATCCTCCGTACCCAGCTTGCCTTGAGTCGTGACCGTCTCGGGCCAGTGGGCCGGGCCGCCCTTGGTCAGCAGCCGCAAATCGGCCGGTTTGTCGGTAAACTTCGGGAAGTCCTTGGGCGTGACCTTTTCCTTGATTTCATGTGACGTTACAATCACACGGAACGGCTTATTGGAAGCGACTTTCGGCAATTTGAGCCGCAATTGCCCGTCCGTAAAATCCCAGGTGACGTTCCTGACCCCGTCAACGGAGATAAGAGTGGCCTGCGGCTGATCCTTCTCCTTCAGCACGGTGCCTTCCGCCGAAGCCACCACCTCCAACCCTTCAGCAGACAGAACGTTGAGCACCACGTCCCTCGCACTATCGGTGAACTCAAAGTTGCGGATGAACGCATTCTGCCCATCGACCACGCGATACTCGGGCGATTCAAGTACCGTGGCGCCACCGACAGTGTATTTCAGTACCACCCGGTCACCATTGACGTACACGCCTTCGTAGTGAGCCCAGTCTTTGGGCAATGGACCCTGATGCTTCGCCCGAGGATCCGTGAGGTTGCCCTTGCGATCGGCCCAGCCTGGTCCATTGGCAGTGGAGAACATCGGCGTTCCCTTCACCGAGGGAGGCGGCGGCCATTCGATCTTGGTCAGGGTGTTGCCAAACTCCAAAAACTGACCGGTCCACGCCACCGAAAGCCGGAGGGTATCGAGGTCATAAACCACGTAGCTTTTCTTCTCCGGACCAAGGGTCACGGCCAAGCCCTTCATGGCGGCCGGATTATCTTTGCCCCGCATGATGGTCCCGGACCAGAAGGGCCCCCGAACAGGCTCAGGATCAGCAGCTTGCACCACAATGGTGGCGCCCAGCGCAGTAGCCATGAAAGCCCCGGCAAGAGGCTTCAGAAACCGGCTTAAAGAGACGGGTGATAGCATTTGAATGCCCGAAGTTAAGCGCAATTTCGGACGCCTGCCAAGCGCGCAAGCGGAGTCCGGGCCTTTACCTTTGATCTGAGCGACCGTCGTTCCCTTAATCGCTTCCCATGTCCATTCCGGAAGTCACGAGGAAGATCGATGGGGGGCGGAAGGGCAGCGGGCTAAATGCCGAGTGCATTCTATTCCTGGCGAATACACAATCTGCACCCACCCCTTCCACAAGAGCGATTCTTAGCTACCGAGCAGGGCGCACGCCGTTTTACACTGGTTTTACACTCTCACTCGTAATCATGCATTGACCTTTATGTTTACGTTAGTCATTATCAAAAGCATGCAACACGCTTCCCCGAAACTCCTTGCCGTGGCTGCCATCTCTGCGTTGCTCACCGCGCTTCCCGGCGTTGCCAACACGAACGGGCCTGCCGCCAGTCTCGATATGGTGATCAAAGGCCAATGCGACATACCCACCTCCTACTCCGGCTCTCCCGGGACAATCGTCGGAAATTATTTATACCTGGGAGGTGATGGCCTTACGATCGTGGATATCGCAACACCCACAAACCCACACGCGATAGGACATCTGCCCGGCGACGGAGCACACTCGCAGCCCCTCGTTTCCGGGCCGCTGGCATACCAGATCCTCCAGGATCGCTTCAGGGTGATCGACATCACGGTGCCCAATGCCCCAACGGAAATTGGCGCAGTGAGCAATGTTGCCGGCCTCTATCTAAGGAAAATGGACCACTATGCCATTGTAAGTGGGCAGGATTTGCTCGTCATAGACCTTTCGCTGCCAGAAAAACCAAATCTGGTGGGCCGGATGGAAAACGTCCGCACGGTCGTGGAGCTTTCCGGTAAATTCGGGTACGTAGCCAGAACCAACGGACTCGGCGTTCTTGATCTTTCGGACCCCACCCAGCCACACCTTCTGAAAACGATTCCAGTGGCGGAGGACTCCGTTGCGGTGCGAGGGCAATACGGAAACCGCCTCTACGTGAGGCACAAGCATACCACGGCCAACGGCTTCGGCCCGGAGTTGCTGGTCTACGATATCAGCCAGCCTGAGCAACCAAAACTGCTGGGGCCGATCGCATCCTCCCCGGACATTGCCCGGCAAGACGGACCGCTTCTGCCTTTTGGCAATCGACTGGTCACGAGCGCCCCTTTCGACAATTCCGCAACTGTTTTCTCTACGGACGGAACAACCAATGCCTCCCTGCTGGGCAGTTTCTATATGATACCTCCTGGTGGAACCCGAAACGTGGCCCTCGTCGCCGCCAACGATCAGTACGCCTTCGTGCAGGCCTATAGTGCAAGCGGAGCGACGGGGGTGAATCAAATATATCTCATAGATATCGGGACACCCGCCACGCATGTTCCGGTCAACCACTTCACTTCGGCGCGCGTGGTTGGAATCCACAACGATGCGGCTCTCTTGAGCACCTGGGGACACCTGCTATACGACAATACGAATAGCACCGTGACCGACGAGGACTTCCCTCCCCTGGTATCGGTGAATCTCGAGAATCCGGCGGGAGACCTTGTCATACCCACCAACAAGCCATCCACTTCCGGCTTCTCAATCAGTGGCTTTTGCGTTGCAGGCGAACGCGGGATTGCAATTATCGATCATCGGACCTTTGCGCTATACGAATTCCCTGCGAATGGAAGGCCAAAAGTGGTCTCCAGTCGCCCGCTGGAGGACTTCGGAGCGACCTATTTCACGGGCGGCAGCGCAATGGCGGCCAATGCCAGTAATGCATTTATTTCCGATACTATTAATTCCACAATCTGGCGCCTCGACATTTCCGATCCCTCACATCCAGCCATTGTCAGTTCCTACGCTGCACCAGATACCTCCTCTGGTGGCGGCCACTATAAGGCCCTGGCGATGAGGGGCGATAGGTTGTATGCCTCCAGCGGAAATACGCTTGAGGTTTTTGATGTGTCCGGACCCACCAATCTGATTCGGAGAAGTGCCCTGGAATCTGGCCCCACGCCCGCAAAACTGCTCATTGGCGAAACCAATCTTTTTGCCATTGGCTCGCCCCTGGACGGAATATCCGTCTTTTCACTTGCCGATCCGGTGAATCCCAGGCGTTCTTCGGTCTATTCCGGGCATATCTCCCATACCAGCGGGGCTTTGGTGGGGCGATACCTCTACGCCAGCCGGAGCGATTACGGAATGGACATCTACGATGTGAGCAATCCCGCCGCCATCGTCCGTGTCGGAGGAAATTCGACATTTCCGGCGCCAGGTCTTTTCACGGACGGAAGGATTCTTGTGACAACCTCCATTACCGAGAGCTCGTTCCGGGCAGGTGACACTTATGTCTTTCCACTATTCGAAGATTCCCCTGCCTATACACCGTTGGCTCCCGTATTCCGCGACGGCGGATTCCAATTCGAATTGCGGGGCATTCCGGGAACCCACGCCCGGATCCAGCGAGGATCACACCTGGGTCGGTGGGAAGATTGGCATACCGTGAATTTTGAAGGAGCGCCCGTTTTTGTGACCGATCTCGAAACAACAGCGAAAACGGGCTTCTATCGAATTGCCGCCCCATAACGGATCAACCCTTGGTTATTCGCGGCGCCCGCGCCGACACTTCAATCTCCATGCTTCATCTCACAAACCATGAAAAAGTGCCGACTCACTTCACTTATAATCTCGTTTATGGCGCTATCTTGCGCCGGACTGGCAGCAGACGGCCTTGGTCCAGGGCTGGAACTGTCGATAGCGGGAGAATGCGAGCTTCCACCGTTCCCCGGAATCGAACCTGGTGCGCTCGCGGGAAATTATTTATATGTCAGTGGAGATGGACTCACCGTAGTCGACGTGAGCTCTCCCAAAAATCCACAGGTTGTTGGCCACCTTGACGGACCAGGTGCCTTCGGCCAGCCGGTGGTGGCCGGTTCCCTGGTGTTTCAGATCATGCAGGGCCGTCTTCGAGCCATAGACGTGTCCAATCCCGCAACTCCTCATGAAATCGGAGCCGTGAGCAACGTCGCCGGGTACTATCTCAAAACCATGGATCACTACGCGGTCGTTACCGGCCGGGGACTCTATATCATCGATATCGCCGATCCGCACCGCCTTGAGGTGACTGGCCAGATGCCGGACATCAATGTCCCCATTCCCCTGGCGGGTCGCTATGGATACCTGGCAAAGACCAATGGTATTGGAGTCCTGGATTTCACCGACCCCGCCAACCCACATCTTTCAACCATTGTTTCCGTACCTCCAGGAACGTTTTCGTTCCTCGGGCAGAGGGACAACTGGCTTTATCTGAGGCATGGAGCGGCCAACAACGACAACAACAACAATGCCACGGAACTGTTGTTATACAACACACGAAGCCCCGATCGCCCGGTTTTGGAGGGCACCATTGGCTTATCCGGTGAAACTCCCTTGCCAGGATCGCAACTGCTTCCTGTGAAGGATCGATTTATCACAGGGACTGGCAATCTCGTAAGTATCCATTCCGCATCTGAGCCGGCCGGGATCCATCGACTGGGTACCTACAGTTTTGCACCGGCGAGCAAGACGACACTTACAGCAGTGCTGGCTGCCTCGGAACGCTATGCCTATCTCGAAACCATGCAAGGCTTCGGTTCCGATATGCGTATTGTGATGCGGGTGCTGGATATCGGTACGCCTGCCAGTTACTTTCCGGTGAACAAGTTCAATTCGGCGAGGGTGGTTGGACTCAGCCACGATACTGCACTCCTGAGTGCCTGGGGTGATTTTGATTATGATCGTACCAATAACTATTTCTATACCTTCGATGCCGTCCCGCCACTGCCGTCCGTGGATCTCCGGAATCCTCTTTCCGAAGTCACCGCCCCCACCAACAAGCCGACCTATTCGGATTATGCCATTCGTGGACTTACTCCGGCGGGGGATCGCGCGGTTGCCACATTCAGTTCCGATACGTTTGCCGTTTACGATCTTCCCGAAGGAGGCAAGCCCAGAATAGTTTCCAGCTTTCCAATCGGGAAATATGGCGTCACCCTTCTTGGAAATGCCAGCGCCCTTAGTGCAGACGCCACCACCGCATATGTCGGCGACACGGGCAACGGCGTGGTCTGGCGGATCGATATCTCCGACCCTTTGCATCCCAGGATCATCAATTCCAGTGCCGATATGACAAATGGACCATGCCAAGCCCTGACGCTAAAGGGCAGATGGCTATATACGCTTTCCGGGAAATCTCTCAAGACACTCGAGGTAAGCGACCCCGAAGGCATGGTGCTTCGTCATACCCTGGATCTCGGCACCGCGCCACAACGGGTCATCGCAAATGACACTCACCTTTTTGTCATTGGATTCCCGCTTGACGGTTTTTCCATATTCTCGCTGTCCGATCCTTCAAATCCAAAACTTGTATCGTCTTATTCCGATGGCATCTACCGAACCACCGGGCTCGTCGTGGGGAAATATCTCTATGCGGGCCGTTTTCAATACGGCCTTGACGTCTTCGACGTGAGCGATGCCGCGGCGGCGGTCCGTGTCGGCGGTAATTCCACATTTCCCGCGACGGAGATTTTCACGGACGGAAAGATCGTGGTGACCTCAGGGATGACCTTTCCATCATACCGAACCGGTGATTCCTACGTCTTTCCCCTATTCGAAGATTCCCCCGCCTATACCCCGTTGGCCCAACGATTCAGCGGAGGGTGGTTCCAGTTCGATTTGCGTGGAATCCCGGGAACGAACGCGAGAATACAACGGGCGAACGCTTTGGAGAATTGGACGGACTGGAAGCAGGTGAAATTCGGCACGGGTGACGTTTCGGTAGCGGATGAAGAAATCACTGGCTCGCAGCAGTTCTACCGCGTCGTGGCACCGTAGATTGGGCCGTTGCTCGGCCAGACTGCGAATCTGAAGAAACGCTGGAACCGGCACGCCGGTTCCAGCGTCTTAGTTGGATGCTGGCGTCCACCCTCAGAGTTTTTTCTCCGTGCCCGGGAATATTTCCCTATTTGCCAAAAGGTCGGAACGGGAGAAGACTTGGCGCATCGGCAAGCTCCCAAGTCTTAATGCACCTGACCTCCCCTTTGGCAAAAGTCGGAATGGCTTCCCTGATGACGTTTTTCACGTTGCAGGCGGGTGGACCACCGCAATTCTTCCTCATTGAGCCCTACCTGAAAGAGGGGGTTTTGGTGCATTTTGACACCGAGGCGAACCGGCGGTACGAGCTGCAATTTTGCACTAATGTGACTTCCGCGCATCCGCCGGTTTGGAAGCCTATCTACTCAGTGGAAGATTTCCCGTTTGACGGCCATTATATCGTGTTCCATTCGTTTACCAATGGAGCGGTGGGGTTCTTTCGTTTGGTCGCCACGCCATGACACCTTTCAAGTCGGTGAGACCAATGACTCGCTGCCTGTTCGCCGTGACGTGGTCTCTGGCAGGTGCGATCTCGGTGGAAGCCTGTGAGCTCTGCGCCATTTACCGGGCGTCCGATGCCAAAGGCGAATACACCTCCGGATTAACCCTCACCGTCGCGGAACAGTTTGTCCGGTATGGAACCGAACAGTTCAACGGTACCAAATTCCATCGAGCCAACCCTGATTATCTGGAACAGGCGATCACCCACGTGGTGGCAGGTTGGAACTTCAACGAGAAATTCGGGCTGAGCCTCAATCTTCCCGTGGTCCACGAACGCTATCGTTTCAGTGAATTGGTGGGCGGATTTACTCGAACCCAGCATGACCAGAGTGAGACTGGACTGGGAGACCTCTCGTTAGTGGGACGGTGGAGAATCTACGACGTCTCCCAGATGAAATGGGGGTTCACTGCGAACCTGCTGGGAGGCATCAAGCTGCCAACGGGCGATCCGGCTCATCTTGACGAACTGCAACAGAGCATCGACCACTACGAGACGGTTGTGGGTCCGGGACACAATCATGACGCGCTGGGGCCCATCGTCAGCGGCATCCACTTGCACGATATCTCGCTCGGCTCTGGCTCGGTGGACGGCATTCTAGGAGCCACAACCACCACCCGGTGGGATCGGCTCTTCCTTAACTTGCAGGCCCAGTACTACCTGCGAACCGAAGGAGCCGGGCACTATCAATATGCCGATGCGCTGATTCTTTCAGGCGGGCCAGGCGCGTTTCTTTGGCTGCAAAATAAACGCACCTTGTCGTTGGCACTGAATACGGTTTACGAGACTCGCGGATCCGACTCCTTTCGCGGCAAAGAATCGGGACAGACCGGGTTAACCGTTTGGTATCTTGGGCCACAACTGGTTTTTACGTGGCGGTCCAATCTCAGTGTTTTGCTGGGGACCGATCTGGCCGTACAAGCGGGGGGGCCGGGATTCCAGAATGTGCCGGATTTTCGAGTCAATGCGGGGATCACCTGGCGATTTTGATCAGATTGAAGCCGTGGATCGATGCCCAAGTGTCGATCCTTGGGACGGAAAACAAACGAGACCGAGCTCTTCAGCCCGGTCTCGTATACGTAATGGGTTCCGATCGCAAAAATCCACTGACCTCAGCCGTTACTTCCGGCTTCCAGAGCGGAAGCGGCGAGCCAAAGCAAAAGCGCCGAGCACCCCGGCACCCAAGACGCAAGTGGTGGTGGGTTCGGGAACAACTGCGGGTACTTCCTGGAGGAATCCCCGTATTTCGCCGCCCCCAAAGGTCGTGGTATGGATATTCAAGTAGGCTTTGCCATCCTCCATCGCGGTAAAGAGAGCCGCTTCGGCTCCGGCGGCCGTTCCGCCGTGGGCGGAGACGTACGCAGAGTTGAAGCTGGAGGTCAACGTGAGATCGAAGGTGTGACTGTACGAACCACTGGTCACGCCAAGCGGGAAACCCGTGAAGGACGGAGTCTGGGTGGCCACGCCTGCAGTACTCACCCCTGGGATGGTGGTTGCCGCATGAATGTGAGAGGCCGTGGTGTTGCCGGTCAGCCCGGAGAAAGTCACATCAATGGAAAGGGTATGCGCCACGTCGTCGTATTGGAAGGTGGCCGCCCCGACACCAGGGGAAGCATTGGCGGGTGACTCCGACGGACCATCCAGCGTGGCCACAAAGTCAAAAATGGAGCCATGTGCCAGGGTGGCGGCGAGCATCAAGCCGGAGAAGGCAATGAGAGGTCTTTTCATAAAGGAGTTGTTACGGCCTTTGCGTATAACCATTTCGGGAATAAACTCAAGTAAGAAATAGAGGATTCCATCGTCCTGGAATCTTTGGGATTCTTTTGGGAACCTTTTGGCCGCTGGCTCCTCTTATCGGTTGGATTCGGTCTAAATCCCGGAAAAATCAGGGGTTTTGCATGCCCCAGTTGGCCGTGGAGCCCGGGCGTCGCGGTGCCCTGCTCCTATCGGGCAGGGTAATTTTCGAACTGGTTTTATATATCTTCGTTCGAGGATATATAGGTGGCTTATTTTATCTTTTTTCCCTCTCCCGCCTGAAGTTGCCCTGACAATTGCCGGATCATGGCCACGCCGGAAAACCGGGTGAGCGCCCCTAAGTCGTGGCCCATCTGCGAATGCACGACCCAAGTCGTCGCGATGCCCAGTTCCTTGGTGTGCTTCAAGAAGGGCGGATGGCGCGGATAAAGGAAGTCATCCTCGCCCACCACCAAATACAAACGGAGGCGAGCCCGATTGGCGGGCGATAGCGCCGACGCGTGTTGATAACAATTATCGCCGTCATTGGCTGTGGCAGACTCGTCCAAAGCTGCCGCCAGCGAGGCTGCGGCGCCAAAGATTTCAGGGTATTTGAGACACAGGCGCACCGCGCCACCGCCACCCATCGAGAATCCGCAAATCCCACGGCTTTCGGAGGTTGCGATCGTCCGGTACAACCGATCCACCTCGGGTATCAGCTCTCGAATCAACAGCGTTTCTGACTTCACATTGCCACGTTCCTCTTTCCAGTCTCGATAACCGCTGGTCTGTCCTCCGTTGGGAAAGACATAAATGACAGGATCGATAGTCCCGGCCACGACTTCCCGATGCACCGATGCCGCGAGTCCGGCGTCGGAACTTTCCGTGCCTCCGGCGCCGTGCAGGAACAAGACCACGGGAAATCGTCGGCTCGGCTCCTTCTCGTATTGCGGCGGAAGGTAAACCTGGTAGCCGACCGTGCGCTTCATGGAGGGACTCTCCAAGGTGGCGTGGTGCAATCCGGTGATCCCCAACTCTTTGGGATCATTCCATTTCCAATTCTCGGGATTCTTTTCGTCGGCGGCCCGACTACTCCGAGAGAAGAGTGCAACCGTTATCAAGCACCACCAAGGGAACCGTGATTTCATGGCGTTTACGGGAAAGATTGATTCCCAAATTGCCCTGCTCGGACCCATTGCGCCAGCTATTCCACCATGGAGTCCTGAATCCCAAGGAATGGAGCGCGCGGTACAAACTCTGCGCTTCTCGCTTTCCCTTTCCCGCCTCCCTCTCCTAGCCTCCCACCCATGCTGGATATCAAGCTGTTTCGGGAAAAGCCCGAATTCGTACGTGAACGTCTCGCTTCGCGCCATGGAGGTGACGAAGCCCGGGTGGACGAAGTGTTGGCTTTGGACGAGAAGCGTCGCTCCCTCCTGGCAGAGACCGAATCACTGAAGGCGGACCGAAACCGGCTCTCCAAGGATATTGGGGCGTTGATGGCCCAAAAGAAGGCTGCCGAAGCTGAGACGATCAAGAGTCAGGTCCGGGATAAGGGTGATCGGATTACGGTACTGGACAAGGAAGTGGCGGTTATCGATGCCGCACGAACCGAGATCTTGTTGCGGATCCCCAACCTCCCCCATGCCTCGGTGGCCTTGGGCAAAACGGCCGAGGAAAATCCGGAGATTCGGGTCTGGGGCAGCAAGCCCGCGTATGATTTCACGCCGAAAAACCACATCGAGCTATGCGATAAGCTGAAGCTGATCGATTTTGCCCGCGGCACCAAACTCAGCGGCAGCGGCTTCCTCCTTTACACAGGTTGGGGCGCACGACTTGAACGGGCCTTGATCAATTTCCTCCTCGATCTTCACACGACCCAGCACGGCTATAAGGAGATAGCCCCACCGTATATCATCGGCGAGCATTGCATGGTTGGCGTGGGCCAATTTCCCAAGTTCCGGGATCAAGCCTATGCGGTTCAGGAAGGCTTGGACGCCTCTACCATGGGTAAGCTGTACCTGTTGCCCACCGCCGAAGCCCCGGTGGCAAATATCCATCGCGAGGAGATTCTGGCGGAAAAACAGCTTCCCATCCAATACGTGGCCTATTCGCCGTGCTTCCGCGCGGAAGCGGGGGCGGCGGGTTTGGGTACTCGGGGTATGATCCGCATCCATCAATTCGACAAAGTGGAGCTCATCAAGATCGTGCCGCCGGAAATCGGCTACGAAGAGCTGGAGAAAATGGTGAACAACGCCGAGAAGGTGCTCCAGCTTCTGGGCCTGCACTATCGCGTCATCAACCTATGCACCGGGGACATGGGCTTTGCCTCGGCCAAGACGTATGACATCGAGGTCTGGGCGCCCGGCCAGAATCAATTCCTGGAGGTGTCGAGTTGCTCCAATTGCGAGGACTATCAAGCCCGCCGGATGGGTATGCGGTACAAGACCGAAGCTGGTGAGAACCGTTTCCCGCACATCCTGAACGGCAGCGGCACAGCCTTGGCCCGCTTGTTTGTGGCGTTGGTGGAGACTCATCAGCAGGCAGACGGTTCGGTGATCATCCCCGAAGCCCTTCGTCCGTATATCAACACGGAAAAACTTAGCGCGTAGCCGGACTGATTGCTCCCATGCTGCCCGTTGAGATCTTCAAGCATTGCCCGCGTTGCGGAGTGGCCGTCGGCCACCCCAACGCGGGTGGTCGGCTGCAGTGCCATGGTTGTGGCTTCCTCTTCTACTTCAATCCCACGGTTGCTACTGCCTGCCTGGTGTTGAACCCTGCCGGACAAGTATTGCTAGTGAAGCGGGCCAAGGAGCCCTCCAAGGGAAAATGGGCGTTGCCGGGTGGATTCGTGGATATTGGGGAACGGGCGGAAGACGGCATTCGGCGTGAGCTTCGGGAAGAGGTCGGTCTGGAAGTAACGGATCTCCAGTTCCTCTGCTCCCAAGCCAATCGGTACGACTACCGCGAGGTCACCTACCCCGTCCTCGACATCTACTTTCTCGCCCGGTCAGACGGAAAATCGGCCCACACCCAGGAGGAAGAAGTCCAGGAAGTGGAGTGGGTGGCACCGGACACGGTCAATCCCAGCGATCTGGCTTTTGTCTCCATGCAGGCGGCTTATAAGTATTTTCTCGAAACGAGAGGGAAGTAACGGGCGGTCGCGGGTTTAGGCCAGATACCCGCCCGTCAGGGAAAAGGGATTCATCCACAGATTACGCGGATTTCCACAGATTATAACAGACAGGTTGAAGCGAATTGGGAACCCGCCGCGGGTTCCGGAATTCTGGAGCCCGCATCACCCCTTATTCATATCCCTAAGGCAGTATGGGGACCGGCACGTGGTTTTCCCAAGATGATCGA
>DATJII010000325.1:0-4580 GCA_035493435.1 Candidatus Limnocylindria bacterium | reverse complement strand
CGGGTGCGCACCATGAGTGATCAAGGTCCATTCCAATTCCTTGGAACCGAGACCCGACTGAAGCAACACTTTGACGAACCGGAAGGCTGCGAGAACTCCCGATTGTTGGTCGGCTATGAGTTTCTCGTCATCACACGTGCCGGCCGTGGGAACCGGAGCTAACCAAACCAAATGACGAACTTCACCGCCCGCCATTATTTCCGATAGCAACCCGTCCGCCGATCCATCCGATGGAAATTCGACCCGTCGGGCCGACGGATAGAGACTTCGAATCGTCGTCCAATCCGACCCAGCAGCCCCAATTGCCACCGTGCCCAAGATCGGCACTCCGCCAGCGGACATTTCCACCGTGGGCACCACATCCCACACCGGCATCAATCTGGTGGCTCCTTGCAAGAGTGGATGAAGCTCGGTTGTGGTGTCCTGCGGAACACTTTTCTTCGGCAGAGGCGCCGTTACGACGGGTTGCGCGGACGACAGTCCCTTGGTGCGGAAATCGCGAATCTGCCGGAGAGCTTCCTCTTGCGAGAGGGTCCCCTGCCGCACCTGTGCGAAGACGTTTTGGATGAAATCGTTCATTCTATAGGGACGCCACAGTTTCTCCGACGCGACCTGTTCGCGATTCACCATTTTGCCCGTGGACATGTTGGTGTTCCAGCGCCACACCATCCTCCACGCTTACTGTTCCCTCGGCTACTTCGTGCAAAAGGTTTTCATAAAAGGCGGAATCAAAAAGATCCTTTGGCGAAGGTACCTCAGTCTTGACGATCCAGTGGCGCTCACGGGCAAATGGATAGCCAGGCAACTTCACTCGACGAGGCTTCTCCCCGACATGGAGTTGGCTCCAATGGATATTCAAGCCCCGCACCCACAAATCCAGCAGTTTGGAATAGTGTTGCTCCCGGGCCCACGAAGCAATGACTCCTTGGAGCTGTTCGTCGGAGCCGAATATCGATAACAGTTCGTTATTCTTCCCCGCACGCCCCTGGTAAAAATCCTCTCCGGTACCACCTTGGAGAAAACTGGCCAGCTTGGCTTGCGCTTCGGCGTGGTTGCGGGCAACAAAGGCCAAACGTTCGTCCATCGCCTCTCGGCCCGTTTGAAGCGTATAGGCCAAATCCGCCAGCGACGGAGGGTGAACTGACTCCATGCCCTGGAGATGACGGAGCAACCGGTCCGCAGCTTCGCGTAACGCAGGTGCGGTCTTGGCGGATAGCACGAACACCGAGGCCTGCTCAGCTTGACCGGAATCCATGCCCGCACCGACGGGGCGATCCTTCCCGTCGACGTCTTCGGCTTTGAACTCCTCTATAATCACATGGGCATTCGATCCACCAGCGCCAAAAGAAGACAACCCGGCACGCCGAGGAAACTCGCGGGAGACACCTTCCACCTCGATGACGGGCCTGGGCCAGTCCGTCAATTCCTGTTGGACCACAAAGGGGCTGCGGTCAAAATCGATGTTTGGATTCAGGGTCGCGGAGTGCAAGGACGGGACGATCTGGCCGTGGGCCATCTGCAGCAGCACCTTCGTCAGGCCGGCGATCCCGGCGGCGCTTTCGCAATGGCCGATATTCGACTTAACCGAACCAATGGCACAAAAGCCGTATTCGCCCGTATATTTTTCGAAGGCCTTCTTCAACCCGGCGATCTCAATCGGATCCCCCAGTGAGGTACCCGTTCCATGGGCTTCCATATAACTGATTGTGCGCGGTGAAATGCCAGATTCGCCGAGGGCCAATTCAATAACCTCGGCCTGGGCCTGGGGGTTGGGAACGGTATAGCCATTATTCTTTCCCCCATGGTTCACCGCGGTGGACTTGATCACCCCGTAAATACGATCGCCATCGGCCAGCGCGGCCGCGAGCGGCTTTAGAATCACGGCGCCCACTCCCTCACCTGGAACGTAGCCTTCGGCCCCTTCGCCAAAGCTCTCGCACCTTCCTTTGCTGGAGACAAACCGGCCCTGCCCAAGCACAATATATTTATTAGGATGGACGGACACGTTGACGCCCCCCGCCATCGCAGCGCGGCACTCGCCCCGGGCAAGGCTCTGGCAAGCCAGGTGGATCGCGGTCAACGACGAGGAACACATGGTATCCACCGCCAGGCTGGGTCCCCGGAAATTGCAGAAATACGAAACCCGGTTGGCGATCGAAGCCGGACTCCCGAACAGGGCCAGCGGACGTCCCCGCACCGTCTCCTCCGCGCCGTAGAGCTGGTATTCCTCGTACATCACTCCCACGTACACGCCCACGCGGCCCTGGCCTTGGGAACTCAACCCCTCACGGGTATAGCCCGCATCCTCAATGGCGGAAAACGCACATTCCAGGAACAGCCGCTCCTGCGGATCCATCATTTCGGCTTCCCAGGCCGAGATATTGAAGAAACGCGCGTCGAATTCGTCGACCCCGTCCAGGAATCCGCCCCACTTGCTATAGGTGCTGCCCGGCCTTTTCTTTTCCGGGTCGAAATAAACGTCGTGATTCCAGCGCTCTTTCGGGACTTCGGTGATGCAATCCCGACCGGCGCGGAGGTTCTCCCAGAATTCTTCCAAGTTTCGAGCTCCAGGATAACGACCGGACACCCCGATAATGGCAATGTCGATGGCACCCGATTGGCTCGCGGGGGCAACGGGTCCGGTGATGAAGCGAGCCGTGGGAAGCGTGGAAGACGATGAAATCGGAACAGGCTCGTCCGCCACAGTGCCCACGGTATGAGCCGATTTGCCATTCCCGTTTCCTTTCCCCAGCAGGCTCTGGAGACGACTGGGAAACGACCTCAGGAAGTAGCCCGCCAATTCCCTCACACTCCGGTATTCGAAAAAGAGTGTCTTATCGAGAACTCCAAAAGTCTTCTCCAGATGCTGGGTCAAGGCGACCACCATTGCCGAATCGATGCCGTAGTCTTCCAACGGTGAATCGGCGTCCATTTGGTCGGGTGAGGTCCGCAATACTGACGCGATTTGGCGTTTGACATAGCGGACAACTTCCTCGGTGTAGGCCCCTCCACTGCCATTTGGCATCAAACCATTCGGCGCATCGGACGTCGCAGCCTTAGGCAACGCCCGGTCGGCGGGCATTTCGGAGTTAGGGAGAAGTGAACGGCATGCCAAGCCCTTCATTCGCACCGACACCCGCCCAAGATCGTCACATAGATCGACATCAAACTTACGCAAGCGCCCACTGGCACCTGCGGCGGGTGGCTGTTCAACGATCACCGCCCAGGACGACTCACGACACGGTCCGTGGACTTCGACAGCTTCCACCGCGAACGGAGCCAATCCTACCTTCGCCCCCGTCCCGTCAGTCTTCACGCCCTCGGCCCCCATGCCCAACAAACTCTGGATCGCTCCATCCAGCAAGCTTGGGTGAATCACATACTCGTCGCGCATCTCGACGACTATTGGGGGCATGACTAGTCGGGCACAGATAGTCCCGTGCCCGACGGAAAGTGATTCAATTGCCTGATGGGCCGGCCCGTAGTCCATTCCCGCCAGTCGCAACCGTTCATAACAGGCGGCTCCCGGAATGAGCGTCGCACGATCCTTGACCAGGGACTCAACGTCCATAGACGGCACCGCCTTCGCCGTTCCAATACGGGCGCGCCCTTGGCAGAATACCTCGGCGTTTTCTCCGGCAACTGTTCCTTCTCGGTAGATCTCGAATAAGATATCGCCCCCGGTATCGGGAACCAGCCGGATATGAACAGCGATTCCCCGTACCGGATTCAGCGGGCGAATCCAAGCGACTCCCAGCAATTGTACCTGGGACGCGCCAGCAACCGCTTTCGGGGAGGCGAGTTGGATCGCTGCCCGTGCCATTTCGAGACAGGCCGAAGCCGGAAAGACGGGCTGTCCATTGACAATATGATCGGTAAAAAACGGCTCCTCGCCGGTAAAGACGGTGCTGTAGCGCTGCTCTCCCAGGTTCGAACTATTTTCACCCAGCAATGGATGCAACATGGTCCGGCGAACCAAAGGACCCTTTATGTCCTTCCACATCATCCCGCCAGGCAAGCCGTAACGATCACCTGCAAATGGATAGGTCGGTAATCCCGCGAGACGCGCAACTGGCTGTCCGACCCACAACACCGACCAGGATATCTCGTGGCCCCGGGTCCAAAGTTCCGCCAGCTTTTCCAATTCACGGGCCTCCGCAAGCTTCGAGATTTGCTCGAGCCCCGCGTCGGTGTGGCTGAAGCGAGCCACCGCTTTATCCAAAGCCGAACCCCAATGGCAGCCCGGCCGCTTTTTCCCATCTCTCGCCAAAGACGCGATATGTTCACGCAATTCCCCGACCGTTGAAACCACGAAGGCCGCGCGAAAAGTCATCGCCTTGCGTCCTAATTGTAACGTATATGCAAGACGGGATAGGTCGGTGTCAGGATGGTCGCCCAAATAGCCGTATATTGAACGCAATTGCGCGCGAAGGTCCTTCTCGCAGCGGGCCGAGAACACGCAGATGAATGGGCCCACGCCCGATGTCGGCGACGCCTTTCTGGGCGAGGGAGATTCCCTGACCACCACATGCGCATTATACCCGCCCGTGGCAAAAGCGCTTATTCCACAGACTCGAAGA
>DATJII010000324.1:0-2905 GCA_035493435.1 Candidatus Limnocylindria bacterium | reverse complement strand
CAATCCAGTATGGGGTCCGGACGGGAAGTCGATCCTTTATTTTTCATGGACAGATGTCGGGGCAATTGTGCTGCGGAACATGGATAACGGCCGCACAAGAGAACTGGCAGCACGAGCAGACCGGGGAGGCCTGGCGTTATCGCCGGACGGCAGCCAGGTGGCGTTTTTCAGCGGCAATGCCCTCATGACGGTCCCTATTTCCGGAGGAAAGGCGCGTGTCCGCGGATGGCGGTGAACCAGAGAACACCGGCCTGGCGATGAAAGGCACGCAGGAGTTGTCGGTGCATCCGGATGGGCGGCGCATCGGCTTCACCGCCCGGTCGGGAGGCGGCGAGCCTGAAACCTGGGTCCTGGAACGATTCGCCGGCTTACTCCAGTAGAGTGGAACTGTCACCCTTTCCTGACACAAAACTCAACAATTCCTCACGGACTCGATCATGCCGCGGTGTAGGGTGAGTGAATACGCCGAAAAGGTAGTGTTTCCGATTTTGTGTAAGTAGCGATTCTCCGCAGCTATATTCCGCCAGCCAGCCGCTGGCAAGCTTTCCTGATTTTACGCTAGCAGGCCGGACCGGAGCGCCTGGGTTTGGCGCGTAGGGCCGGTCTTCTAGCGTGCCGGTCGGTTCCAGGCCGCCTCCATCCGGTCGCCATAGAGCAGGGTGAAATGATTCAGCGCCGTTCGCCAGCTCGTCGCCGCCTTCCATTTCTTAGAGACATTTTGCAGGGCCAGATACAGCAGCTTCAGCGCCGCTTCTTCACTCGGGAATGAGCCGCGCGTTTTAATGACCTTCCGCAAGGTCATGTGCAGCGACTCGACCACATTGGTGGTGTAAATCGCCCGCCGAATCTCTTCCGGATAGGCGAACAACGGCACGATCCCCGCCCAGTGCCGCCGCCACATTTTTCCGATCGCGGCATACTTGCCGTCCCATCGCTCCTCGAATTCCACCAGGTGCTGCTCGGCTTGTTCCGCCGTCGCCGCCCGGTAGATCGCCCGCAGATCCTGCGCTACCTTCTTGCGCTCCTTCCAGTTCACGTACGCAAGACTGTTGCGCACCATGTGTACTATGCACAATTGCACCGTCGTTTTCGGATAGGCCGCTCCTATCGCATCCGGGAATCCTTTCAGCCCATCCACGCAGGCCACCAGGATGTCCTGCACTCCGCGGTTGCGCAGTTCGGTCAGAATCTGCAGCCACAGCTTGGCTCCCTCCGTGGCGCTCGTCCACAATCCCAGGACTTCTTTAATCCCTTCCTGACTCACTCCGATTCCCACGAATACTGCCCGATTCTCCACCCTCCCCTCATGCCGCATCTTCACAAACAGCGCGTCCAAATAGACGATCGGGTAAATCGGATCCAGCGCCCGATTCTGCCACGCCCGCACCTCCTCCATCACCGAATCGGTCACCTCGCTGATCAGCGACGGACTGACCTCGACCCCATACATCTCTTCCAGGTGGCCCTGGATGTCGCGTGTGCTCATGCCGCGCGCGTACATCGACAAAATCTTCTGGTCAAAACCGGAAAAACGCCGTTCGTGCTTGGGGATGATTTTCGGCTCGAAGGTCCCGTTGCGGTCTCGAGGCACTTCGATCTCCACTGCGCCGAAGTCCCCTTGCACTTTCTTCCGGCTCTTTCCGTTGCGGTTGTTGCCGCTCCCGCGCCCTTCTAGCGCGTACTTCTCATAGCCGAGGTGGTGCTTCAGTTCGGCGTTCATCGCACGCTCAATCAGAGCTTTGGTCAGCTGCTTGAGCAGACCCTCTGGCCCGGCAATCTCTTCCGTCGTCTTGCCCGCCAATAACTCATCTAATGCAGATTCCAGCTTCGTCGGTTCTGACATGCGTTCTCCTATCTTCCAGGAAAACGCCACTTACACAAAATGTTTTATACCCTCGTAACGGAAGGCCGGCTTCCAGCGCTTGGCCAAGGAAGGTATTGACCTGCTCGATGCCAGGGGGGCCTTTTTTGCCATGCAGATGACCGCAGAGCGTGCCAGGGGTGTGCCAGGGGTTGAACCGGAGCAGCGACGCTGATATGCTTTCGACTGTGAGACAGCAGCCTTTGGCTCAAGAACCTCATCCCCAGCCTCCACCCAGGCCTGGTGAACCCCCGCCGCCAGATGTTCCTCAACCGGAGCCTCCACTCCCAGAACAACCTATCCCTCCGCACCCAACGGCTACGGGCCGTATGTGGAAGGTGCCGGTGCAGCGAAAGCCATCCAATCGCAGCCGGAACTGCATGGTACGCAAAATGGCCATTCAGGACCCGTTGAAGCCACGCGCCAACGAGACCCGTTGAAGCCACGCGCCAACGAAGCAGAGCTTGTCGCGGATCGCGGTCACCTTCGCTCGCATACGCTTCTTAGCCGTCAGTCGCACGACCTGGAACTTCCCTGATTAGCTAATAGAATAAGCTCATGGGCCCGCCCAAAAAGCATCTGTCAATGTTGCGATCGTACACCCTGGCAGATCTCTTCACCTTGGCGAATGGCAGCTGTGGCACCATCTCCATCTTTTTGTGCTTGAACTATATCGCTGAGGGAAGAAATCAGTTTTTCTGGATTGCGTTTCTTCTTCTTTTTGCCGCTTTGGGCTGCGACATCATGGATGGTTATTGGAGTCGAAAGTCCGGTCGGCACTCGGTCCTTGGTGCTGATTTGGACTCTCTAGCAGATGTTGTCTCCTTTGGAGTTGCGCCCGCCGTGTTGGGCTTTACCTTGGGCTTGCGAGGGGCATGGGACATAGTGATTCTAGTGTATTTCGTTGTCTGCGGGATTAGCCGCCTTGCCCGTTTTAATGTGACGGCGGCGGCACTCTCCGGCGAATCTGGGAAGGTAAAATATTTTGAGGGCACACCGATTCCCACCAGCATTCTGATTGTTGGGCTCTTGGGCGCCGCGTTT
>DATJII010000323.1:0-3442 GCA_035493435.1 Candidatus Limnocylindria bacterium | reverse complement strand
CGCGCGTCCTTGGTTCGGAATGAATATCGGCAGCCGAAAGGGGTTTGTCCATTCCGAGTGAAGCAAAACGCGTGAGAAAGGGCTTTATATGTGGCTTGCCCAAGGGACTCAATTCTGGGTTATTTTCGACGGAATTCCCAGGGTTTGTTGGATCCGTTTCCGGTCTTGGTAGTCTGGAATGCAGTAATCTGCGCCCACTGCCCTGAGTCGATCGCGTTTGGGCTCGTCTATTTTTCCGGATCGCCAGTCTTCCTCGTCGCTGGCCACGGCGATCGCGAGGCCGCCCACCGCCTTGGTCTCCTGTATTTCAACGTGTCCGTCGCCAAAGGCCACGAGACTGGAGCCCGGGGTCTTCCAATCGACCAGCAGGGCGTCAATGACGGCCCGTTTGGAAAATACCTTGTCGTTGACGTCACGTGGGCCATGGATGCGTCCTTCAAAGAAGTGATCTATTTTGAGAGCGCGGGCTTCAGTCAGCACGTAGCCCAGGACCGTGCCGCTGGCCAAGTGCAAAATAAGTCCAGCTTCCGTGAGATCTTGTAACAGGCGCCGGGCGCCGGTAACCAGGAAGGCGTCTGGAGCTTCAGTTCCAGTTTGGACTGGCCACAGCCGGGAATGGATGACGGCTGCCAGCCTTTCCTGGTAGTCCGCTTCATACGTTTCGGCGGTGAGTGCCTTACCACCACGGGATTGGATCCACTCGGCCAGTCGGGCTGCTTGATGGATGCTGGGCTTGCCATTGAGCCGCCAAATCTCCGACTTGATGGTGGCCCGCAAGTCCTCGGGGTTTTCCCCGGGCACCGGCGGCAAATACTCCTGCCATTGGCGCGCCATGACCACCGCCCATCCGGCTCGGATCAGGGAGAGGGTCCCGTCGAAATCGAACAGGACGTGGCGAATCTGGTTGGAACCCAAAGTTACCTCACGATGCACCCCTGAAGGGTGGGGGAAGTGAGGTCGAAACGGAAGCGCGTTGGCCGGGGTGAGGATAATTTCGCTTACCGCGCAGGCAGCGAGATGGAAGTCGTCAGAAAAGATAGAGCCTGGTTGTGAAACGAGCGCGATGGTCGACGATCAAGGCAACCCATGACGAGAGTAAGGTGCTTCGCTTCAAGGAGTGGCAAGGGTTACGAAATGCCATATCCCGCCGCACGGAATCAACGATACATCAGCCTCCGTTTCAGTGAGTTGCATTTTATGAACGAAGCCACTTACCGTTAGTTTGGGCTCGTCGGGAGCCTCGCCCGATCTTGGCGGCGCATTCGGTACGCCAAGCCAACCAGGAGGAGCCAAAAGGGGGGGTGGCGATTGTGGATTCAGACGATTGCCACAACCCACTCGCCCGTACTGGGCTCGGTAAAGTTGCGGTCGAACCGAGTAATCCTTCAATTCTCAGCGTGACAGGATAAATTTTTCATGGCTTTCTCCGCCAGCTATGAAGCGATTTTCGTTTATTCTGCTGGCGGCGCTGACCCTGTGCGGTTGGATCAACGCGGCCGAAGACAAAAAAGAGGATACCAAAAAAGTGGAAGCTACAGCAAACAACACGAACGAAGTGGCCGTGATCAAGACCACGCAAGGCGAGATGGTGCTCGAATTCTGGTCGGACGTGGCCCCGAACACGGTCGAAAACTTCAAGAAGCTCGCGAAGCAGGGGTTTTATGACGGCACCGCGTTCCACCGGGTGATCAAGGGTTTCATGATCCAGGGTGGTGATCCGTTGACCAAGGATCCCAGCATGCAACGCCGTTGGGGCACGGGCGACCCGGGCTACAAGATCAAGGCGGAATTCAATGCCAAGAAACACGTCAAAGGCGTGATCTCGATGGCCCGCAGCAACGATCCAAACAGCGCAGGCTCCCAGTTCTTCATCTGTCACGGCGATGCGTCGTTCCTGGATCGCCAGTACACTTGCTTCGGCAAGTTGATCAAGGGTGAGGACGTTTTGGACAAGATCGCCACCACGGAATGTGGTCCTGGCGGCGATGGTGCGCGCAGTTTGCCGGTTCAACGGCAGGGCGTGGAGAGCGTCAAGATCGTTGATCGTTCCGCCATCAAGTAAACCCTTCTCCTGTTGCACTCGGATCCCGTAAACGGATCGGTTCAGTGCATCCTGGCTGACCTTGGCCACGGCTACTTTCGGTAGCCGTGGCTTCTTTCATTTTATGGACCCGACTCCCAGCGAACTTGCTGCAGCCCTCATCACTATTGGCTGCCCGGCGGCAAAGTCAGCGGAAATGGCGGAGCAACTTATCAAGCGTGCCCATCAGTTGGCGACGACCAAGGGGCGCACTTTTGAGGATGCCATGACCCATCTTTTGCGGCTCATGGCGGGGGGCTGGGCGGCGCAGGCGAGGCAGGGGGATGCATCACAGGTGGTCGAGGATATCGCCCCGGAAATCGAGCCCTGGCCCACGCTGGACAGGAAGCAGGTGGGGGACTTTCGGATCTTCTCGCTCCACACGGCGACGCGACGGAGTCCGCGAACTGGAAAGGATCATGATTTTTTCATGATCCAATGCCCCTCGTGGGTCAACGTGGTCGCGGTGACGCCCCACGGCGAGTTGGTGATGGTGGAACAGTTCCGGCACGGCACCTCGACCATCGAGCTGGAGATTCCAGGCGGCGTCATGGATCCCGGCGAAGAGGATCCGGTGGCAGCCGGTTTGCGGGAGCTCCAGGAGGAAACGGGTTACACGGGAAAAAATGCGCGCCTGATTGGCACCGTGTTTCCGAATCCGGCCATCCAGTCCAATCAATGCCACACGGTGCTGGTCGAAGGCTGCGAGCGGACGCACGAACTCGATCTCGACCACGGCGAGGACATCGCGGTGCGGCTGGTTCCCGTCGCCAAGGTGCCGCAGTTAGTGTTGCAGGGGGCGATCCGCCATTCGCTGGTGGTGGCGGGGTTGTATTATTATATGTTGCAGGGCGGCAAGTGACGGCGGTGCCACGGTATTCAAAGCTGGTTATCACCATGCGCATTGCCCGAATATTTCCTATGTTGCTCGTTGCGGGTGGACTGGCTGGTTGTGCCATCTTCCGCTTCGAGCCGGGCTTCTCCATGACCGATCCGGAATATTTCTCAGAGCCACCGCGCATTGTTGCCAAGCCGGAGGGGTACAGCATTCGTTGGCGTTACGACAGAATGGGTTTCTTTTTCCAGCCGGAGTCGAAAGTCGTCGAGGGGCAACTTTTGTTCGCCCTCCAGGCCACCTCGAGCAGTGGTTCTTTGAGCGGCAGGTATGGCGAGTCGCCCATTAGTGGCCCCAAGCGCCTTTACGCGCTTGAGAGTGGTGGCGCATTCTGGCTTGAACCGGACGGGCGGAAGATTCGATTGGAGGTGACGAGATGATGCCTAACCATTATTGGGATTTCAGGCTTTTGGAGACTGTCTTAAAAGTGCAATTGGGCCCGTTGCTGGTGAAAAAGAGCGAGGGCG
>DATJII010000322.1:0-48451 GCA_035493435.1 Candidatus Limnocylindria bacterium | reverse complement strand
AAACACAGGCATACCCCTCCGCGCCATGCGGACGGGTACGGCGACGGGCACCGAGCCGCCTAAAGGACTGGTTTCGGCGGTTCGGGAAGCTCTATCGGCTTTGAAAAATGGGTTCGAAGATGGTTCACGAAAAGGCACCATGTTTTAGTTCCATCCATTTGATTTCCAAACTTGAGCAAAGTTGATAATCCGTTTGCGATTTTGCCCATTTCATATAACTGGCCTCACATTTTTTCAGGTTTAATACGGTTTCAGCAATTTTCAATTACTTGCCAGGAAGCCTGGATCGAACGTCTCGCGGATCCTGCAGGGATCACAGCCATTAGCCGGTCGGTTGAGTCCGCGAAACCACCGGTGTCTGTTACAGGATCAGTGGTTCGCGCCCGCAGTATATTTTACGTTCTCGCGTATCGCGAGCCTGGAGTTCAGGCCCTGTTTTCCGGAGCCACTCCGTGTCCCTATGCTCGTCTCTACCCCATAGGAAAACTTGAAGAGATATAATCGGATCCACGCCCACCCCAGTAAAATGTCGTAATTGGTGTCCGTGGCCGCGCCATTTGAGGTTTGAATGACAAACGCCGCAGATCGTTGGATCCACGGCGTCCTGGGGGACAGAGAGAATTTCAGGCGACGTTGCGTGCATTGGCCCGACGACGGGCGAGGGCTGCAACGGCGAGGAGGGCACCAGCCACCACGGACCAACCTGCTGGTTCGGGTACCGGGGTAATATCGCCCACGTAGTCGAGCACGTCCGTGCCATCCGTTATTCCAGCACCGTAGGTCGGCCCGCCACCGAAGTCGCCGTTGCTCCAGAAGTTCACCGACTTGCCGCTGTCGGTGTGAAAAACGATGCCGTAGATGTCGAAAAAGCCGCCGTGGAAAGGATAGTCGCTGGCGGTTTGGGGAGAGCCACCTGGGTAGTAGAGATTGTCGTAGGAAAAGCCGGGTGCGGTGCCGTCAGGGGTGGTGACGCCGTGGGCGATGGTAAAAAATCCGAAGCTGTTCGGGGCTAGCAAGTTCGCGGGTTCGGGGTGAGCTGGATTGCTGGCCTCGATGGAGGTGATCGCCGTGTTCAGCAGGCCGATATTGGCGTCGGAAAAAGTTCCGGAGATGCCGGTCACGATGTAGGAACCAATGGGGTCGACCGGGTTAGGCGAAGTGCCGGGCAACGTGCCCGTGTTGGGGTTGACGTCGTAGGTCAGCTCGAGGTAGCCGCTAACGCCAGAGCCGCTAAAGGCGAAGTTGAACGTGGCAGCTTGGGCGACGCTCAGGGACGCCGCAACGAGGCATGCGGCGGGGATCAAATGCTTGAGACTCATGATAATACTCCGATGGATCAGGTAGTGAGTTGTGATTTCGGTAAACGACACACAGTCACCCAGTAGAGGGCACCGGTGAACTGAGGGCACATTATTTCGGCAGATACGCAAAGGGGTCAAGTCCAAGTGGATCGGAGGCGTGTCTTGGAGGCGAGGTTCGGGAGCATTTCGAGTTGATGGAGGATTGCTCTCCGCCCCAGAGGGGCGTGGCAAGCATAGCCGGGGGTAAAGCGAGTCTTCGAGCGACGCCCCCGGAATCGGGGGGCAGGTGAAAGGTGCGAGCGCAATGGGGCTCAGCTTCGAAGTAAACGAAAGCGCGAGCGGTTGGAGGGCTGTGTCGGCAACCGGGAGGTCACACGCGTTCGAGTATCAACACGGCGTTCATGCTCGCGCATACCTTTGCGTCGTGTATTATCCCCGCAGGCGCTCACTCTTTCATTCCATCGTTTTTACCGGGGGTTGTGCGCAAACTGTGAATCTGCGGATCATATTCTCCTTCTCCCATTCCGGCAAAAACAGGGAAGGATTTTGTCCGCAGATTCGCGCAGATTACACAGATCAGAGACAAAAAAGGCAGAGGGCGATGGCCAGACGGCCGGAAGATGAAGCCGGTCGGTTGAGCGCAGCGATACCACCGGTATAAGAACCGGATTGTTGCTCGGTATTTCCCCTCCAGCGTATCGCGGGCGTCGATGGAGCAGAGGTTGATCGAGGGGAAGCGTTTGTGGTCCCTGACTCCGGAAATATCGCCTGAATCCCGTCCTCGCGATACGCGAGAACGCGAAAAACGTTGCGGGCGCGAGCGATTTATTCTGCGACGGATACCGGTGGTTTCGCGGACTCAACCAACCGGCTACTGGCTTTGATCCCTGCGGGATCGCAGAGATGTTCGATCCGGGCGCAGGTGGGTGATTTTCTCCCCATCAGTGGAGGGGCTTCGAGGAAAAGCCTGAGGAGAGGATATAGAATAGCGCTTTCCACGAGCCAAAGACCGATGTTCGTCGAAGTATAATGCCTTTAATATCTGCGTAATCTGCGTGAATCTGCGGATCATATTTTCCTTCTCCCATTCCGGCAAAAAACAGGGAAGGATTTTGTCCGCAGATTCGCGCAGATTACACAGATTAGAGACAAAAGAGGCGGAGGGCGATGGCCAGCCTGCAAGCCCTTAAGTTCAACGGAGGAACCTGGCGACTCTGGCCTCCCGGGTGAGGGCCAGGGAACGAATTCCGGCGACTGACCGCGCATATTCTTTTGGGTACTCCTGATCCAGGAGGGCCAAAACCTCGCTAAACCGGGAAAGTTCTCGCAACACTTCGGCTTTTTGAAGTCGCTGCGCCGGGTCCGTGTCGGAAAACATGGTTAGCATGACCTCCAGATTCTCGAGATGCACGGGGGTTGGCCGGCGTGCTTTTCTCCCTCGAACAGGATCGTTGCCCAGCCACCACAGACGTGTCCGTACGTACCGGAGTTTTTCCTCCGTGTCGGTGATGCCGGAGGACAGGGCGGCGAAGAGATCGTCTTCCGTTGGTTTCGCGGCGTATTCTAGATTCACCCATTCCGGCGGCTCTGGCTCGCCTTCGGCAGGATCGAATTCGCCGATCTGCTCACACGCATCCGTCCAGAAGAGAACTCCCTCAGTGGGACACTTCCGCAACCAGGGCTCGTCGGGCATCATCGGAGATTCCTGCTTTCCATCAGTCCAGGAAACGGTGCCGAAGAGGTTACCGGAGGCGACGGTGAAGAGCTTCACCGGCCATTGGCATCCGGCAGGTTTCACGATAAGGGTGGGACCTGGTGTCATGTTTGGCTTAGAGACTGTTTTAATAGGGGCGTAGGTCTGATGCGCCAGGGAAAAAGAGCGCATCCTTTATTTTGCGTGCCGGTCCAGAAATTTGCCCGATAAGATTTCAGGAAAGCAAATTCGGAGAGTTATTGGTCCACAGATCAGACAGATTACGCAGATCGGGAAGAGCGTGGAAATCATCCGCATTTTTAGGGCATGCATGATTTCAGAATCCCGATCCCCAACGAGGATCCGTCCGCTACCCCAGGGTTGGTCGAACTCTTGAGGCCTACCCTGGGTACGGATGCCGAAACGATGAGCTCGCGCAGACGAGGCCGATACTCGGTAGGCCGAAGCACAAGCAGCCAGTGATCCCTTCTGCTCCAAGGTGAAGGCGTGCATGAATCCCCGCTGGCTGGCCCAAGAACACATGCAAAATGGTGTCGACGCTGCGCTCTGCCACCACCCTCCATGACGCTTCGCAAGGCTTTCCGTCTGAGCTTACCGTCGCCCGGCTCGAAAAGAGCAACTTGGGGGAGATCTTCGCGAGGTATCCATCACAGCTTTGGTGTTGCTGGGGGGGGGTTAGTCCCCCTCACGCAGTCGGAAAAACACTGCGGAGGAAGTGCCGAGTGAATCGGTGGGGAACCTGAATTCATAGGGCGCCTGTGTGGCGTTGAAGCCCTGAAAGCGCTGCCACGTATTGCCTGCCCCGAGTCCGCTGCTGTATTCTATATGATAGTGCCCTAGGTTCACACCCCAGACCCTGATTTGAGGCGATCCGCTCGGGTTCTGAACCGCTTCGATGAAAGGGTTGGGCGGCGCGGGATCAACTTTCATTTGCAACGCTACCCGGGAGTATATGCCCCCGGAGTTGGGAGAAGTGACGTCGGAATAGTAGGTAAACCGGTAGCTTCCGCCTCCAGCCAAAAGGAGGTTCGCTGAGACGTTGGTGACTCCCAAGACCGGCAGGAATAGATTGGTCACCAACGTGCCGCCCAGGGTTTCCAGGCGGGCATAGGTTGTTCCAGTGGGCCCGGCGGGAAGCATGCTGCTGGAAGGCGGTTGAACAAAGACGTTGGTGGCAAATGCGGATAGCGATATCTGCGCCGGACTGGAAACACCAAAGTCAATGATGGCCGCAGAATCCACGGAAGTGCTGCACCAGCTTGGCTGTGGATTGCGACGTGGATCATTGTCAAACAAACTCAGGGAATCGAAGGCCAATGCAGCGTCAAAAACGAGTTTTTCCGCGCCTTGAAGCGGATCCAACAGTCCAGGCTGGTCTTCAATCGACGAGTCCTGGGTAGCGCTGCCGGCGACGCTCGTATAAGTCCAGGGATCGCCGTATCCTGAAGCGACCGCCTGCAGATTGACCGGCCCCAACGCCGAGGAGTTCGTATGCATTTCCCATGCACTTGGGCCCAACATGGGAAAAACCGATTCCACTCGGGATGCTGAATCGCACTGCCTTAGCGGAGGATTGATCAGGTACACTGCCGCCCGGCAGTGGAGAAGTGAAAATGAACCGCAAAACAAGAGCGGGAATAGCCCGTCCGCCAGAAATTGCCAAGGGACAAGGGAACCCTGGCGAATCATTCGCCGGATAGATGCCATAGAGTTTGAGGTGCGAGAGCCGAGATTTGCCCATCTGTGAGGGACGCAAGACGAGCTTTGACAAGGTGCGACGCCATGCTGAGAGGACGGATGATAATTGTCAATCGTAAAGGATTGCAACCCTATGGACAAATAGCACCCTTGCGCCAATGAAGTTTCTGGAAGGACTGAAAGGGGCCGCTCGAAGGATTGTTTTCGGGCCTAAGCCCGATTCGTTTTTTGCCGGGGGCAGGTCCATCCATTGCTCCCATTGCGGAAACTTGTACTTTTATCGGAGGACGGTTTCCCTGGGGAGCGGAAGTCTATGGAGAGACACCGCCCACGCCTTCATCTGCGCACATTGCTCGAAAATTGAATGGTACAATGGGAAACTCACGGCCCGGAATCACTTTGGACGGTCGGCATGAGATTTTTCGCCATGTTGCGGCTCTGGGCATCGGCAAAACGGAGGGGCATCGGGGTGGTGCTCAGCCTGCTGATCTTGGCTGTGCTCCTGGTGTATTGGGGCCGCAGCGCAGAGCCCGTCTATCACGGGCAGAAGCTGAGACATTGGGTGGCCTTGCTGAATCCAGTGGACCGCCTCGAGTGGAGTTATGTTCCACGGGAAACGGATGAAGCGGTCCAGGCTGTACGGGCCATCGGTCCGGACGCCATTCCGTATTTGGTGCGGTGGACGTGGATGAGGGATCAGCCCAAGCCCTTCCACGAGGCGGTGGTCAAGTGGCTGAAAGGGAGTCCGCGTCTTCTTTCGATGGAAGAATTCGTTTACGATAAGATTGATCCGTACCTTACCGAGGAGAGCGTGCCGCTGGGGTATTCTGTTCCTCGTGCTTTCCAGATTCTGGGTCCCAAGGCGACTAAGGCTATTCCAGAGCTTACCCGGATCGCCGAGACCATGGCGCAGCGATATGGTGATCCGAACGGCGGTCATCCGGTGGCTGGCCGGTACGGAATGCAGTGTGTTCTGAAGTCGCTCGCATGCCTTGGAAAAGACGCTGTTCCCAAGATGCTCCAAGTGGCCCAAAGTCTGGAGGGCAAACCGGTCCAATCCATTGCGGTGGGATGCCTGGGCGATCTGGGGGCCGACGGGATCGAAGCTGTTCCGGTACTTTTGGGTTGGACGACGAACCAAAATCCATTGGTGCGGTCGGCAGCCATCCTGGCCTTGGATGGAATTCCCGGCGATCCTGCTCAAGTCATTCCCGTATTGACTGCCCGGACGCATGATTCAGATACCGACGTCGCTTTCGTTGCCGCCAAGGTACTCTCCCGTTTTGGCGTCCGCGGGCACTCTGGAAACGATTCTCCGTCTTCCAAGTCGCCTCCATAGATTGAGCCTGCCAAAGGACAGTGTACGGGGTGAAACTCTTGCCACCGGATTACTTTTCTCCGGCTCTTTTTGTGGACTCTTTGGTTGACATTCTCGTTATTCGATGTCGGACTTTCGGGAGTTAGGTGGGCAATTCGTTAGAGAATGAAGGTGACGGGTTGGTTGCACGATGTTGTTGGTTATCCCAAAGCGGTAGTGGTTGAACCTATGAATATCACAAAAATTCGCTCGCAGTTGCTGCTTCTCGCGCTTGTCGCTGGCTCTCACGCTTTGGTCGCACAAAACCTGCTTGTCAACGGCAGCTTTGAGAATCCGTCGGTCCCTTTGCCACCATTTGTTGTTTTTCTTGATCCCGGATCAACCTTCATGCCCGGATGGTCGGTCATCGGTTCTGGAGACGTTCACCTATATGCAACGACTGCCGCTCAGGACGGCCGTCAAACGTTGGATCTGTCAGGCGGCACTGGGACCACAGCGCACGGCAATGCCGGCATAGCTCAGACGTTTGCAACCGTTCCCGGACAGTCCTACGAACTTAGTTTCTATCATGGAAGTTTGGCCCAAACGGTTTCCGGTCCGGTATTTTCAGTCACGATAAACGGGCAGACCTACAATTTTGGCGAAACAGCCGGTAGTGTGGCGAATCCTGATTGGAAACGCGCAACCATTCCCTTCACCGCCTCCTCCGTTTTTTCGAGTTTGTCGTTCAACAACACCACCGGATTCGATAGCAACGACAATGTCCTGGACAATATATCGGTAACTTCGGTGCCAGAACCGGCGGAATGGGCGCTTCTCGTTGGATCCTGTTTCGTCGGAATCACGCTCTCGCTTCACTCCAGGCGCCGCTAAGGCGTGTTTTCAAAGGGCGCTTGCGCAGTCGTCTACGGTTAGTCGGTCGTATATCTTCGTTCAGCCTGGAGGGCGTTGATCTCCCGTTGGCACCATTCGTCAGGTGGGCTATCGTAGGGGATGAGTTCAAATCCCGATTCGACGGTTGGCATCCGTTATCGCGGCGAGGTGGTGTACCTTTTCGCCTACGACGTAGCGTACGAGATGGGACGGGCGCCCATCAAGGAACTTCTGGGGCAACCCATGACGCGTTACAACGTGGATGCGTCGAAGCGGAATCCTCGGCATCTATTTTTCCAGCGACCCCAAATGGTCTCTCTGCCCGCGGAAGAACGGGTCGGACCGCATGGGGCGGTGCGGGTGGAGCGCGAGATCAAGGTCCTGCCCATCGGTGCGATCAGTATCCGGGTGCGAGTTCCTTTTGCGGTCCAGGAGATTGAGGAACTCAGCCAGTATCACGATCTTCGTTTTGAAACGTCTACCCTGCACGACGAGGTCCGCGCGTTGGTTAGTCGTATCCAGAAGGATCTGAAGCCCTATATCGTCCGCCCAATTCCAGAAGTGGCAGAGGAGGAAGCTTATACGGTTTTCTGCTTTCAGGGGCCAATTGCCGGGGCGGGCCAGGGCACCTGCCGCGGGGAAGCGTGGTTGGAACTCCATCGTCGCGAGGTGGCGGCGCTCCTCACCCAGGCTCCAAACCTATCGGCCTTGTCGCGCCAGGAGTCGATGGAGTCGACCAGCAAGAGCCTCAGCTATTTCGAGGATGACTTAGTGGTCATCGACTGGGACGCCGCGCTGCTGATCGACGAATGCAAGGAATGGGAAGAGACGCTGTATGTATTGGAGTTGGCCAATTTGCAACTGTCGGAATTGGAAGCGTACGACCGGGCCTTGGATGTGACTCTGGAACGGAGCTACCGGGATCTCCGGGCACGTTCGTTGCGCGGACGGGGCACCTTGTTGCAGGACCTGCGGGAGCTGAGAATCGATATGGCGCGCTTCAACGATGAACTCTCGAATATCACCAAGTTCTTCGGGGATTGGTATATGGCCCGGGTCTATGAAACCGTCGCCGCCCGCTTTCACCTTGCCGAATGGAACCGGACGGTGGTCGAAAAATTACGCACGGTGGGAGACCTCCATGAGCTGCTGAAACACGACCAAAGCAACCGCTGGATGATGATCCTCGAAGTGACGATCGTACTCCTGTTTATTGTCGACGTGGGATTTCTGGTGGCGGGTATCAAGCGATGATCGGCGCTTCCTCAGAGACTGTTTTAAAAGTGCAATTGGGCCTACTGCTGGTGAAAGGAGCGAGGGCCTTGTTGTCCTTCGGTCACAGATCTTCGCAGATATGCTCCCTCAGGACGCCTAGTCCTCGCTCTTTTTCCCTGGCGCATCAGACCCAAGCCCCTTTTAAAACAGTCTCTCAGTTTTGAGGACTGGCGTCTGCGGCTTCAAGGCGTTCTGGTTATCCAGGAAGTCACCTGTTTAACGCCATGTTCCTGGATGGCTTTGTCCGAGGACACTATTTCCTCGAAAAACGCTTTAAGATCGGCGTCGCTGGCGTGGGTGGCGTAATCCATTTCCCATTCTGGCAGAAGGTCAGCCACCGGATGACGTGGGCCACAGGCGTGGGATTTCACCAAGATGCCAGAGCCAAGAGTGGTGAGACGGCACCATGTATGGGTGTGGTTGGTGAAGTGGGCTTGGTGCCACTCGGTAAACGGGTTCTCGTGAAAACTCTCCGTGTGATAGCCAAGGACGCTACGGTCGACATGTTCCGTGCGGCACAGAATACAAGTGTACGTCGTCCGGGCGGAGACGGTGGCTGTGGCGGCAAAGCAGAGGACAACGACAATCGCGCTCGCAAGACCCAAGAGTTTTAGCGTCCGATGCCTGTTCATGGCTTACCGCCTTCAATTTGCGGGATGATCCCGAAGTTTGCCTGCGCAGATTTCAGAAGGCAAACGACTTCCGTGTTCGCAAAAAGGCATTATTCGGATGGCATGACCGCGGTGGAAGGAATGAACAAGAAAGATTGCCGACGCAGGCCTAACCGCGGGGAAGAAAATATCCTACGATATTCTGCGGGGCGCGAACGCAAATCTGAATATGATCCAGGGAACGCAGCCCTGCATCGTCATAAAGAGGCTCGCCTTCTACAAAGAACGCTCGAACCGTATCAAACGGTTTTTCATTTTCGTCTTCCCGCAATTTGTGAAGCGTCTCAAAAACCGCCTTATCCAGATAACGCGCCCGTAAGTCCTTGCCTTTGTTGCGAGCGGGCGGGAGGCCTGAAATATCGCATAAATCCAAGTAGGCTGCGTGAGCAGCCCTCACAAGTTCCAGATGCTCTGCGTCGATCAGATTGAGGCAGTTTCCCAAATCGATGATTGCCCCCAACGCCGCAGGCCTTTTTATCCGACCATCTTTCTTTTTGGCTTCGTCTTCCGCCCATTTCAAAGCCCGGGAATTGCTATCCTCCCAGAAATACAAACCACTTCCGAGCCAGTCGTACTCATTTCTGCTGGCATGCAGTTCTTCGTATCCATTGAGAACTTTGGACACGGTCGATTGGTCGCATCCATGGTAACCCAGGACGAGAGAACGAGAAACCATTAACGAAAGGCCGGTTTCAAACGGCCATCAATCGTATAGACGCCGGTAGAAACCAGAAAGCGACGCGCAGACTCCTTGGAGACTGCAACCTTTCGTGCGGTCTCACGGATCTGCTGAACCTCTTGCTTTAGGGTGCTAAACTTTACCCCCTGTTTAATGGTCGTCATATCCTACTCCGAGAGCCACCATACGCCGCATGGGCTGGTGGGCAAGTCTCCTTTCCGTAAGCACTTGGATTGGATGAGAGATTTCGTAAAAGGCAGTTTGCCTTTATTTCTCCACGACGGGATCTGAAAACGGGATGGCCCCCTGTTTAACTTGCCGACTCCCAACACCCTGAGGGAGAAGATGGTCGGGGCGGTGAGATTTGAACTCACGACCTTCTGAACCCCATTCAGACGCGCTACCAAGCTACGCTACGCCCCGACCGAGAATCGAAAGAGGCGCAGATGATACGAATGCGGAGCCGGACAGCAACAGTTTCTTTGAGAAGTTTTTGCGGGAGCCGTCCACCGGGGGGCACCTGAGGACGAAATGGGCCGTTTCACCGCCGTCGATGCGGCTGCCGCGAATTCGGCAGCCGCACAAAGGGGATTTTACGGCGTCCTGCGGAGAGGGTAAATCTGGAGAGATCTCTCGTCTCGCGGGGCAGGGAGGTCGGAAAAGTGCGTTGGCTCCGAAATTCTGCCGCCCCCAATGCCTGCAACAGACGCGCGGTTCTGCCAAAGGTTACGCACCGATGGCTGTCCCGCTGATCGCCTTACTCTCCGAAACCAAAGTATCTGCCATCCTCCTGCGGTATTCCACTAGGCGGCTCCGATTGGGGCCCCGTCGGGCCGCTGCAGACCTGTCTCCGGATGACCGGCGGGATTTGTCCTCCATGGCGCATCAAAGATCAGGCGTTTTGCAACAACGCCACAAAAGGTGAATTGGATTGCACTGATTTAACTACTATCGCCGTTTCTTGGCGGTCGATTGTTTAAATAAACTAATTTCGAATCAGGGAGATATTATTCGTGCCGCATCTTTGCCGCATCAAATGCTCTCGGATTTTATCTAGCGTGCGAAGCTAATGCGGCAAGAATGCGGCAGACTTTACACCAAGGGGGCGGAAGGCGTGGCAAGTCGACTGACTCAGGCGGCACGCTCAGCCACCGTGGCCATCCCGGGGGAAAGGGTCCCATCGGCTTTCCTCGATTTCGCGATGGGGACGCGTTCGAGCATTTTCTTGCCGGCACGGGAGGTTGGGGTCTGCCAGTCCTGGAGTAGTTCGGCGTATTGGGCGAGGAAGTATTCGCCCGACATCGGCTCCTTGACGTTGCGCTTGTACTTCAGCGGGCTTTGCTGGAAATACCGTTTAAAATCGCGGCAAAAGTGCGAAGTGCTGTGGTATCCCAGCAGGCTGCTGACTTCGTATATGCGCAAGGTGCTGGCCAGCAACGTGGCCGCATCCTTCATGCGAAGCTCAAACAGGAAATCGTGGACCGTGCTTTCGCAGGCGGACCGGAAATGCCGTTGAACCTGCCGCAGGCTGATGCCCAGGAGCGAAGCCATTCCGTGGCAGGAGTATCCGGCGATCCGAGCGGTTGCCGGCCATTCGACGTGTTGATGCCACCCTCCCATCATAACAATTAATATCTAGTTTGTACTTAGACCGGGCTGCGACAAACGTCGCCGAGTGATGGCACCTTCTTATAGAAGCACCCGTTTATTGGCAATACATTTGTCGGGTGAATTCGCCAAAAAATGGCCGCCTGCCTGGCACCATAACAAATGGGGTCTAAGTGACAAATAGCCTAATCGCGACAAATCCGGCGAATCGGGCCGGATTCACCTCACCACGCGTGGGACGATGAGAGGGCCCGGTCGAGGTGGGTGTACCCGCCATCGACGTAGAGCAGTTGTCCGGTGATGTGGCTCGCCCGGCGCGAAGCCAGCCAAACGATGGCGTCCGCCACTTCCTCCGGCAGGGTCAAACGGTGTTCCAAGGGAACCAAATCCTCCACCCGTTTGCGGGCCAATAGTGGGTTCGGCTGGGAGGCAAACCAGTTTTGGTACTGGGCGGTATCGCATTCGGCCGGGATGACCGTGTTGACTCGGATGCCTTCCTGGGCCAATCCGGCGGCCCATTCCCGGGTCAGGGCATTCATGGCACCCTTGGCTGCCGCGTAACCAGAAGTTTGGCCTTGTCCCGTGGTCGCCACTTTGGAGCTCACGTTTACGATGGCGCCGCGGGTGCTTGCCAGATGGGAGCGGGCGTAGTGGGTCAGGGAGAAGACGTGCAGCAGGTTGCGCTCGAGGGAGGCGAGGAAATCCGACGGAGGCGCCGACAGCGCGACTTTGTCATTGGTCCCAGCGTTGTTGACCAGGATGTCCAAGCGTCCGAAGTGGTGGATGACCTTGGCCACGGATTTGGCGCAACTGTCGGTGTGGGTGAGGTCGGCTCCCACGGCAAATCCTTCTGGCAGAGTGGCGGCGAGATCCTTGGCAGCGGTCTCGTCGCGATCGACAAGGGCAACCTTGGCGCCTTCGGCGGCAAAGGCTTTGGCGGTCGCTGCACCGATGCCGCGGGCGCCGCCAGAGATCAGGACCACCCGGTTTTTGAGGAAAAGATCCATAGAATGGGGGGAAATCACATCAACACTGGCCACATCCAGACCCAGCCAGTCGAATCAGGCGTCCTGGTTTGATCGCCCTTTGATCCGCTCGGTTCTGGCTCAGTGCGTGAGAGTTGGAGTGTCATAGTTTCCTCGCGCAGTGGTTGTCAATCGTTGGCTGCGAAATCGGCCCAGGGAGGGGGCAGGTCGCTGATCAAGCGCACGATTTTTGCTAAAGTTTCTCCGTGCTCCAACCGATAAGCCCTGTGGGATGCGAGCGATTTCAGGTTCGCTTTCGGGCTAAAGGGATCCGAAGGAGAGCATGAATTCATTCTATCACCTTGGAAATCAGGCTGTTGCGTTGATCGTTTGTCCTGCCCACAACGCCGCCGCTGGAGGTTTTCCGAGGAAACGCCAAGCGCTGGGAGAAAAATGTCCGGAACGCGACAATCCAGGATAATTATTTTTCTCGCAGAGTTGCTGGATTTCGGTATGGTCGGGTCTTCGTTGGGGCCTTTCGGGCCTTGATGACAGGAGGTTTTGCTTTATGGGCTTGAAATTGAACACGGTCTGCTTGGCCGCTTTGGTGTCGGGATCCGCGATGGCGCAGTCATCGATTACGGTGGCGAACTACAACTTCTCGACGCCGTCAGTGGCCGAAGGAACCCCGTTCGGGGATACGAGCGGATCGGATGTTCCCGGCTGGAATACTTCGATCTTGGCCGACGGAGTTTCGTCAGGCATCTACAATCCCACCACCGACCAGTACTCGAATCCGGGTATTTTGGACATCAATGGCGGGGTGATTGGAACCATGGGTGCCGGTAACAACCAGGCATTGTTCCTCCAGAACACCACCCTCAGCTATCAACAGTTCCTTTCCGAACAGGTCGTTCCGGGAATGACTTACATCCTCACGGTGGCAGTGGGTGGCCGCGATAACGGGGAAGATTTCGCCGGTTACGTCATCAGCCTCGGTGCTGACAGCGTCTTGGCGACGGTGGCCGATTTCGACGCCCCGGCGGCCGGCAGCTTCGGTGACGTGACTCTCACCTACACTGCTACCGAGTCCGACACCGGTTTCCTGAACATCTCGCTGGGCGGTGTATTCGATACCGGATCGGTGGATTTCACCAACGTGCGCCTCGAAACGGTGCCCGAAGCTTCGACTTGGGCCGCGATAGGCTTTGTCGGTTTGCTGGGTGCTTCGGCAGCGTGGCGCCAGCGCCAACGTCAGACGGCGAAAGCCTGAAGACGTAGACTTCGTTCGCTCTGATTTTCAGAAAGGCCCCGGCAATTCGCCGGGGCCTTTTTTGTTGCTTGGACCGCCACCGGGCAAAATCGGACCGGCAAACACTACGAAAATTCCTGCCGTACCGGGCACGATTTTCCATTTTTGCCCCTTGATGCCGCTCAATAGGCTGTTAATCAACGTGTTATGAGGATGGCATCCCGGTTGCTTTCGTGTTCGCAGCAACGAGAGCACAGGATTAACCATGATAAGCAGCGATAACAGCGAGCGGTTATGGGGAAAAGCGGTGGAGGTATTCCGCAGCGCCTGTCTGTATCGGCGATCCGGCCAAGCTGATGAAGCGACCCGGCTCCTCGAGAAGGACGTTCCCTTCGCCATTGCTGCATGGTCGCAAGCGTCGAGTTTGGCTCCGGCGGAGCGCCGTTTCGAATTGGAACGGATGTTTCGCGAAGAGCAACGCCGGGTGGATGATGCCTGGTTTCTGCAACGGGTGGTCACGGAACGTTTTGAGCGAACGATTATTCCAGCCCTGCGCGATTCCTTGGCAGAAGAAGTCCGGGAGACGGTGATTGAGGCGATCGAAGCGGTTAGCGCGGGACGCGGTGTTCCGACGCAGCGGGTCGGTAGTGAAGGCCAGCGGCGTCATCGCGTAGAGCGCAAACCCAACCGGATACGTTTCGACGATATCCCGGCCGTGATCGATTCGATCCTGCGTGAACAGACGGCGGATCAGGGGATGAAACCGGTGCTGGAAGTTGCGTGAGCGAGCGCCTGGAAAAATAGCAACCAAGCCCACGAATCACAGGCAGCGTGGGCGAAAAACTTGTAGAACCAAGTCCCTCTGGGACGAGAAAAATAGGAAAATTCATGAGCAGGAGCACATTGTTAAGCACGGTGGAATTGAGCGATCGCAAGTCGCTATTGAATGGCCGCACCAACGGCTACACCACCACTGAAACCTCCAAGTCCACCGGCGCCTTGCTGGTCGGATTCGATTGGGGCACGAACAAGTCTTGCGTCTATGTCGCCAAGCCTGGCGAGGCCGAGACCAGTTTCAACACCGTGGTACCCACGCTCGTGGGTTACGCCAACGACGGCATCGTCGAAGGCATCCTGCCCAATAACGCCAAGACCCTCATCGGCGAGGAAGCGGTCAAGTACCGCAATCATCTGCGCATGGTCCAACCGATGATCGATGGCGTGATTGACGATCTTTCCGCTTCCCGCGACTTCGCGAAGCACATCCGCTCGGTCATTGCTCCCGAGCCCGGCACCGAACTCCGGGCCGTGATCGGAATGCCCGCGAACGCAGAGCGTTCCGCCCGTGAGAATCTTCGCCAGGCCGTGAACGGTGTCTTTGAACGCGTGATTCTGATTCCCGAGCCGTTCCTTGCGGCGCTCGGATACCGGGACGAAGCCCGCCTCGGCACCGACGGTTATGTCGATCCCGTCAGCAATTCCCTTTTTGTGGACATCGGTGGCGGCACGACGGATGTCTGCCTCGTCCAAGGCTACTATCCGACGGCCAACGATCAAGTCAGCTTCGCCTTCGCCGGTGACAAGGTGGATGCCTTGATCGCCGAGGGCATCAAGAAGACCTATCCGGACGTCCAACTGTCCTCGCACAAGATCCGCGAGATCAAGGAACAGCACTCTTTTGTCGGCAAACCCGAAGCGCCCGTGATCGTCAGCGTGGTCGTGGGCGGCAAGATGCGGAAGCTCGATGTCACCGAGGCGATTGCCACGGCGACGGAAGCGCTCCTCCGCGAGATTCACGAAGCCGTGAAGGCCCTCATCGTGCGCTCGAATTCCGATACCGTGGTGGAGTTGATGCAGAACATCATCCTCACCGGTGGCGGCAGCCGCATTCGCGGTCTGGACACCGAGCTGCAACGCCTCCTCACCGAGGAAGGCTTTGAGGCCCCGAACGTGCAGGTCGTCGGGACCGGCTATAAAGAATACGTTGCCAAAGGCGCCTTGAAGGCGGCCCGCCAGGCTAAAGAGAGCCAGTGGCAGCAGATCATTTCCTAACCATACTACAAGTTGGTTGCTCACAAGCTGCTGTCGGTCTTCGGAAGACCGACAGCAGCCTTTTTTTTGTTTTATTGCGACAAAACGTCCTGCAGATGGGTTCAAACGGGAAGACGGAAACCGGAGGCATGGATGGGGCTGAGATGCGCTGTAAAACCTAAATCGGCATCGACATTATCGATAAACCGGCGGAATCTCTACCGCATGGCTGCCCTACCGTCCGAAGGCCCATGTGGTTCTGGTATTTCCCATTCCCGGGAAAAGCAGGGATTCTCCCGATCCAACAGCCATGCTTCAGGAGTTGAACAAAGAGGACCGTTTTTCTGTCAGGACTGGGCACCATTGCGACTCCCTGTGAACCGTTTTCTCATATTGATCTTCGGCTTGTTCCTGGTCTGGATGCCTCCTGCGGGCCAGGCAGGCAGTGCCTCCACCAATGAACCGTCGCTATTCGGCCTGACCAATCTTTGGACCATTCGGCTGACGATGACGGCCAGCGATTGGAAAGTCCTGGGGTCGCGGGGCGGCCCGCAACGGATGAATAACAACGGCGGCGGCGATGGCGTCTTCGAAGGCATCATCCGAAACGTGTTTCAGGGCAATAACCAGCCCAACCAAAATCAACGCCGCGTCCAGGGGGGGGGCGACGACGATTCCAAGCATGCCTGGGGACATTGCACACTCGAGGCGGGCGGCCAGAAGTGGACGAACGTCAGCATGCGCTTCAAAGGGGTCAGCTCGCTTGTGCGTTCACCCAACGGGTATAAGCGGCCTTTCAAGTTCGATTTTGACCGCGATTCCAAGGATCGCCGGTTCATGGGAGTCGAAGAGTTGTATTTCAATAACAACGTCAATGACGCGACCCAGATGCGCGAGGCACTGGCCTACGAGCTCTTCCGTCGCGCCGGTCTTCCCGCGCCCCGCACGGCGTTTGCCCGGGTTTACCTGACCATTCCCGGCCGGATGGAAAACCGTCTCTTGGGACTCTATACCCTGGTGGAGGTGGTGGAGGGCGACTTCTTGAAGCGAGCCTTCGGTTCCAAGAAGGGCCTGCTGCTAAAGCCGGAGTCCATGCAGGGCCTGGAGTACATGGGGGATAACTGGAATTCTTACGTCGATCGTTATCACCCGAAGCACGATCCCACGCCCGAGGAGGCGAAGCGGTTCATGGAATTTGTGAAGCTCATCCGACAAGCTTCGCCGGATCAATTTTCAGCGCGCCTGGGTGATTACCTGGAAACCGAGCAGTTCGCAAAATTCGTGGCGCTGAACGCCATCCTGGCGAATGTCGATTCGTTCCTCGGCAATGGCCATAACTATTTCCTCTACAACAATCCCACCTCGCACAGGGCAACGTTTATCCCGTGGGACCTGAATGAGTCCTTCGGCATGCATCCGGTCTCCGGGGCTTCGGGTGATCAGATGATGTCCAGTGTCCTGCGTCCCAATGCCGATCCCAACCTGCTGGTGGAACGCTTCATCAAGGATCCCGTATTTGGGCCGATGTACCGGGCGCAATGTGCGGCGCTGCTAACCAATATCTTTGTGCCCTCGAAGCTGGCGAAGGACATCGACCGCATCGCGGCGGTGACCAAGCCGGTGGTTTTCGAAGAATCAAAGCGTGCCAAGGCGGATTTCGAACGCACCGTGCTGGGAACCCTGGGGCCCGACGATGGCGACACGAGCCAGCCGCGTTTCGACCAGGAATATGCGCGAGACGGATTCCATCCGTGGGGATTCCCCAGCGGAGTGCAGATCGATAATATGCCGCTCAAGGAATGGATTAGTGGACGGGCGGTGAATGTGCGAGATCAGCTTGAAGGACGGGTACGGGGGAATCGGCCTAGGCCGCGGTTGTAGGCTATTCTTCCAGCCCTACTGCGATGAGTGAGATCAAGCGTGCGGCATTCATCATCGGACTGCTGGCAGTGGCGATTTTCTTGCTGCCGCTGGTTATAGGCATTTGGTTGCCAGATATCTTTGGCACCCCGGTACACACGTTGGGCTCTCTAACACTCACGAACGGCTACTCTTTCCGGGTGGTTCAATATTGGAATCATTCCGACTTCTATACCACGGACCTGCTTGTTATGACACCCGGTGGGAAAACGAATGTGATGTATTTGGATATGGATGATAATAAAACCTGGCAGGTGCCTTTGAAGGTTGACGAGCAGAAGAGGACGATCACTGTTATATTGAGTGGGCATCGGGCAAGAACGAATAATTGGTAGCGTTTAGTGGGTCTCCGCTCCCGATCCGGCAGCATGCTAGATAGCGGCCGACGATTGAGCGAAGCGATATGCGGCGCGGCCTCGCACCTTTCATTGGAACTCTCCCAATCCCAAAGGGATTTTGTCCGCTAGCCCAGGGTTGGCTGGCGGCCTACCCTGGGCTAGCGGATGGCAAGAAAACCTGCTCGCGCCGGTGGGTTTGGTTTGCGATTAGTCGGAAGCGCGAGAGGAGGGAGACTGGGTTGCGGATGTCGCGGGTTGGGCGAAGGGAGATTGGGATAGACGGATGATGACTGACATGCCGATAGGTTTCCTTTTTACCACATCGAAACAACATGATTAATTATCGAATGTGTTCGATGCCGGTTACGTGCATGAATATCCAGTGGCTAGCCAAAGAGCGCGTCCAAAGCGGTGTCGACGCTGCGCTCTGCCACCGCACTCCACGACGCTGTCGCGTAATCCTCAGTCCTCAGATTCATCTGGATTCGGTCGCTCGTCCAACAAACGCGACGGCGCCTGGAGTGCGGCCGCAGAGTCCGCAAAGCTGCCGCTTTGGGAGAGGTGTCGTCTCGTCAGCAGAAATGCACTGAAGGGGCTTCCGCTCCAGTTTCTCTCATTCAATTCCCAAACTCTCCCTGTGCTGCCGGTGATGTCACCTGTTCCGGGTGCAAGGCATTCCACCCTTGGCCTAGGGATCAAAAACGGATGGAACAATGCGTCATTGTTCTACCCGGTGCGTCCGCCAAAGGGCGAGATCGCGAAGATAGTTACACGGCCACGTCGCTGCAGAAAACCGGTTCAGATAGGCGAGCACGGTTCCAGTCCCCTGCTGTAGTTAATAGTCAACTAACCTGGATTTTTAGGCAGGATTCGGACAATTAGTATCCAAAAGGCGACATTCGTTCCTTTTTTCTTGGAATGCGGCCTGTCCTCTACATGTTTAGAGGACAACACCCATGACCCTTGGCCGACTGGCATTTCTTGCGTGGTTTTCGAGCTATTTGCTTCTTTCTGCACGGGCGGAAACCAATGTTTCCGTCCGGTTGTTTGTCGAGGATGGGCAGCTTCGGACACATCCCTTTCGGGTTTTCATCAACCGGCCCATTGCAGCCGCGATGAATCCCAAGATCCGGCTGTTGACCTCGCACTCTTTTCTCAGGCCCAAGGAAGGCGAAAATGACGGAATTCCGCCGCGGATCGTGGCCGATAACCAGCAGGAAACTCACGAAATCGACGGCGTCAAGATCAGCCTCTCGGGAACCATACTCGTCTTCGATCTTTCCAGCTATCCGCTGCACGCCTTCAAGCCCACGGTGCGGGTGGAGCCGATTTTGGAGTGGGACGACAAGGCGGCAGGTGGGGCTGCCACCCAATTCGCCGCCGGGCAGACAGTGTATTTGGGCAACTTGCCAGTGGCGGCGGTTTATGCCGTCGCCGTGATTGGCGTTTTGGTTGTCATGCTGGCCGTCATTTCCCGGATTGGAAAGGCATCGGCTATCTATCTCCTGTGCGGAACGGATGGCGCGCTGTCACTTTGGCGTGCCCAGGCGGCTTTATGGACGGTGGCGGTCGGCACGATGCTCTTGCTATACGGTCTTTTGCGCAAAGAGGTGCCAAGCATTCCGGATACGCTGGTCATGCTCATGGGAATGACGGTTATCACAGGCGGGCTGAGCCAGTGGCAGGAAAAGAAAAAAGATGGTGCCTTGCCGGTTGACGGAAGAGCGGACGATCCCGCCACCATGGCCATTCCCGTCGCCCCCAATTCCCAACCAGCCTCCAGTGACCCTTCCGCAGGCGCGAAAGTTACGGTGGCTCAAACCCAGCCAAAATTGAGCGACCTGGTTTCCGATATTAATCCAGCGGGAGTTCGCGAGCTTTCCATCACCCAGGCCCAGTTGGTATTCTGGACCTGTCTCACCATTGGGCTGTTTGTAGTCAAGACGTCCACGGAGGGAAAACTGTGGGATGTGCCAGGCCAGTTGGTGGCGTTGATGGGAATCAGCCAGGCGAGTTATCTGGGCTCCAAACTTGCCACGAAGTGATCTCCGCCGTTTGGTTTAGTCGCTTTCGGTTTATAAACCGGATTCAAAATAAAGCCGTTCCCCAAATTGCGCATCCGGCCCCGGAAAGCGGAGGGCACAATGCCTGTCATTCAGGTTTCCTGAGGTTGGCGGATTCAGGGTTGTTTCACGTATCCATTTTTCCGAAACCATTCGACGGCGTCCGCCAAGGCCTGGCGCGGGTGTGTTTGTGGGATGCCCAGTTCGCGAACCGCCTTGGCGGGATCGAACCACATCTTGTAGGCGGCCATTCTAACGCCGGCGAGCGGGGCTTTCGGTGGCTTGCCGGTGATCTTGGCGATCGCTTCGCTGACGTAGGCTGCGCCGTGCGCCACAAAGTAGGGAACCTGAAAGCCTGGTGCGGGAATTCCGGTGATTTCTGCGAGAGTGTCGAGGGCCTGTTTCATGGTCCAGTTGCCCTCGGAGTTGCCCAGGATATAACGTTCGCCCAAGCGCCCTCGTTCGGCGGCGAGGATGTGTCCCACCGCCACGTCGCGGACGTGGACCCAGTTGAGTCCGGTGTCCAGATAGGCGGGCATGGCGCGGTTGAGAAAGTCTACAATGACTTGCCCGGTGGGGGTGGGCTTGACGTCCCGGGGACCTACCGGCGCGCTGGGATTGACGATGACAATGGGGTATCCCTTGGCCGCAAGTTCGCGCGCCACTACTTCGGCCCGCCATTTGGAAAGCTTGTAGGGATTGCTCATTTGGCTCTCCGCCACCGGCGTGGCTTCATTGGTGGGCTTGAGTGATCCGTCGGCTTCCGGGCGGGGCAGCCCGATGCATCCCACCGTGCTCGTGTAAACCACTCGGTGTACGCCAGCCATCCGGGCAGCTTCCAGGACGTTGCGAGTGCCTTCGACGTTGGCCTGAAACATTGGGGCGTAGTCGGGGAGCCAGAGGGCGTAGCTCGCGGCCACGTGGAAGACCCAATCGCAACCTTCCATCCCTCGAGCTAATTTTTCGCGGGAATCGAGAAGGTCACCCGCTACGCGCTGGTAGGAAGCCCCTTCCAATCCGCGGGTGTCGGCTTGTGGGCGCAGGAGTGCCCGGACGGAATGTCCGCGCGCCACCAATTCGTGCACAAGATTCGCCCCGATGAACCCCGAAGCGCCGGTCACAAAACAAGTCACGAAGGCAGGCTAGCGTGAGCGGGTCAGGGGGTGAAGCGTGAGGTTGCCGGTGAATTCGCTGGACATAACTCTCTGCCCAAAACCTCAAGAAACGAAAACTGCCGTAGTGGAAGCTCTCGCGAGAGTCTAGAAAAGTTCCGGCGCGACCCGTTTGCCGAGTTGGTTGCAGTGATCGAGAATCACCCCGCCAGAGTCGCATTCCAGCGCCGTTTCTGCCAGTTGCTTCGCTTCGGAAACACACAGGCGCCGCAGCATGAATTTCACGCGCGCGATGCTCACCGGTGTGGCGCTGATTTCCGTGACGCCGAGTCCCACCAAGAGCGGCACGAGCGCCGGATCACCGGCCATTTCGCCGCAGACGCCCACCCAGCGACCGTGTTTCCTGGCTCCATCGACTGTCGCCTTGATGAGGCGCACGACACCCGGATGCGTGGGAGCATAGAGATGGGCCACCCGTTCGTTCAAGCGGTCCACCGCCAGGGTATAGCCTGTCAAATCGTTGGTCCCAAGGCTGAAGAAATCGACCTCGCGGGCCAGGGCTTCCGCGATGAGCGCCGCACTGGGCACTTCGATCATCACGCCAATCTCCATTTCCGGATCGAAAGGAATGCCTTCGCCTTTCAACTCGTCCCGGCACTGTTGAACCATGGCGTTGGCGGCACGGACCTCCTCTATCCCCGAAATCATGGGGTAGAGCAGTTTGACATTCTTCGAAGCACTGGCACGCAGGATCGCCCTTAACTGGGCACGGAAGAGCAGGGGTTCCCGCAGACTGATACGGATAGCCCGCCAACCGAGAAAAGGATTCGGCTCGCCCGCATGCGACATGGCCGAGGGCAACTTGTCGCCACCGAGATCCATGGTCCGAATAATCACGGGATCCGGTGCCAGGCTTTGGGCGATCTTCTGGTAGATCTGGAATTGCTCTTCCTCGTTGGGAGATTCCCGCCGGTTAATGAACAGGAACTCGGTGCGGAAGAGTCCGACACCCTCTGCGCCTGACCGCTGGACTGCTTCAATGTCGGCCGGGCCATCAATGTTTGCACTCAGGGTCAATCGATGCCCATCGAGAGTGATCGCGGGTTGATCCTTGAGTGCGTTGAGCCGGTCCTGGAATTCCGCCCGCCGCCGCTTGAGCTGGCCGTACTGGAAAAGGGTCTGGTCCGTCGGATTGATCGTGATCGACCCACCGTGGCCATCGACCAACGCATATTCGCCCGCCCGCACCATGGAGGTGATGTTGACCAGACCCACCACCGCCGGGATATCCAGCTTGCGAGCCATGATGGCGGTATGGCTGGTGGGTCCGCCGACATCGGTTCCGAAAGCGAGGATCTTGGTGCGATCCAGCGTGGCGGTGACGCTGGGTGGGAGGTCGTGAGCCAGCAGGATGCAGGGTTCCTTGAGACCTTCGAGGTCGATCTCATTGTGCCGCCCCATCAGGTTATCGAGGACCCGGCCCGCTACATCGCGAATATCGGCTGCGCGTTCGCGGAGATAGGCGTCGTCCACTGCGGCCAAGGCTTGGACGTATTTTTCCGCGACTTGATGGAAGGCGTACTCGGCATTGACGCGGTTGCCCTGGATATAGCGGGTGACTTCATCCAGCAGTGTAGCATCTTCCAGGACAAGAAGATGCGCGTCAAATAGTCCGGCTTCGCTGGCCCCCATGGCCGCACTGACCCGGCGCTGGACCTCCTGCAATTCCTGTCGCGTTGCCACCAACGATTTTTGCAGGCGGGTGAGTTCGTGGTTGAACTCCGTTTCCTCAATGATGGCATGTGGCACCGACAAAGCACGGCGCCCGTAGATGACTATTTTCGCGTGGGCCACCCCCGGTGAAACAGGGATACCAGAATACACTCGCTCGCCACTGGCCTCGCGATCAACCACAAGGCAAGCTTATGGGAGATCTTGTTCAAGGTGAACAAGATTCAGCGGAAGTCGGAGAAGGCGGGTAAAACCAGCTGCCTCTTGTGTGGCATCCGTCCTCCTTGTTCTCCTTGGGGGAACACTCCTTTGCCGATATTCTTTCGCGAGGTGAGTAACAAGAGCGCAAAAATTGCGGCGATGGTGGTGGAGTACGAAGGCCGGTCCCGGCCCGCGCGATACGTCGGCTATTTTGACTGTTTCAACCGGGGCCTGTACTACGAAGCTCACGACGTTCTGGAAGACCTTTGGCTCGCCGGAGGCAAGGCCGCGCCCAACTACAGTTTCTTTAAGGGACTCATCCAACTCGCCGGGGCTTTCGTTCATCTCCAAAAGAATCGGCTTCAGCCCGCCGTAGCGCTCTTCAAGCTTGCCGAGGCGAATCTGGGGAAGTATCCGACGGAACACGAAGGATTGGATATTGCTTATTGTCTCGTGCTCGCCGCCGATTGGCGAACGGCCATCGACTCGACGGTCCCGGCGACCAATCCGCTGGGCAAGCGATCTGCGCCCAAGTTGGTCGTAATGGACTGAAACGATTTATCTTCGGGTAGGGAGATGAACGACGACGACCTTTTCGAACAAACTGGCGATACGTTCTTGTGCATGATTCATCCGATCATGCGGGATGCTTTGCACCGTCAGGAGTTGTCGCGTCTGGTCGCAATTGAGCCCCTGGTAACTCCTTCGGCTGTCGTAGCGCTGATTTTGGGCGCGTCGTGGCGAGAACGCCTTTTGGGGCTCGGCTTGGCCATGATAAAAGGGGGCGCTGCGTATGTAGCGCCGATGATTCAATCGCTTCGCGATCCGCGTGGCATCGCGATCGTCCCCGCATGCGCGGCCCTGGCGGTATTGGGGCGCAGCGGCATCGCTATTTATCCTGCCTTGCTCCACCAAGAGTTTGATCATGTTGTCTTTGACGGAGAGATCGCCTGGGCCATGGAACAAATGCGCCGTCATATCGCTGCCGTATTTCCTGTTTGTTCGGATCCTGGGCGAAATTCAGGCCAGCATTTTGACGACCATATCGAAGTTTTCCGGTGGTTAGCAGGCGAATTGAATGGGTGATGGGCAGGGAGTTGCTCTTGTTGGGTGAATGGCAACATCGACCTTCCCGAGAGTATCTGGGACATGGTGGCTGCCAATTTTTCTGGAAAGAAATTGCGCCGTAGCCGTGGCGAGTGGTGGAATAGATCGGGACGGTGTGCCAACCCAGACGAAATAAGTGCCATTCCATATTGCGTGAAACAATCACCGCTCCAGACCAGCCTTCGCTTCTTATACCTGATCGCCTGGGTCACGGGATACTTGGCGGCGCGAAGCGCATTGGCGCAGGTTCTGTTGGGCAATTTGAACTGCACTGCTTGCCATGCACCCACTGCCCGGCAGTCCGCTTGGCTGTCGCCAAAGACGGGGCCGAGTCTGGTGGAGGTTGGCAGTCGAGTAAGTCCGGATTGGCTACGAAGCTTTCTTACCTCACCTACGGAGACTTTTCCCGGCACAACCATGCCGGATTTATTGCACGGCCTGGATGCCAAGGCGCGTGCCGAGAGTTCTGAAGCCTTGACCCATTACTTGGTTTCATTGGCGTCCTCAGGCTTTCAACGAGTTCTACCGGATCGGGCGGCAGTGACGCGCGGTGAGGCCTTGTATCATCGGGTGGGTTGCGTGGCGTGTCATGCGCCTCAAAATACCAACGTTGCCGGTATCGCCGGGGTCCCTTTGCCAAACCTGACCGAGAAATGGTCCTTTGATGGCCTCCGAAAGTTCTTACTTGATCCGTTAAAATCGAGGCCCTCCGGGCGAATGCCGGGAATGAAACTCTCCGACCGGGAGGCATCGGATGTCGCGCATTACCTTCTCAGGGAAACCAAAGTTCCGGCTTCATTGGAGTGGACGGAATTTCGGGGTCCAATCCGATCTTTGGGCGACTTGGACACCGCGGTTCCTTCCCGCACTGGCCCGACTACTCAAGTGGCTTTGAATCCATCCGGTTTGGACGGTCGACGTCCTCTGCGAATTGTTGGCTGGCTGCACATCGAGACTGCTGGTGAGTATACCTTTTACCTGACCGCCACCGGCGCGAGTCGGCTGGCCATCGATGGCGACTGGCTCAATGGCGAAGAGAGCTGGGACACCGCCACCGTGGATGAAAAACGCAAACTGAGCCTGGATGCGGGAACTCATCAGGTCACCGTTGACTATGTGCTGCGTGGTGACGGTCCACCGGCACTCAAACTGGAATGGGAGACTCTTAATCGGGCCCGCGGGCCGATTCCACCAGACCGGCTGAGCAGCGAGAAGGAGCCCGTGACGGCGGCCAGCGGGTTCCAGGTCGATCCCGTCAAGGCGGCGCACGGGCGTGAATTGTATGCGCGGTTGAATTGTGCCGCCTGCCACCAAGCTCCAGTTTCCGAAGTCACCTCTGCTGCGGCGTTGGCCGCACTGGATCCGAATCGCGGATGCCTGGCTGATAGACCGTCGCCCCTCTCGCCGGACTACCATTTGCGCAAGGTTTGGCGCGAGGCGTTGCGGGCCGAACTGCTGGCGCTAAAGCAGCCGGAGTTGTCGGCGCCGGCGCCACAGGAAAGCTTGGCCGCCGTATTAGCCACGTATCATTGTACCGCCTGCCACGTCCGCGATGGCAAGGGCGGACCGGTACCTCCGTTGGATGCGTTCTTCACCTCGAACGGCACTGATCTGGGAGACGAGGGGCGTCTGCCGCCCCGGCTGGACGGCGTAGGAAACAAGCTTCGTCCCGAGTGGTTGACGAACGTGCTGACGGAAGGCGTTTCGGTCCGACCCTATCTGAATACCCGGATGCCGGTATTTGGAGCCGCAAACGTCGGACATCTGGCGGGGTTGCTTGTACGCCTTGACCGGCATGCTCGACCGGTCCAACCGGTAACCGACAACGCCGACGCGCAACGCGAGGAGGGGCAGAAGCTCGTCGGGACCGATGGGCTCTCGTGCATTGTGTGCCACCGGTTTAACCGGCAGCCCGCACAAACATTGCAGATCATTGACCTGGCTACCGTCACCCAGAGGTTAAATGAAGATTGGTTCCGGGAGTTCCTTTTGGACCCGGAGCGTTTTCACCCGGGCACACGAATGCCCGCCTTCTGGCCGAACGGGGTCAGCAGCCTGCCCGGTGTACTGGGAGGTGACACCGTCCGCCAGCATGCCGCGATCTGGACCTATCTTGCCGACGGCTCGCGCGCCAAGTTTCCAGAAGGGTTGAGCCGTCAAAATCTGGAACTTATAGTCGGTGGCGAGGCCATCACCTACCGGGGCAAGCTTTGGGAGGCCGGATTTCGCGCCGTCGCGGTGGGATATCCAGGTTCCTTCAATCTTGCTTTTGACGCCGAGGAAATGCGGCTGGCCTTGCTGTGGCGTGGTAGATTCCTGGACGCGAGTCCGCACTGGACCGTCCAGGGGATGGGACAAATCCGACCGTTGGGCTCGGAGGTCGTCGTATTCCCGCACGGTTCACCGTTAGCCGTCCTGCCCGATACGGATGCTCCGTGGCCGATCGAACCCGGCAAGATGTTGGGGCTCAGATTCCAAGGATATCAGCTCGGTGCACTTCGTCGCCCCACCTTGTTCTACTCCTTCCGCAACGTGGAGCTGGAGGATCTCTTTGTCCCGCTCGAGAATGGCAAGGCGGGCTTCAGCAGGGTCCTGAAATTCAAAGGCCCAATGCCCGATGGTACCTACTTCAGGCTCGGAAGTGGGAAGCTGACCTCGATGAGCGAACGCTCATGGCGATATAGCGAGTCGCTCACGATTTCCGTGAAGGGCCCGAGAAAGGCCTTCCTTCGTGGAAAAACGGGTAATCAGGACTTGTTGGTGCCGCTATCGGCGACTGAATCCAACCAACCACTGGAGGTCGAGTATGTTTGGTAAAGCCTGGGCCCGCTACCGCATCATCTTTGCCACCGCTATCGCTTTTTTTGTTGTCGATCTGGCACGCGGGGAGGATCCACAATGGGTGACCTATAAGGGCGGGCGCGGCCCGGGCAAGGGCAAGCGAATCGTGTTTCTTACCGGCGATGAGGAATATCGCTCGGAGGAATCGATGCCGGCGATGGCCCGTATTCTGGCCCAACGGCATGGATTTCACTGCACCGTGCTTTTTTCGGTCAATCCCCAGAATGGAGAGGTGGATCCCAAGATCGATAATAATATACCCGGCCTGGACGCCTTGACGAATGCCGACCTCATGGTGGTCTTCATGCGGTTCCGGCATTTGCCCGAGGACCAGATGGCTAAGTTTGTAGCCTACGTGAATTCCGGGCGGCCAGTGATTGGTATTCGTACGGCAACACATGCCTTCGACTACGATCGATTCCAAAAAGAAAAGTTTTCGGAGTGGGCCTGGCGGGGGCGGCACCCGGAATTTCAGGGAGGTTTTGGCCGTCAGGTGCTGGGGGAGACGTGGGTTGACCACTATGGCGGTTATCGGAGTGAGAGTACGCTCGGCATCGTCGTGCCCGAAATGAAGGATCATCCCATTCTCCGGGGCATCGACCGCCTCTGGGGGCCGTCACATGCCTATAAAGTGACCAACTTGGAGGGTGACAGCCAACCCCTCGTGTTGGGGCAACCTCTTGTGGGCTTGCTGCCAAGTGACACTCCCGACCGGGAAAAACCGCCGGTACCGATCGCCTGGATCAAAACCTTTACGGGCACCGCTGGAAAAGCTGCCCGGGTCTTTACCACCACCATGGGATACGGTGACGATTTCCAAGAGGAGTCCGTCCGGCGAATGTTCGTGAACGCCTGCTATTGGTGTGTGGGGCTGGAGAACAAGATATCCCCCAAATCGGATGTCGCCTTGGTAGGCCCCTACGAACCGCGTAAAAGCGATTTTGGCGGATACCGACACGGCCTGACACCTTTGGATCTTCAGGAAAATCTCAGCACGGACGACCTGGCCGAGGTGCCCGCCAACGAGCTCGAATCGGCCTATTATAAGATTTTGGACATCCCCATGCCGCCGGAGGCCGTGATGGAAGCCGGGAGCATACTATCGCTGCCGGACGGCCGGTTGGCCGTTGGGACGAGGCGCGGGGACATTTATTTGGCGATGGGAGCAGATCATACGCCGCCGACTCCCCGGTGGACCCTTTTTGCCAGCGGACTGACCGAAGTGTTGGGCCTCGCGTGGCGTGAGGGCGTATTATACGCCACACAGCAAGGCGAAGTGACCCGCCTCGTGGATAGCGACGGCGACGGACGGGCTGACCGTTTTGAAACCCTGAGCGATGCCTGGGCCTGGGGCGGAGAACACGAGTACACTTTCGGGTCCAACTTCGATCGCGACGGGGCGATTTGGACCGTTCACTGTCTCACGGGAAGTTATACCTCCGACCGGCCGTTTCGAGGGTGGGCACTTCGCCATTTCCCCGACGGCCGTTTTGAAACGATGTGCAGTGGCTTGCGCAGTCCGGGCGGAGTGGCCTTCAATCTGGCGGGGGATGCCTTTTACACTGAGAACCAAGGTCCGTGGAACAGTTTCTGTTCCCTGAAATACTTGAAGCCCGGGGGATTCATGGGGCATCCCATTGGCAATGTGTGGTATGACCGTGCTCCCAACATGGGACCACGCCCTGCCGAACCTGCGGGTGGCGAGGAGGATCGCCGGGAACTGGACGCGCAGCGCATTCCGCAACTAGTTTTGCCCGCCGTCGTCTTCCCCTATAAGAAGATGGGGCAAAGCGCTTCGGCGATCATGCTGGATGTTTCCGACGGGAAGTTTGGACCGTTCGCAGGGCAATTCTTCGTGGCCGATTATACCCTCAGCCTGGTGATGCGCGCCGAGTTGGAAAAAGTGAACGGGATTTATCAGGGTGCGTGTTATCCCTTTCGGCAGGGCTTTGCGACCGGGCTGATCGGCGGTAATCTTACGGCACAGGGTCAAATGTTTGTGGGTGGCAGCAAGCGTGGCTGGCCGGTTCGCGGTCCCGCTCCTCATGCGTTGCAACGTCTCGACTGGACGCGACAGACCCCTTTCGAGATTCAGTCCATGCGAGTCAAACCCGACGGCTTTGAGCTGCGCTTCACTGCACCCGTCGACGCGGCCACAGCCGTCGATCCCGAGAGTTATACACTGGAAACGTTTACCCACCATTACTACGGCGCCTACGGCGGTCCGGAAATCGAGAAAGCCGATCAACGAATTATCTCAGCAGTCCTCAGTGACGACAGCTTGGGTATCCGCCTGGCAGTTGACAAGTTGGTGCCGGGACACATTCACGAGTTGCATCTGCCGGGCCTCACCGACCGCCAGGGCCATCCACTCCTTCACGACGTGGCATGGTACACGCTGAATGCCATTCCCAAACCATGAGTGAGGAGAGGCATAACCCTGTGTCGTGGCTGGAGATGGAGGCGCAGGCGTAGCTGCCCCGTTGGTAGGGCAGACTCTCGAAGATTGACAGGGCTATTAACGATGGCGACCCTTAGGATGATGCCTGTGTCGTGGAGGAGGTTTTGGAGTTTCGTCAAAGGAGTATCTATCATTTTTCTGCTTTGTCGCGCAGTTATTGCTTGGGGGCAATCTCCCCCGGCAAACGATGCGTTTGCCAATGCGGAAGTAGTATCGCGCTTAGATATCTTGTACTCCGCCGAAACCAAGCTGGCGACTTCTGAGGTAGGCGAGCCAGCTCATGCCGGATCATTGGCGTCACATTCGGTTTGGTGGCGCTGGAACGCTCCCATTGATGAGTTGGTAACTGTGGAAGCCTTTGCAGGCTTCGATACGGTACTTGCCATATATCGAGGAAGTTCCTTCGATGATCTTACGCTTGTTGTCGCCAACGACAATGTCAGTGCTAGCTTGAAATACAGCCAAGCGACCTTTGCCGCGTCTCCCGGAACCACGTATTACCTTGTTGTCGATGGCGCTAACGACGCGGTTGGGCACGTAACGCTTGAGTTTTCCTCCATTCCATTTGAGGCTGGTCCGCCACTGTTTTCCGGCCAGCCCCTGGGACAAACGGTGGGAGGGTGGACTCGGGTCACGCTTGAGGCCAGTGTTTCCGGCTCATTGCCGCTGGCCTTCCAGTGGTGGCATGATGACAAATTGATCAAAGGTGCTACGAACCTGATTCTCACACTTCCAAGCGTCCAGGTGGGGGATTCAGGCCTCTATAGGATGGCGGCTTCCAATGTGTTGGGCACTGTTTTCAGTTCCAACGCCTTTGTGCATGTCACGGCGCAGCCCGAAATTATTTCATCACCCGTTTCACAGAGAATCGCGCCCACGGAGACGGCCCGTTTTTCGGCAAAGGTTATTGGGAATCCAACTTTGGGATACCAATGGTACAAAGATTCGCTTCCGCTTCCCTTGGCCAACTCTTCCACATTGGAAATCCCCAATGTAGGGCCATCGGACGTTGGAATATATAAGCTTCGGGTGCTGAATTTTTTCGGCGGCGACGAGAGTGCCGAAGCAACCCTTTCCCTTTCTCGCCCGCCGACGACGGAGGATCTGATGCCCCGGATAAGCGGTTTCAATTCGGTGCCAACGGCCACTGAGGGCGCTTCCGTGACTTTCGGGGCGTTGGTTGTGGGAGAAAAGCCCATTTCCTTTCAGTGGGCTCTGAACGGAAACCCCATTTCCGGCGCCACGAACCAAGTGTATCGGATTTCCCGTGTGAGTCTTGGTCAGTCGGGCGAATACTCCGTTTCGATTGCCAATAGCCGGGGAGTGGCTACCGGCGGTGCGCCCGGCTTCGAAGTCCTCCCACTGTCGGTGCCGGCTAATGACAATTTTACGAATCGAATTTCCGTCGTCGAAAATTCTGAAGTGGGATTGGTGGACAGCACCCATGCCACAAAGGAGGTGGGGGAGCCTGTCGATCCCAATGGGTATGGAGGGAAATCGGTTTGGTGGCAATGGACTGCCCCCAAGGGCGGCGTGGCGGTGGTGGATACCGCAGGTTCCGACATTTACAGTATGCTCGCGATTTATCGCGGGACTGCAATCGATTCACTTGAACTGGTATCCCGTGATTGGTCGTACCATGGCAAGGGAGGCACCAAACTCGAATTTCAAGTGGGACAGGGTGAAGTGTTCGTTTTTTCAGTGGATGATTATTTTGGAGAAGGAGGCGTGGTTGCGTTGCGGGTCAATTTTACTCCCGATCTGGAACCTGCGCGGTTGCCGGAGATTTCGACCTTTTCGTCCAGCACCAATGTCCCCGCCGGTTCGAACGTGAAATTGTCAACCGGCGCCATGGGAGCCCACCCGCTCTATTACCAGTGGTGGAAAGGGGGCGATTCTCTGCCTGGCTATACCAATGCCACGCTTTCCATCACGAATGCGCAGGCCAAAGACGCCGGTGATTATCGGCTTGTGGTGTCCAATCGAGTGGGAACCACCTGGAGTGATATAGCCAATATTGGAGTGATGCCCGCCAGGCCCTCCGTAGCTTCGCGTTCGCGCGATTTGGCGGTAACCGAGGATTATCCGATCAGGCTGGCAGTGAATGCCTATGGCACTTTGCCAATGTCCTACCAGTGGAGTGTAAACGGTGTGGTTGTCCCCGCCGCCACCAACTCCTCGCTGGTGCGGTCGAACTCGGTTCCGGGATACGCCGGAAACTACTTTGTGCGAATTTCAAATGCCGCCGGGGAGACCAATCTCGGTCCCGTTGTGGTGGATGTGATTTCGGCGCCGATACGATACCGCTGGACTACGCTGGCAGGCTCCAGCCATCGGGCAGGCCGCGTCGATGGCAAAGGCGAAACGGCTCTTTTCTATTGGCCGTCTGGCATCGCGGTGGAGGCTTCTGGGAACATTTTGGTCGCGGATGCCGGTTCGGGCTCAATCCGTCGGGTAACACCCGAGGGCGAGGTGATGACCATCGCCACGGGATTCACGTCCCCCACGGATGTGGCGTCGTATAAGAACGGGGCAATAATTGTTCAGGATGTCGGCCAGCGGGCCACCTATCAATTGCTGGCGGACGGCACCCGCGCTCGGTTGCCGGGTGGAACTTGGGGAGTGGGTGCGGGTGACGATGGCGCAATTTTCCAGGTTTTTGACGATGATCTATCCGGTAGTGTCACGCGAGTTTCCCCGGATGGCACTTCCAACGATGTTATTGTTCGAGGACTCAAAGGGCCAGAGGACGTTGTAACCGATCGCAATGGCAACCTCTTTATCGCCGAGGCATCTGGCGGGACTATCCGCAAGGTTGCTCCCGACGGAAAGGCCAGTATCGTTGCGGGAATTTCTGGTGTTTTTGACGAGGCCGATGGGCTCGGGGCCAAGGCACTTTTCAAACACCCGAACTCAGTTGACATCGATTCGAATGGCAACCTCTTTGTTGCTGATGAATTCGGGTCAACGATTCGCAAAATTGACTTTCATGGAATGGTGACAACCGTGGGCGGTGATCCCGTCCGGGGCGGCGTCAATGATGGCGTGGGCCACGAGTCCCGCTTTTCGGCGCCCCGACGCGTGGCAGTCGCGCCGTCCGGTGAACTTTACGTCGCAGATACCGGTAACAATTCGATCCGCAAGGGAACGCCTTTTTTGGCGAATACCAATCGGCCCCTCCTTCATGTTTCCCAAAGGGGAGGCCAGGTCATATTATCTTGGGATATACTAAATAGTGACTTTATTCTGGAAATGGCGGGTTCACTGGTCCACGAGGATTCATGGGCCAGGATTGATTCTGGTATAGTGATCGAAGGCGACCGGGCGGTGTATTCCGAGGAGCCCGGATCGTCGGAACGCTTTTATCGTCTCCGTCAACCGTGACCGATGGTTTGCCGGGTTTCTCTTTTTCGGGGTTGAGATCCTGGGTGGCGAAGGTTTCTCGCGAAACTCGCCCATTGGGGCCGACAGATAGCGCAAGGGCATCTTGTAGGTGAGGCCTAACACAGGGAAATTCCGATTGAGGGCGCACCTCTTCAGTGGCATTTTTCTGTCCGGTAACGGGCGGAAGCGTCCATTTTAGCCAAGGGATGAGAAAGTTCCTCAGTTGCTTGGTAGCAGCCATGCTCCAATTGGCGCCCGTCGTCCGGGGCTTAGCACCCGTGACGGCTATTGGTGCATCACCTGTCGTCGTAGTTCTGCGTTGGATCTTCGGGAGCACGGCGGTTGCGGGTTCGTTCCATGGCGTCTCTGCAGCCAGCTCCATTACCCCGTCTTCCGTGACGGCCACCAATCAAGTGCAGTTCGCCCAGCGCTTTGTCGTGAATGACGATACTTCAGTACTCTATGGCAACGCGCGTTCCTACACTGCGGTCAATCTTCCCCCCGGCCTCTCCATCATTCAAACCAATGCCAGCCGGGGAATCGTTTTTGGCATACCAACCCAGGCTGGAACTTACACGGCAACGATCATCGGTTGGTCGAGCGTAACCCCTGGATTTGGCATCGAACATTTCCAATCCCAGCATCAGGCGGTGTTCACCGTCCTTCCGGGCAGCGAAAGCCCCCCAGTAATCAAAGCCGACCCTCATTCGGTTGCGGTTCACGCGGGGGAGTCGTTTGCCTTGACTGTCGAAGTTCAGGGTACTGGGTTGTTTCGCTACCAGTGGCTCAGTAACACCATTGCCGTCTTGGCTTGGACCAATAGCGTACTGAATTTCGCGGATCCGGTTCCTTCCATGACTGGGAGTTACGCCGTTCGCGTGGAAAACTCAGGAGGGTCCGCGACCTCGCAACCCGCCTCGGTCTTAGTGGCTGGGCCGTTGCGCCTGATCGAACCACGCCTCAATCCCGAACTTGGACTGGCGGTCCGGTTTGTAGGGCTGACCAATCGTTCTTACACTATTGAGACCGCAGACCTGCCTGGCGGCGAGTGGTCGGCGACAGGAGGCCCAATTCAAGGTGCTGGCGGGACCAATACCGTTTGGATTCCTTTGGGAGGCAAAACGGTCCAATTCAGCCGGATTAAAACAATAGATTAGCGCATGCCGACGACAGGTGCTGTCACCACACCGTGATCGAGTCGCTTTCGAAAATAGCGTTCACCACGCGGGTATAATCCGGGGTGTCTTTGGTGAGATCGATGGTGGTGACCACGTTTGCGGTCTCTCCTTGCTGGGCGCCTATAATTTCCTGGGCAGTGTCGTCAGGCGCGGTCGTGAGGATGTGCAGGATCTGTGGCATGGATTAGAAATGCAGGACGTTGGTCGAATGGGCGCAGAGCCGGGCGAGGGTAGCCCCGTCAGTCTCCTCGAAGGGCAGGGTGGACTCGCCCAGTTCCGCGATGAATTTCGAGCCTTTTTCCACCAAGACGGGATGGCCGAACTCACCGATGATCGGCAGGTAACGGGTAAAGTTATCTTCGTCGATCAACTCGTCGGGATACTCGGTGAGGGAGAGAATGGCGGGACCTTCGAGATAGAGCCGGACGTCGGCTTTTTTCCACGTTCCAACGCCGGCCGCAATGCGGACGGCTTCGGCGGTGCGGGCGCTTTCGCGGGGATCGCTGCTAACGATGAAGAGCAAACTGGGTTTCATGGGTCAGTTGAAGCTGATGAACCGGTCCGTTCCAGAGACAAGATCGCTGACCACAGTAAGTCCCGCGAAGGTGGCAACGCTGCTCAAGGGAATGTGCCTTCGATGCGCTCCGTAGGCACAGGCATAAAGCTTCAGGCCCGACCCGCACAATTCCTGCAAGTCCTGGCGGCCAACACCGCTCACGGCTTCGTCGATGCAATAGAGGTACACATCGCAACCGGCTGCCAACGCCGCCCGAGCGACCCCCACTCCGTGGGTGAACGACGGCTTTTCCGGGTTGGCCGATATCAGAATTCCTAGCTTCTTGCCTTGGGGCAACATCGGGCGGAGCAAAGCCCAGCGGCGGCTCGGAGTCAAACGATCCAGATGGTTTTCTTGGGCCGGGCTCCTAGTGGTTTGGGATAGGGAGGATGGCTTGCCGCGCCACCTCACGGTTGATTTAGTGGATACAAACGGATTCGCCGAACGTAGCCCCGATCGTCTTCCACGATAAGGATATCTCCGTTTGGTGCGACGGCGATGCTGCGGCATTCAGTGACCTTGGGGCCGGGATTGTAAAACCATTCACCGTCGCCCAAGGGGCCGCCCGAAGGCCCCTCCAGAAACAGATGGGCGATCCCTGCGGTATCGACGTACCACACTCGACTGCCTTCATGGGTGGCGAGGAGGTATCCGCCATTCGGGAGGAACCAAACACCTCGAACTCCATACAAACCCACGTCGAGTGCGGACGATCCGTCGTCGCCGCCAAAGGCGGTTCCATTTCCGGCTATGACGGTCTGGGAATTGCCGTTGCGGGGCATTCGGTAGACCTGATTGGCGCCACGATCGGTGACGACCAAGTCTCCTTGGGGAGACACCACGAGATTCCCCAGGTCTACGAATCCACTTCGCACCGTTTTGGTGCCTCCGGAAGAGGTCCACTGCTTCACTGCGGTTCCAGCGCAGTAGTAGATGACCGATTCATCGTAGGCCACCCATAGGCCTCGACCGGTAGAGATTTTGCCCGAGGTTTTGAAGATCGTGCGCATGGAACCATCCTTGTCGATGCGCCGGACCCGGCCATTGTCAGTATCGAGGACGTACACGATACCGTCCGGGCGCACCCACAGACCGTTGGGAGAATTCAGTTGGAGGGAGAGAGCGCTGGCTGGGCCGTCGCCATTGTAACCTCCCGTGTGGGTCCCAGCGTAGGTGTGGATCTTGCCATCGGTCGTCACCTTGAGTACGGAGTGACTGCTTTTGTCGACGATGAAGATGTTTCCTTCGTTGTCCGCTTGGGCGAAATGGGGGCGTGAAAGTGCAGCTTCGATGGCCGGTCCGTTTTCGAAACTGGGGAGCCAATAGTTGATGCCGTCCACCCCATCCAATCCACCACCGGCTACGGTCTCGAGGTTGCCGTACAAACGGGTCAAGTCGGAGAACCCTGCAGGCGTGGGAGAAAGATCAAAAGCACGCAGGCGATAGAACACCGGAAAGTCGGTGAAATACGAAAGTTGAACCTGTCCGGTGGCGCCACCAAAAAGCGCAGATTGAGTGAGCCAGGGTCCCTTCGGCGCCAACGCGATCTCAATTTCAACCGCCCCGGGAGAAAAGGCATCAGCCCACGATATATTGCCAGTGCTGTTAATCGAGGCGGAGAACGGAGCTGACAGACCTACCCATGACCCAAATAGTCCCAAGGCAGCGCCCAGCGCCAGCCGCATCAACTTCAATGGTCGCACGTGACACGACTGTAACAAAAGGTAGTGCGGTGTCGACTTTCCGTCCCGGAAATGAGCACCGCGCAGCAAACGGAAAGGCGTTACGACACGTTCTTATTTGGCGACAGGAGCTCCCAGTGGGGCGTCAGCCGGGACCAAGCCGAACTTCCAAGGAGCGTCGGCATCGAAGTGCCAGTAGTTGCAGGTCAGTTCCTCGCCGGCGGGGATATCCCGCAAGGCTACGGTGGTCACCGGAGGCATCGATCCAGGAAGAGCCCCGGTGTTGGGGTGATCGGCATGGTTCATGAACCGGGTGTGGTCTCCCGACAGCACCAAGTGCCGATCTTCCAGTTGGCAGTACGAGAAATGCCGTAAATAAGAGCGAGCGACTTCGGGAAGCCGAGCCCAGCGGGCGGGAGACAGTACCTGATCGAATTCCGGCTCGAACCGCCACAGAGGAGTCCCCTTGGGAAGCGGATCGAGACAGAAAAGGCCGTCGCCGTGGATGCGGCTGGGCCGTACCACGGCGCGAACCAAAAGCATGGGTAAATCATTGCCCGGTCCAATACCGAGTCAAAGATTCTTCTGAATCTGGTCGAGGATCTGGCGGGAAAGCGTCTCGTCACCGAACGTCCCGACCCGAATGCTCAGATCGGTGGCGGTATCGGAGATGCGCTTGACGTGGATCATGACCTTCTTGTCGTCCACGGTCCGGGCCTCGATGGAACCGTCGAGGGCATCGGAATTGGCGTGGACTTCAATAAATCGCAGATCCTTGATGGCTGCCCGGGAAGCGTTGTACGTTCGCTCCAGAGAGGCTCCGGCCATCGATTTAAGTTCGCCTGTGACATACGCCACGGCCCCTGCGCCAGCTCCGGCTGCGGCTCCGCCCACCACCAGCGCGGCGCATCCAGAAGTGAAACCGGCGGAAAGGATTGCGAGAGTGACAACGAGGGCGGTCGAGTAAGCAAACGAGGTGGTTTTCATGTTTCGCGATATTGCAATCTGCCACGATGCAGCGATTGGCAGGCCCTTTGAGCAGTCGGAATGCCGCCAGCCGTGGAGACTTCTTCACGAAGAAAAATGCACATTAGAGCATTTTTACGTTGCTCACAGGGTGTGGATCCTGTAGGAAACGCGTTCCTTTTGTCCGACAAAGGCATTCTATGGCTCGAATTTGTCCATTAACCGGACGGCGCCCCGTAAAGGGCAGCCACATTTGGCGATCCGGTAAAGCGAAGAAAAAAGGTGGTATCGGCACGCACGTGACCGCTATCACCAAACGCCGATTTTTCCCGAACCTCCAGCGCGTGAAGGCGGTCTTGCCCAGTGGCGAGATTCGTTACATCCGTGTTTCGGTCAAAGCCCTCAAAAAGGGAATGGTGACCAAGGCGCCTCGGCGCACCTGGAAGAAGCCGGAAGCGGCAGCGGCGGCCAAGTAAGGCGCCTCTCAACAACTCATGAATGGCGGCACCATCACGGTGCCGCTTTTTTTATTGGAATCGTCTGATTCTTGCCTGCCTCGACTGTTCGCCGTAGGTTTTGGCCTTCCCAAGGAAATGATCGTTACCCTTACGGGGCATCGGCGGTCACTCTGGGAAAGAGTTCGAAACATTTACCCTGGTTGTACCTCTTTCTGCCATGAAACGATTCCTGCTTCTCTTCGCCGCCAGTCTGATCACCTTGGGCGTTTCCGCCCAGGATTGGGCCAAGACCAAACTCGAGAAATCGCCGCGCCACCAGGAATGGGTTAAGATCAAACATGGCGACCGCGAGGTGAATTGTTTCGTGGTTTATCCGGAGGTCAAAGAGAAGGCGACCGCCGTCCTCGTGATCCACGAGATTTTTGGGCTGAGCGATTGGGCACGTTGTGCGGCCGACGAATTGGCCGAAGCGGGATACATTGCCATTGCGCCGGACTTGCTCAGCGGTGTGGCTCCGAATGGCGGTGGTACCAAGGAGCTGGGAAGCCAGGACGCGGCGGTCAAGGCGGTCTCCTCGCTTCCGGGCGATCAGGTCACGGCCGATCTGAATGCCGCGGCGGATTACGTAGCCAAGTTACCTGCCTGCAATGGCAAGGTGGCGGTTGCGGGTTTCTGCTGGGGTGGCAGCCAGACTTTTCGTTTCGCCACGAACAACAAGGACGTCAAAGCGGCTTTTGTCTTCTACGGTTCGGGACCTTCGAAGGAAGAGGACATCGCCCGCATTTCGGCTCCGGTGTACGGGTTCTATGCGGGTAACGACAACCGGGTTAATGCCTCTATTCCGGCCTCCACCGACCTTATGAAGAAGGCTTCCAAGACCTACGAGCCGGTGACCTACGACGGAGCTGGGCATGGTTTCATGCGGGCGGGCGAATCACCCGACGCGAATGAGCCGAACAAGAACGCCCGTGAGGCGGCGTGGAAGCGTCTCAAGGAAAGATTGCAGAAACTCTGATTCGCAGTGGATGATTCGGGGAGCGACACGCCGGTCGCGTTCGCTCCGGGTCATTTATATGCGCATCGCTGGAACTCGTTGCCGACAGGCATCTCTCTACGTCTTGGCCGGCCTTCTGGCGGCCAGATCTTCACTCTCCCTCGCCGATTCAACCAACGCGGTGCCGACCCGATCGGTTCCCGATCGCTCAGCCACGCCGTTGCGTTTGATGATAGAGCGGTACGGCAGCGACCTGGAGGCGTTGAGTCGCTTCTTCCCGGTTGAGTTTTCCGAGAAGCGGATTGCCCGGCTCCGGGAATTTCACCGGCAAAAGTCTCAGGAGTTGCAAGCGACGGACTTCGACTCGCTCGATCAGGACAGCAAGGTCGACTACCTGCTGCTGCGGAATCGGATTCATCACGAACTCAGCCAACTCGACCAGACCGAAAGCCGTCGGAATGCGACGTCCGAGTTGATGCCGTTTGTTGCCCCGCTTCTGCCACTGATCGAGAATCGTCGACGAGCCGCGCCCGTCGAGTATGAACAGGCGGCGCGGGCCTTGTCCGACGCGGTGGCGAAGATCGGCAAGACCCAGGAATCGTTGGAGGAGAAACTCAAGCTCCCGAAGGAATCCCAGACCAACCTTCCTACCGCAGTGGTGGCCAACCGTGCTTCCCAGCAAATCGAAGGATTGAAGAACGCGTTGCGGGGTTGGAACGATTTCTATGCCGGTTACGATCCCCAGTTCACCTGGTGGGTGGGCGAGACCCACGAAAAGCTCAACAAGAAGCTGTCAGACTACGCCGGATTTCTCAGGAAAAAACTGGCTGGGTTTCCGGAGGACGGTGACCCACCCGTGATTGGCGACCCCATTGGTCGCGCGGCACTTATCGAAGCGCTCCAGGATCAATTCATTCCCTATACCCCGGAGCAGTTGATCGACATCGCGAACAAGGAATTGGCGTGGTGCGAGGTGGAAATGCGCAAGGCGGCGGATGACCTGGGCTTCGCGGGCGATTGGAAGAAGGCTTTGGATCACGTCAGCAAGATCCATGTGGAACCCGGCAAGCAACCGGCGCTCATCCGCGAACTGGCCGAGGAATCGACCCAGTTTGTCGAGTCTCACCAACTGGTTACGGTGCCGGATCTCTGCAAGGAAACCTGGCGGATGGAGATGATGTCGCCAGAGACCCAAAAGATGACACCGTACTTCACGGGCGGCGAAGTGATTTCCATCGCGTACCCGACGGCCAACATGGGTTTCGACGACAAGTTGATGACCATGCGTGGTAATAATATCCATTTTGCCCGCGCCACCGTTCACCACGAACTCATACCGGGCCATCATCTCCAGATCTTCATGTCGGAGCGTTACCGGACCCACCGCAGCCAATTCTCCACCCCCTTTCTCGTGGAAGGTTGGGCTCTCTATTGGGAAATGCGCCTCTGGGACATGAACTTCCAGCGCTCGGCGGAGGATCGCGTGGGCATGCTCTTCTGGCGTTCCCATCGATGTGCGCGAATCCTTTTCTCGCTGAAGTTTCACCTGGGCCAGATGACCGCGCAGGAAGCCATCGACTTCCTGGTGGACAAGATTGGCCATGAACGACGCAACGCCACCGCCGAGGTGCGCCGGTCGGTCAGTGGAGGCTATGGCCCCCTGTACCAGGCGGCTTATATGCTGGGCGGGCTGCAATTACGGGCTCTCCACGATGAGGTGGTGGGGCCGGGTAAAATGAGTGAACGCGAATTTCACGATGCGGTCCTGATGCAAAACGCCATCCCGATCGAGATGATCCGGGCCAGCCTGGCGGCCAAACCGTTGACCCGCGACTACGTGCCCACCTGGAATTTCTACCGGTTCTGAACCCCGCCGCCGAAAGGAGACAGCCCGTGAACCTGATTCGCTGCACGCACGCCCAGGCCGACGAGATCCTGGCCATATACAATGACGCCATCCTGAATTCGACGGCGCTATATGAATATAAACCGCGCACGCGGGAAACGATCCAGGCGTGGTTTGAGAACAAGGCGAAGTCGAACTACCCGGTGGTCGGGATCGTCAGCGACTCCGGCGAATTGATGGGGTTTGGCAGCTATGGGGCCTTCCGCGCCTTTCCGGCGTATAAATATACGGTGGAACATTCCGTGTATGTGGCTGCCAAATTCCGGGGCAGGGGGCTGGGCCGCAGGTTGCTGCACGAGGTGGTTTCCTGTGCCAAGGCACAGGGTTATCATACCTTGATCGGGGTGATTGATTCCCAGAACGCCGTGAGCATTGCCCTGCACGAGAACCTCGGCTTTCAGCCTGCCGGAACGGTCCGCCAGTCGGGATTCAAGTTCGGGCGCTGGCTCGACATCGTCCTGTACCAACTGATCCTGGAGACGCCCGAGAACCCGATGGATGGATGACAGTGAGATAAACGCGAAGCGTCTTGGAGTGCGGTGGCAAGCGCAGCGCGACACCGCTATGGCAAGCGGGATCGCATTTGAATAAATATAGGCGATTTCGAAACCCGCCGCCGCGCCAAACGGGCGTATCTTCTTTTCGTGGGTGGGATACGGTTGGAACCACTGGTACGCCTATCCCCTCATCCGGCCTACGGACACCTTCTCCCCCAAGGGGGCGAAGGAAGGCGCTTCGCTTCCTTTGTGCCTGCGCTGATCCCCTCGCCCCAAGACTTTTTGGGGGAGAGGGCCAGTGTGAGGGGGCAAAGGACCCGAAGATGCGCCCAACCAAACCACCTGCGCCTCCCCTCCATGACGGCAGGCGCTAATCGATATAGCGCCGCGTGATGTCGCCGTACGCGTCAATGCGCCGATCGCGCAGGAATGGCCAGTGGGTGCGGGTGACATCCACGTTGGAGAGGTCGATCTTCACAATCAGGTTCTCCGGTTTCTCGATGCTTGCTTTGGCCAGTATCTGACCGCTGGTACCCGCTACGAAACTCTGACCCCAGAATTCGATGCCGTCGCCCCCGATGGGTGTTTCACGTCCGACGCGATTGATGGCGGCGACATAACAACCGTTGGCGACCGCATGGGAACGCTGGATGGTTTCCCAGGCGCCATGCTGGTTGGTCCCGTACTCCGTTTTCTCGCTGGGATGCCAGCCGATGGCTGTGGGATAGAAAAGGATTTCCGCGCCGCGCAAGGCCGTCAGGCGCGCACCCTCGGGATACCATTGGTCCCAGCAGATCAGGACGCCGAGTGTTCCGAAACGTGTGCGCCAGGAGCGGAAGCCCGTGTCGCCTGGGGTGAAATAGAACTTCTCATAATACAACGGGTCATCCGGGATGTGCATCTTTCTAAAGATGCCCAGCAGTGAACCGTCAGCGTCGATGATGACCGCCGTAGTATGATAGAGCCCTTCGGCCCTCTTTTCAAAGAGTGAGGCCACCACCACGATGCCGCGGCGTTTCGCCAGTTCCTGGAAGGCCACGGTGCTCGGTCCGGGAATCGGCTCGGCCAGCTCGAAGTACCGGTGTTCCTCGCTCTGGCAAAAATATTGGGACCGGAATAGTTCCTGGGTGCAGATGATCTGGGCTCCGTCGTCCGCCGCTCGTTCGGCGGCGGCCAAACAGATCCGCAAGTTTTCCTGGGGATCTTCGGTGCAGGCGTGCTGGAGCAAACCGAGCGTGACCGGTCGTTTGCGGGGTTCCACTGGAGGACGGCTCATTTCAGGCGATTCTTCAGGCGTTCGAATACGTTGCTTTTACGGTTCGATTGCGTCCCGGCCTTGGATTGCGTGCGACTGGAGCTGTCGATTTTCATCGTATGACCACGGCTGGATTCCTTCTTTTTTGCCGGCTCGGTGCCAAACAGTTCGCGCACAAACTTGCCCAAGGTCTCGTTCGTCGGACCGTACCCACGATGATAGATGAAGTACTCGAGGTCGTAGAGAAAATCTTCGGCGTTCTGGTAACGTTTGGTGAGGTCCCGTTCGAGAGCCCGAACCAGGAGGGCGTTGAGGCGCGGCTCAATCTCGGGCGTGATGGAACTGAAGTCGGGAATCGGGGTCTCCATGATCCGCTTTCGGGACGCTTCCGGTGTTTGCCCCCGGAAGATATTCTGGCCGGTCAGGAGTTGGCTGAGCACCACGCCAGCGCTGAAAATATCGGATCGCTTGTCGGTAATCTGGAAATCGGCCTGCTCGGGACTCATGTACTCAGCTTTTCCGGCGACCTCCTCGCCTTCCTTGTCAGTGAGATATCCGCGCGCCTTGGCGATACCGAAGTCGGTGAGTTTCACGTCCCCTTCGAAGGCGATCATGATGTTCTTGGGGCTGACGTCGCGATGTACAATACCCAAGGGCGAGCCGTCGCGGGCCGCTTTGGCGTGGGCGTAGGCCAGTCCGCGAGCGACCCGGCTGATGATGAAGACGGCGAGTTCGGTGGGGAGTTTTTTGCGTCGGATCGCCAGTTGATGAACGAATTGGTCGAGATTGACTCCATTCAGCAATTCCATGCAGATGAAGCACGTTCCGTCGGTTTCACCAAGGTGGTAAGTCTGGACAATGTTGGTGTGGATCAAGTCCGCCACCAGCTTGGCTTCGCCGATGAAATTCTCGAGGAACTCCGACTGGGCGGCGAACTTTCCCCGGATCACCTTGATAGCCACCCGTTTAACAAATCCGTGCGCGCCTTGCTGCTCGGCTTCGTAGACCACTCCCATGCCGCCCTCGTAAATCAGCCGAACAATTTGGTAGTCCAACAGGCTCTTGATTCGATCGGGCGGCGTCATCAATGGACGCGATGGTGGGGAGGTGACTGGCGATGTCAAGGGGGGGAAATCGTGAAAAACGTAGGTTTTTGTGGCCTTTTTCGATTATTTGGCCTTGCGTGTCGGGTGTCCGCTGATTTAATCGCGCCACGGAACGCACTGTCGATCCGATCAACAGTTACATAAAAGCAAAAATCCTATGGCTAAAGCCCTCACTAAATCCCAGATCGCCGCAACGTTGGCCGAGAAAGCCGAAATCACCAAGAAGCAGGCTGTGACCGTTCTGGAAGAACTCGCCGCTCTGGCCTACAAGAACGCCAAGAATACCTTCACCTTTCCCGGCGTCGGCAAGCTGGTTCTGGTGAATCGCAAGGCCCGCATCGGTCGCAATCCCGCCACCGGCCAGGAAATCAAGATTCCTGCCAAGAAGGTCGTGAAGTTCCGCGTGGCCAAGGCCGCGAAGGACGCGATCCTTGGCACGAAGTAACCAAGTTCTGCAATCACCCAGCAGCGAAGCGCCCCACCCTGGGCGCTTTTTTGCTTTTTTAGGGGAGGGTATTAGAGCGGTATCCGGCCCTATAGGTTTCGCTCAGGGGCGTCCGATGCGCTGTCCTAGGGGTTTTCGAAAGCGGCGGTTCCACGAAGAATCCGTAAACCGTACTCCAAGGTGGAAGCGGCGGCCCGCCGCTTAAAGGCGCTACAGCGAGTCAACTCACCGTTGAGTTCCAAAGTATCCACAAGTCATTCAGCCGACTCGTCCTTGAGTCTCCTGCGCAATTGGCGGTTGCCGTTCTTCTTCAGCGGCGAGCGCCGCTGCCACCTTGGGGTAGGATTTGGGTCACTCGGGGATCCTCCCGAATATAATGTTAAACTCCCACCGGCAAGGCAAGCCCGTCCGGCGAAGGGATATAATTTATGTCGCGCATGGAATTAAATCGCTAAACCAGAGGGATGGTTTCACCGGCCACCATTCACCGTGCCTTTGCAGCACGGGGGGCGGCGGCGATATCGAGGACGAGTTTTTGCAGGACCATCGCCTCGTCGAGGCCGCTGGTGACGAGGTTGCGATTCGCGTCGAGCATCAATTCCATGGCCCGGATCAATTCCGGCAGATCGTAGTTGTCGGTCTGGCGCATGGCCTGGAACAGGACAAAAGGATGCGAGGCGAGGGGATTGAAGCGTTTGTCTGAGGGGAGCGAATCCGGATTGACCGTTTCCAGTTGGGCCTTGAAGGAATAATAATCCTTCGAAGGCTTCAGGATGCCTGCTGTCTTCAGCTCTTTCAGCAGGATCATATTCCGGATCTTGGTGATCAACCCGTATAAGAGTCCAATCTCCGATTTTTTCTTGTCCGCACCCGTCCGGATTTCCCACAACTCCTCGTCGAGTGTCTTAATGAGTTTCGGGAGATTGCGATCGCCCAAGGCTTCGGCCAGCGCGAAGGCACGGGCCACTTTTTGCCGCGAGACGGAAGTTCGGATATCACCGGCAGTGATTTCCGGACGGTCGCCCAACAGTAGCGACAGCTTTTCTATCTCGGAAGTGAGCAGGGCGATATTCGGACCAACCCGGCTGACCAATTCGGCCAGGGCCTCGTCACTGATATCCTTGCCCTTTGACCGGATGAGTTTGATGGCTTCCGCTTCGGCCTTGCCACTCCAGTCCTTGTCGTCGGCGGACAGGGCGCTGTAGTTCTCCACGGTGCCGAGTTTCTCGACGGTCTTGTAAAAGCTCTTCCGCTTGTCGGCCTTGGCGGCCGAGATGACCAACCGCACGCTGTTCCACGGGATCTTCTTGAGATCCTCCGCGAGGCTGCCAATCGCGGCGGTCACTGCGCTGGAGGAAGAAGTGCGGTCTTCCCCAAGGAACGAAACATTCTGGAACCAGACAACCTTGCCGCCGCCAAAGAAGGGCAGGGTGTCGAGGGCCATGCGCAATTTGGAGATCGCGTTCAGGGCGTCACCCGCGTTGGTCACGGCGGCGTCGACCATTTCGTGATCCATCCCGCCGACCTCGGCGCACCATTGCAGGTAAAGGATCTTGGCGCGCTGTTTGACGGTGAAGTCGTCATCCCCGCAAATCAGGCACAGGGGTGCCGGAGGGGCTTCAACTGCGGAAGCAGCGGTCGAGGCGGCGCGGGCCATTAGCCTTGCTCCATGTCGTCGTTGCCTTCGCCTAGCTTAGACAAATGCTCGCTCATGTCCTCCACCTCGGCGAACAAGTCTCGGGTCACGTAAATCGGGCGCTTGAGCGCGGCGGCGAGCGCCAGGCAATCGCTGGGACGGGCGTCGAGTTCGACTAGCTTTTCTCCCAGCTCATTGTCCTGCTTCATGATCAAACGGGCGAAGTAGGTGGCGTTTCTTAGCTGGGTGATCACCACGCGCTCCAAGCCAATCCCAAAACCACGGAAGACGTTGACGATCAGGTCGTGGGTCAGGGGGCGATCCTTGGGGGTACCCCGAAGGGCCATGTTGATGATGACACCCATGTTGTGTTCGACCTGGATGACGAACACTTTCTCGTCATTGCCAATGAACAGCGCGGCTCCGCTATTCACCGGAACTACTCTCCGGATCTTGACTGGCACGACGTCGTTTGACATGCGGCAAGAGTAGTTGGCTCACCGGACGAAACGCAAGCGATGCGCGACGGATTGAACAATCCTGAGAGTTGGATAGTCTGCCGGAGCAATGCGTTGGCAAAGGTGGCTATCAGGGTGGCTGGCAGCGGCGTTAACCGCGCTGGTCTGTGGGCCGGAATTGGCTGCTGAAGTTGCTCCCGTTCAAACGGTTTCAACGAACAAGCCCGCTCCCAAACCGACCGTCAAGACGCTGGATGACGAAGAGCCGGACGATAAGGGGCACGCGGCTGCCGATGCTGCCGCCGCCGCTTTCTTTGTCGGACCTATCCAACGATTCGAGGTCCAAATCTCGTCGGAAAACATGATGTCCCTCCGGATGCAACGCCGCAAACCGGTTTCGGCGACGTTAAAGGTGGGCGGCAATGTGTTTACCAATATCGCGGTGCACGTCAAAGGCGCCGCAGGCAGCACCCGGAGCGTTGATGACAACCCGGCGCTCACCCTGAGTCTCGATAAATGGGTGCCCGGACAACGGTACTCGGGTCTGACCAAATTTCATCTCAACAACTCCGTCCAGGATGGGTCTTTGTTGAACGAATCCGTGGCCGCTTTTCTTTATGCCCGCGCCGGGGTTCCGACGGCCCGAAGCACCCACGCGCTGGTGACGCTGAATGGCCGGGACTTGGGGATTTACGTTTTCAAGGAAGGCTACAATCGCTCGTTCCTCCGCCGCCAATTTGGTACTTCCGCCGGGAATCTCTATGACGGCGGTTTCCTGCAGGACGTTGACCAGGACCTGGAACGGGACGTGGGTGACGGTGAGGATACCCACGAGGATCTTCATAAGCTGGCCGCCGCCACCCGAATCGGCAACGCGGCGAAGCGCCGGGCAGCAATGGAGAAGCTGGTGGACGTCAATCGGTTCATCACCATGGCCGTGATCCAAGGCTTCACGGGCGACTGGGACGGATATGCCCAGCATCACAACAATTATCGGACCTTCCACAACGCCGCCACCGACAAGTTCACCTTCATACCCCACGGCATGGACCAGTTGTTTGAGGACATTTACCGGGACGTGGCTCCGGGTTGGGAGGGGTTGGTCGCGGACGCCATCTTCAACGACCCCGAGTGGACCCAACAGTTCTGGACCGAAATGGAGAAGTTTGTCGGACCGGGTCTGGACGAAGCCTTAAAAAAGCATTTTGCAGACGTGCACCAACGTTTGGATCCCGTATTTGCGAAGCGTCCGGCGGATGAACGCTGGCGGCGCGGGCAACTGGTGGAAAAGGAGCACGCGGTGATGGCCCGCCTCGCGCAAGTCCGGGAGCAGGTGGCGCGGCGTCCGCGACCCGTCAAATTTGGGACTGACGGAACCGTCGCCTTGGATCACTGGGAACAGCATCCTGGCAACGGCGAGGTCGAATTCAAGATCGTGCCCGGTGAAGGCAAGGGGCAACTGCTCCGCCTCGTGGCCGAACAACGCTCCAGCGCCGGTTCCTGGCGAAGCCGCCTGCATCTTTTCCCGGGACGTTATTCCTACAGCGCCCGTATCAAGACCGCCCGCGTCGACCCCTACAACGTAGAGCGCATGCAAGGCGGCGCTGGGATCAGGATCAGTGGTTCGCTACCGACCTCCCGCTTCAAGGGGGACACCGAGTGGCAGACCATGACCTACGAATTCGAGATCACCGACGTCCGCGATGTCGAATTCGTCGCCGAACTCCGTGCGAACGTGGGCGAGGTCTATTTCGATTTGGGTTCGATGCGGTTGAAGAAAATGTAGCGTTGCAGTCTGTCGCCATTCCCGAAAAATTGGTGAACAACTACATATGCTTACCAAGATCGAGGCGCGGGAACTGGTCGAGAAGAGCCTTGCGCAGATGGATGAACCAGACGATCCCTTCGTAGTAGACGAGGAATGGACAATGGAGAAGTCGTTTGGTTGGGTGTTTTTTTATAATTCGAAGAAATTCGTTGAGACAGGAGAATTCCGTTTTCGGCTTGCTGGAAATGGACCTGTTACTATCAATAAGTTCGCAGGCGCTGTGGAATTCCATGGGAGCAGGGCGGTTCTTGAGGGGAAAACGGCGGATTGTGAGAAGAAAGGGGCTCAATAGATTGGGGTTTGGGTGTTTGGTGGCTAGATTGTAATTCAGTGAGTACCCAAACCTTTAGGCCAATATGGCATGTTTATGTCCGTAATGGTATGGTTTTCGTTCCCGATGTTGCGCGAACGGAGGCGGGCTTCTTTCTCGATGTCGAACCTGTGAGGAGCGCTAAACTCTCTGATCTTCAATCTCTAGCTTCTGCGATTGAGGAGGCAATGGCGATGGGGAATCCCCGAGTTCCGACGCCGACTCGTGCCGCATTCCCGGCACCAGTTATACTGAAACCAGCTGGCTTGAAGAATTGGAATGCCTTCGTCAAACGCGGGGCGTGTTTCACGATTTTTCGTGATGAGGGTGGAATCGAGATTACTGAGACTGGGTGTAATGATGACGGTGAGTGGGTGGACGATCCCTCGCTGAATCAAAAGCTTTCGGGCGGTTCACCTACGCTCGACATCGCAACACGAATTGCTGAACGTGTCCGCCGACGCCCCGACCTTGTGTGATCCCAGGATGCCGCTGGTGACGCCCCCAAGGAATAGGGAACTCGGGCGGCCCGATTTATGCGCCGTTTGAGGACTTTGTTGTCTGGGTTTCAGGCGTTCTTGAAAAAATGGGCCGCCCCTCTGAAAGGGCGGCCCGGGCTTGACTGTGGTAGGT
>DATJII010000321.1:0-15337 GCA_035493435.1 Candidatus Limnocylindria bacterium | reverse complement strand
ATCCTAATGGCCGCGATCCCGAGTTCCAGACAGGCGTAAATCCGCAGTGGATGATACTTACTCGGGGCGACCCGGGGCAGCAGCAGGCTCCCCAGGCACATCCCACCCATGAATGTCCCCAGCAATAGGCCCAGCGAGACGTTGGTGAGCCCGATGACTAATTGCAGGAGTTGAAACCAGACGATTTCATAAATCAGCGCGGCACACCCGCTGCCGATGAACAAGAGCAGGAGCCCGCCCATATACTGCGGCCTCCTGCCTGCGGTGGAATCAAATCTCACATGGTTCGTTTCTCGCTTCGGGAGTGTTGATCCCAACCCCATCCTTACTGGAACATGGGATTCTGTGCGTCACCCCGCGAAAGGAGGTAAGCGATAAGATCCTGTACCTCCTCGGCCTTGAGGGAATTCAACAACCCTTCGGGCATCATGGACACCGTGGACGGTTCCATGGACGCGATATCTGAGCGGCGGACGCTGGTCATATTGCCCGGGTCGAACATGTCTTCGACGATGTTAAGTGTCGCGGCATTGAGGTTGCCAACGCGGCCGCTGACGGTGTCGCCGTCCTTCTTCAGGATATTAATAGCGGCGTATTGGTCGCTGATGACCTTGCTGGGATCGACAATGGATTCAAGGAGGTCGTGAACACTAAAGCGTCCCACCACACCGGTGAGCTCCGGTCCAACGGATCCGCCTTCATTGACGAAGCGATGGCAGGTGGCACAAGCCACGGCCCCGAAGAGTTGACGACCGCGTTCGAAATTGCGGCCCCCTTTGATGCCTGCCTCGACCAATGGCACCAGTTCGGCCAACTTCCATTCCTTGATCTGAGGGCGGGCGGCTAAGGCGTCACGCGGCGATTTCTTGACCGACTTGGTTTCCAGGATGGGTTTCAGGGCGGCGCGTTCTCCTTCGGACAGCAATTTCAGGGCGTCTTCCTTGGCCCGTCGTATGGAACTGGCGAAGGTATTGCCGCCCCGATAAGCCTCGGCGGTATTGAACCAGCGGAAATACTCTTCCCGCAATTCGGGTGTCCAGCCACCCTTGAGGGACCGCAACGATACGGCCAAATCAATTTGTCCTTCCTGGGTGGGAGCAGTGCGCAAGGCAGCAACCACCTTGGTTGCGGCACTGGGCGCCTCGGTGAAGATCAAGAGGCGAGCCAGTAGGGCGTCCACGTCTGGCCGGTTCGCGGGGAACAGGGGATCGAGTCGCGCGATCAATTGTTGGCGGGTGGCCTCGTCGGGTTTGCCAAGGCGGATCAGGGCGAGGGAATAGGTACGCAGCAGATCAACCCGGTCAGTGGCTGCCAACTTGGCCCAATCGAGCCCGTCGAGGGCGGCGAGAATGCGCGTGCGAAGGGTGGGATCAGGGGCGGGATCCGTGTTTTTGTGATGGATGGCGTCACGCCCACTGACGCGAGCCAGCGCCGCCAGGGCAGCAATCATCTTGCGCGGATCCTTTTCGGTAAGCGCCTTTTCGGTCCATTGCGCCGGGTCCTGCCATTCGACGGCGATTCGCGCGGCGTAACGCAGTGAACGATCCTGGTCGGAGAGATATGGCCAAACGGTCTCGATGGCTGCCGGGTCCTTCCGGCCATGGAACGCTTCCAGTTTATGTCGCAGGTCGCGTTGGGCTTGCAGCCGCGTGTCAGGAGGATTGGGCGCCGTCGATTCGCCACCGATATAAGTAACCCGATAAAGCGCCGATTGGGCTCCGCGTCCGCCGACTGCCAGGAGCATGGATCCATCACGCGGGTTGATGACAAAGTCCGTGACCGGGAAGGGCTGGCCACTGATGAATTCCTCGGACTCGCCGGTATAGCTGGCCCCATCCGGCGTCAGGTGAACCGCGCGCAGCTTGCCGAAACTCCAGTCCGCCAGGAACAGGGCGTCCTGGTACTTGGCAGGAAACTTGGCTCCGTATCCAAAGGCGATGCCGGTGGGAGAGCCAGGGCCGATGTTTACCGCCGCGCCAAAGCTGTCGAAATAATAGTCAGGCCATTTTTCATTGCCGTTACGGAAGCCGTATTCGGCCCCGCTGATCACGTGATTGACCCGCGTCGGTCGATACCACGGGGAGCCGATGTCCCATTCCATGTCGGCGTCGTAGGTGAAGAGTTCCCCGACCTTGTTGAACGCCACGTCGAACTCATTGCGCAAGCCGGCCGCGATCAGCTCCCAGTGCTTGCCGTCGGGATCCATCCTCGAGATATAGCCTTGCGGGGCGTAGGAATCGTCCATGAAGCCGGTTGGCAGGCGGGGCAGGAGATCGTCCTCGCTCCAGTCGTAGGGGACCCGGGAGGATTCCATTTCGGTCAGCGTGCTCTGGTTGCCTATGACAACATAGATGGACTTGCCATCCGGCGAGAGGACGAGCGAATGGAGCCCGTGCTCGCCGCTGGCTTGCACTTGCCTGAGCAATTCGACCTTGTCGAACTGATCGTCTCCGTCGGTGTCGCGTAGCCGGTAAACGCCGTGAGGCCGTGATCCTTCGTTGACCGCGACGTACAGGCTGTCGAAAGCGTAAAGGAGTCCGTGAGCCCCGCCGACGTCGAGTTTGATGGTCTCCGTCTTAACCGCTCCACCGTCACCTTCGGGCAAGGTGACCCGGTGCAAGGCGCCGTTCTGGTCCGACACAATCAGGCGTCCCTTGGGATCGAGGCACATGGCCACCCAGGAGCCTTCTGTTTCCTTGGGGACAGTATAGAGCTGGTCGATCTTGAAGCCCTTGGCGATGCGGATATTGGATCCGCCAATGACGTCAGGAGTGCCCAGATGCTTGATCTGGATATTTTTATACTGCACGGTCATGGGCTCACCGGCGTGGAGTTGGAGGGCCAGGATGCCCGAAGCCAGCCGCTTGCCATCGGTTTCGTCAATGACCCCGACTGTCTGCATCCCATTGATGAAATGCTGGATGCGCTTGCCTTGGACTACGATCACGTACTCGTTCCAATCATTCTGTTTGATGTGCGCTTGGATGTCCTCGGACTTGCCCAAGTGCCCCGTGACAGCATGGGATCCGTCCAGGTTCCAAGTTACCAATTCCCCCCGTTGGGCCATGATGCCACGTCCTCCGGCGCCACCGGCTTCGTCATAGAGGATTCCGCTATATGACGAACCCGCCTCCATATCCGCCTGATAGCCGCCCACGACGAAATTGCCGAGGTCCTTGCTGCGATATTGGACACCGGAATTCGCAAATCCAACCGTGTTGTCGGCCACGATGCGATATAGAAAGCGCAGTTCGAAGTCATCGACGACCAGGTTCGTGGCGCCCGATTTGGCGATCAGAAAGTTGTTACCCTTGGCCGGATTGTCCTTGGTGGTGGAACCCGTGATCGCCCCATCTTTGACGGTCCAGTGTTCCATGCGTCCCGCCCAGCCGGTGAGGTCGTGGCCATTGAAGAGTTTTTTGAATCCCGGCTCGGGTACGAACACTTTCGGTGCGCGACCGGCAGCCAGGGCGTCGACAATCTCTTGGGCGTCCGCTGGCAGCGCCGTGTTGGCGTCCAGGTTGGAAATATCCGTGGTGAGAGTCCGGCTTTGCCGTTCATTGGCCTTCGCATTTTCCCGCACGCCACTCAAGGCGACTGAAACCTGGGCGAGGGTGCCGTCCCTGACGGCGAAGGAAACCGTACCCTTGGCGTCCTTATACTGGACGCTTTGATTGCCCCTTCCGCCCCGGCCGGAGGCGCGGAAGGTTCCGCCTACGGATGAGTCGTCGCCCAACAGCTTCGTGACGGTTTCAGGGTTGAGTTCCCCTGAAATCGTGGTGCCTTCCTGTTTCAAATGAGTCGCATTTGCCAGCAGAGATTCCACCTGCGCCTCGGGCGATTTGAGATTCCGGATGGCATTGGCGTTGAAACGTCCTCCGGCAACCCTCATCGCCGCCTGGTCTGGAGTCATCCAATCGCCGTCCAGATCGACGGCTGCATACTCGCCGTGGCGTACAAATTCGGAAGCACCTCCAGGGCCGTTGATCGTAACCCAGAAATAGCCTGGATGGGTGACTCGTCCCAATGTGGAGGATCCACCGCTGCCAGCCGGGTCGCCTCCCTCGGAATGGGTGTCGGTCTTCCACTGGAAAGTGGATTGGGTGGAAAGTTTCTGGGCGGCGTTGGAGATCGCCGTTTTGAGGTCGGCATCGGCGCCTTGGGCAGATACCCAGGCGAGCGCCAAGGTCGCCAGGAGCAAACGAGTGTGTTTAAGCATGAGGTGGGCTATTGTTGTAAATGACCGAAGACGAGCGCAGCGGCTACATTTATTGGAGGTAAATTCGGCTGGGACCGTGGTTTTGGGAGTTACTTGGGTTCGACGATGGAGGTCAGTTGATCGATCTTGATGGAATCAATCTGTTGTCGAAATCCGCGTGGCCACCGAATCGTGACGGAGTCCACGTGGGTTAATTCACCTAATCCCACGGTTACCGGGAGCTCGCTTTGCGAGAGGTAGGATTTCGTCGGCATGACGTGGCGGACAATGTTTTTTCCTCCGGCACGAACACTGATCCACGCTCCGATGGCGTCCCGATTCGATTTGGTGCCCGTCAGCTTCAGTCGCACCCAATGGTGCCCGAGCGCTTGGTCGTTCCGAAGCAACAAAGGTGGACCATTCACCTGGGTCATGACCACATCCAGATCGCCGTCGCCGTCGATATCGGCGTACGCGCTTCCTCTTCCAACGAGAGGTTGAAACAGGTCGCTCCCAGCCTGGTTGGTCGAAACATTGACAAACGTTCGTGGGTTTCCGGCGTTCCAAAAGAGCTGGGCCGGCTGGCGGTAATGCACATGTGCCTGGACCTTTTCAATGTCCTGTTCGATGTGCCCGTTGGAAGTCAGGACGTCCAGGCGCCCGTCGAGATCGTAGTCGAAAAAGAACAAGCCAAACTTAAGCAATAACTGGCTTTCCGGACCGATACCCTGGCTGATGGCTTCGTCAGCGAAACGGACTTCGCCGTCGTTGGCCGGTTGGGCGACGTAAAGCGCGTTCATCTCATTGGCAAAATTGCCAATAGCGATTCCCAGCGACCTATCCTCGCGGAATCGTGCGGCATCGATTCCCATGGCGCCCCGTGCTTGGCCATACGAATCAAATGCCACGCCCAATTCTTGCCCGACCTCAGCGAAGGTCCCGTCATGACGGTTCGTGAAGGCGAAGTTCTGGATCGTATCGTTGGCCACCACGAGGTCGATCCAGCCGTCGTCATTGAGATCGATTGGCACGACCGCCAACGTCTTCGCCATGGGTAATCCCGTGGCGGGATTTCGAACTTGCAGGCCACTCTGCGCCGCAACGTCGGTAAAATGGCCCTGACCATCGTTGCGAAACAGGTGAGGGAGGGTGCCAGCGAAGTTCCAAGGGCGCCCATAGGCTTTGCCCACTCCGACGAGCTGATTGTTTACTCCACGATCCAATTCAGGGGTCCAAACAACATAGTTACCGATAAAGAGATCCAAGTCCCCGTCGTTGTCCATGTCAAACCAGGCCGCCGCGGTATTCCATTCGCCGCGAGTCACCTCTAAACCGGCAGTCGAAGTGACTTCCTCGAAATGACGGTTCCCAAGGTTGTGGAAAAGGTGGGAACCTCCCACCGTGGTAATAAGGACATCTACTTTTCCGTCGTTATCAAAATCCGCACAAGCCACGCCCGTTCCATAAAGCAGGACATCCAAGCCGGATCCGACGGTGACGTTCTTGAAATGTCCGTGCCCGTCATTCTCGTAAAGCGCCGCGGTGGGAGCGGTAGTCGATCCCAATGGGGCCTCCGTCCAGCTACGGGAATTAATGAAGAGCAAGTCCTCATCGCCGTCATTGTCGAAGTCGAAAAAGGCGACCCCGCTACCCATCGTTTCGGGTAGGTATTTGGAGCCAGTTGCCCCATTGAAATGCTGGAAGTAGATGCCACTTGCCGTAGTGATATCGACGAAGGGTGTCTGGGGAGGCGTGGGGGTATTTTCAGATGGCCCCCTTGCGGGTGGGTGCAGGGGTGTTACCGTGGTTTCCCGACTGGCCGGACTTCTGGCAAACCACCACAGAGAGCCACCAGCCAACGTCCCCAGCAGAGCCAGAACCATGATCGACCGTTTAAGCGCCTGCGCGATAATGGCATCGTCGCCGGTGCCACCGGATTCCGGGTCGCGCTGGGAACTGGGGTTCATTGAGACGAAACAAAGTGCGGAAACGGTCGCCGAGAAGCAAGCTTGGCTGACCTTTGGCGGTTCCGCTAAAGTGTCAGAATTCAGAGGGTTCCTTGACTTGGTCGCCCGTCTCCCTAGTCTGCCGGGCTGTGAATCGTTGGATCCTCCGCAGTCTCGTTTTGCTGTGCGGACTTTTTGTGTTCGCCCGCCATTGTCCGGCCCCGATTATCTATCGGCCCGGCGAAGGTTGGACCTATGAGCCGGTGGGTGGCGAACGGAAATGGGAACGCAAACGGGCCAAAGACCAGTTATCGGTCGCACAGGAAGCCTTTGATCGCCACGAATACCGGGCTTCCCTCAAGGCCGCCAAACGTGTCGTTTCGGTTTGGCCGCTCTCCGATTACGCCGGTCCCGCGCAGTATTTGGTCGGGCGCTCCTATGAGGCGCGGAAAATGGATGAACGTGCTTTCAAGGAATACCAAAAGGCGCTGACCAAGTATCCCCGCGTCACGAACTACGCGGAAATCCAGACCCGCCAGTACGAGATCGCCGAACGCTTCCTCGGTGGCCAATGGTTCAAGCTTTGGGGCTACATTCCTTTCTTCCCTTCGATGGATAAGACCGCCCGCTTGTTTGGACAGGTCAACACCAACGGTCCCTACAACGAGATCGGTGCCAAGTCTCTCCTGAACGTCGGCGCGGCGCGGGAAAAACAAAAAGACTACGCCCAGGCGGTGAAGGCGTACGAACGCGCGGCCGACAAGTATTATGACCGCGACGACGTCGCCTCGGACGCGATCTTCAAGGCCGGCATGGCTTGGAACAAACAGGCGAAAAGGGCCGAGTACGACCAATCTCTCTCGGCGAATGCCATCAACCACTTCGAAGATTTCCGGGCCTTGTATCCCAAAGACGCACGGGCTGCCCAAGCGGCGGACACCATTGCTGCCTTGAAGCGCGAACAGGCCCGCGGTGCCTACACCACGGCAAAGTTCTACGAGAAGTATCGGAAGTACCAAGGCGCCCTCGTTTACTACAACGAAGTCTTGGCGAAGGATCCGAATTCCGAATTCGCCGTCGAAGCCCGCGAACGCATTGAGGCTTTGAAGCCCAAGGCGGAGGCGGAGGCCAAACGATTTGCCAAGAACGATGCGGCCGCTTTGACAGCCATGCGTAAAGCGGCGGCGCAGGCTTCTGAGGACGCCAAAAAGGCGGACTCCGAGAAGAACGATTCCAAAAAGTAACGTGCGACGCTTCCTACAAGCGACTTTGGCTGGGTGGCGAATCGCCAGTCTGCTGGCGTGTCTGGCTGGGGTTGGTTGCGCGGGCTACAAGCTGGGACCCACCGGGGGCGCGGTGGCAGGTGCGCGAAGTGTTCAGATCGGGCAGATTCTCAACTCGACTGAGGAACCCCGGCTTTCGGAATCCGTCAGCCACGCCCTGCGCAGCCGTATCCAGCAAGATGGCACTTTCAAGCTATGTACCCACGCTGGCGCTGATGTGGTGGTGACCGTGAACTTGGAGAGATATGAGCGTCAGGCCTTGAGTTTCCAAGCCAACGATGTCGTCACCATCCGCGACTACGACGTGAATCTGGTGGCCCACGTCCTGGCCACCGAGACTTCCACAGGCAAGGCCTTGGTCGACCGGGAGGTACGCGGTCGCACGACGATCCGCAGTAACTCGGATTTGGGAACCGCCGAACGGGAAAACACCTCGGATCTGGCTGACAGTCTCGCGCACGCGATTGTGTCGTTGCTGGCCGAAGGAACGTGGTAGCGGCGGCGTCCGTAGTAGGGCCATGAGCATCTCATTCGATTCTTGGAACCTCCCCGGGCCAACCGGGAAGGTGCTGTTGTTCGCGCTGACTTTAGTCGCGGCCGCCACGGCCCAAGCTGATTGGGCTCAATGGCGCGGTCCCGCCCGAGATGGGATTTCACCCGAACCACTGCCCACCACCTTACCCGAGCCTCCCAAGTTGATATGGAAGCTCAGCGTAGCCCACGGATATGCGGCACCTGTGGTCACGGCCGGGAAACTGATTTACCTTGATGACGCGGGTGGCATGGAAACGGTTCATTGCGTCAATTCCGCCGATGGGAAGGAGCAGTGGAAGAACGCGTTTGCCGAGACCTATACCGACGAATTCGAACCGGGGCCCCGTTGCACGCCAGTCGTCGATGAAGACCGGTTGTACGTGCAGTCCTGTAAGGGAGAATTCCAGTGCCTCAACCTCACCGACGGCAAAGTTCGGTGGCGTTTCCATTTTAGCGACTATGGCGCCTTTTGGGTGCCGGAGAAGAATAGTCCAGTGGGCTCCGCCAATCGACGTGGGAACGCGGGGGCACCGGTCATCGATGGCAGCAGGATTATTATTCAGGTTGGTTCGACCAATGGAGCTTCTCTCTGCTCTTTCGACAAGGTGTCGGGGAAGCTGCTTTGGAAATCACAGAATGACCTGACGTCTTACACGTCGCCGGTAATTGGCAAGTTGGGGGGCATTCGTCAGGTGGTGACCGCCACCTGTGATGGTTTGCTTGCCCTGGATACCGAAAACGGCACGCTGTGCTGGCGGGTTCCTTTCAAGACAGGCGCCAATCGCAATGTCCTGACGCCCATCTTGGAGGGCGATACCGTTACCTTTGCCAGTTTCACCACAGGCTTGCGGAGGCTCAAGGTGTCCGGTCCCGGACCCGAACAAAAGGTTGCGGACGAATGGTTTAACAAACAGATCCGGATCAATCTCGCCACGCCGGTTTTGGTGGGTGGATACCTTTATGGACTGGGCGGAAACAAGGACTATATCTGCGTGGAAGCGGCCACCGGCAAGTTGAAATGGAGCCAGCCAGGTTTCGATGCCGTGGCTTCGTCGATTTCCGATGGGCACCGGGTGTTGGTTGCGAACGACATCGGGGAAGTTATCCTGCTGGAGGCGAATCCGGAGAAGTTCACGGAACTCGGCCGATTCCAAGCGTGCGGCAAGACCTTCAGCCATCCGGCCTATGCTGGAGGCGTGGTCTATATCCGTGACAGCCGTGAATTGACGGCGTGGCGTGTGCTGGAATCGCCTTCGCCGCAGCGTTGATGAAACCGATCATTTTCGATTTTGGGCATTTTGCCCTCCACAGCTTTGGCGTGCTGGTGGCGTTTGGCTTTCTGGCGGGGACGTGGCTGGCGGGGCGTCGCGCTCGCACTGTAGGAATCGATCCCGCCACGGTTCAGGACTTGGTCTTTCCGTGGCTCCTGGTAGGTGCGCTGGTGGGTGCGCGAGTCCTCTATGTCATCAGCTATTGGAAGACGGATTTTTCACCCACCAACTGGTTGGATGCGTTCGCCATCTGGAAGGGTGGGCTCGTGTTTTACGGCGGATTGATCGGGGCCGTGGCGGCGGGGGGCTGGCACGTCTGGCGAAAGAAACTTCCGCTTTGGCCGCTCGCGGATTGCATGGCGCCCGCTATTGCCTTGGGTCATGCCTTTGGCCGGACGGGCTGTTTTTTTAATGGTTGCTGCTACGGGACTCCGACGACTTTGCCATGGGGCATTCACTATCCGGATATCAATCATGAGATGTACGGCACGCCGCTTGGCGTGGTGCATCCCGTGCAGTTCTATGAAGCGGGCCTTAACTTGTTGCTGTGCGGATTCTTGGTGTTCCTCCACGGCAAACGGGTCATACCCGGGACCATTTCGGGATTGTACCTCATGGGCTATGCGTTGATCCGGGCGTTTGTGGAGCTGTTCCGGGGTGACTACACCAATCTGGGTGCGGCCATGCCCGGCGGCCTAAAGCCCGGGCAATACACCAGCATCGCGATTTTTGTGGCGGGCATCATCGTGCTTTATGTCGCCCGGCGACGACCGGTCCCGGCGGTCGCTTCCAAGTGAAACTCGCTTTTTCTCCGACGGTCGTTATTCTGGCCTCGGAAAAGAGAAATTCAAACTGTGCCAGAGACTGAGTCCCTTATTGTCGAAGAGAGCCACCCAGGTGAACGCCTGGACCGATTTTTAGCCGGACGTTTTCCGGAGGTATCTCGCAGCCGCTTCAACCAGTTGATCGGCGACTACGCCGTGCTCGTCAACGACAAGCAGGTCAAGCCGACCTATCAACCCCGGGTCGGTGACCACATCACTGTGACGTGGCCCGTGGCCACCACTTCCGAAGTTCTGCCGGAAGAAATCCCGCTGGAAGTGCTATTCGAGGATGACGATTTGATTGTCCTGAACAAGCAGGCGGAACTCGTGGTGCATCCGGCGGTGGGTCACGCCAATGGGACCTTGGTCAACGCTTTGCTCCACTATTGCAAGGGGCGATTGAGTGGCATTGGGGGAGTTGAGCGTCCTGGGATCGTCCATCGCCTCGATCTCGGCACCAGCGGGTGCATCGTGGTGGCGAAGAACGATTTCGTGCACAACGTCTTGGCCGAAATGTTCGCCTCGCGCCGCATTGAGAAGATGTACCAATGCATCGTGATCGGTGCCATCGACCCGGCCAATGGCGACATCCAGACTGGCATCGAACGGCATCCCGTCAATCGGCACCGGATGCGCGTAGCCAAAGGTGAGGAAGGCCGGATGGCGTGGACGACCTACGAGTTGCAGGAACGATTGGTGGGCACCAGCTTCGTGCAGTGCCACCTACACACGGGCCGTACCCATCAGATCCGGGTGCACATGGCCCACATCGGTTTTCCGCTGCTAGGTGACGAACTCTACGGGGCCCGGGCGAATGCCCGGTATCGTCAGGATGGGGTGGTCCAGGCCAATCGGCAGATGCTGCACGCCCGTAAATTGGCTTTCCGGCATCCGCGTACCAGCCGATTTCAGGAATTCAACGCGCCGCTGCCCGAGGACTTCAAGCAAGCCCTGGCAGCCCTGCGACCTGAAGGGTCAACGGCTGCGGCGTAAGACAAAGGCTTGTTGGCACATCCGCCTGGATTTTCGCAATCGACGCGGTAACCGGGCGAAAGCTCTCCCTTAGCCGGAATCATGCAGTCAACTCGGCCGTCCTTCTGAAAACTGCCTGAGCCCGGCTTAGGCTGCATCGCCCTACCGCCCTCTTGCGACCCCGCCCGCAAATCCAATATTAGTGGGCCTATCTGAACTTCGCTGCTAAGCAGCGAACTTCCGCGGCTCCTTTTCCTGGCGGCGGAGACAGACTTGCGGACAGGGTTGGCGAAATATATAATTAGTGTTTCCGTGTGCCTCCGGATGCCTTGGGGCAGGGGAAAACGGCTGTTTTCAGCCAGCCAAGCCATCTCAGCCACCCGTCAGCCGATGATTCTCTGAAGAAACTATTACGATTCAGCCGTTTATTGCGCGTCAAGGGCAATGCTCCGTCAATTAATCGCAACGTGGCGCAAGCAAGCGTGGGGGAAAACTGGGATGTTTCTAAGGAATGATGAAGGTTAAGTCCATTTCCTTTGGTGTGGCCGGCTTGATATTGGGCGCAATGGTGGCGCACGGTGACGAACACCTGTTTGGCTACGTACGGGGGGCCGAGACACTTCCCAAAGGCCACTTTGACGCCTATCAATTTGTCACGGCTCGCGTCGGCAAGCCAGCGGGACAATACCGTGCTTGGGATTTCGATACTGAAGTGGAGTATGGCATTACCGACCAGTTGCAAGTGGGTATCTCGACGGTGCAGCACTATTTCGATTTCAAGGGCGTTGATGAACTTGATGACGGTTCCTTCTATCGCTTTGGCGGCCTTGAGGGATCAGTCAAATACCGCATCAAAAGCCCGTTCAAGGATGGCTACGGTCTTACCTTTCGAACGGAAACCGGTTTCTTACGGTACGATGACGTGGGAGGTATCATCCAGAAGGAGTATTTCGTCGCCCCCCAGATGATCGTTCAGAAGAACTACTTGGACGACACGCTGATCTTCAGTGCCAATACCGGCATCCAACTGGCTTGGGGCAAGCAGCCGGCCGAGCAGTACGATCACGAATTGGCATTGGAAGGAGCACTTGGCGGAACGTACCGTTTTGCTCCGAACTGGTTTTTTGGGTTGGAAACTCACCTGCGTTCCGAGTATCCGATGTTCGATTTTGGGAACCACGAACACACGGTTCTCTTTGGTGGTCCGGCGTTGCACTACGGAGCCCAGCGTTGGTGGGCTACGCTTTCCTGGGCCGAGCAGTTATGGGGCGCTGAAGTGGACAGTGTCGTGCCTGATAAGGCGTATGCCGAAGAGGCCCGGAGAGAATTTCGCCTCAAGATCGGTTTCAATTTCTGAGGTATGCCGCTACGTTCCGCCCGGCCTTGCCGTTCAATGAGATGCCAGCGGCCTTGGCTGGACCTATGAGCGGACGAATACATTACTTGGCGGTGCCGGCCATCGTTGTCGGCGCTTTTCACGGCTACGCCGCCGTCTATCACACCGTCGAGAGCGCTCAAAAAGCGTGTTTCCCTGAGGCTGCGACGTTTGTTTCGGCGGATGTGAAGTTGTCGAGCCAGGAAATGAAGGCGATTGAAAAAGCCTCTGGAGTTCGAGTGCGCCTGGAAAACCAGAAGATTTGGAAAGTGGAGAAAAATGGACAGGCGTTGGGGTGGTTTATCGTCGATGAAGTCTTGGGCAAGCATGAGTTCATCACTTGGGCCTTGGCTCTCAAGTCGGATGGCAGTGTGCAAAGTCTGGAGATAATGGAATATCGGGAAACGTACGGCTACGAGGTACGCAATGCTGACTGGCGGGCGCAGTTCGTGGGCAAGAAAAACGGAGCCCGGCTCAAGCTGGACGACGATATCAAGAACGTGTCGGGTGCGACCCTTAGTTGCCGGCACATCACCGACGGCGTGAAGCGATTGCTGGCGCTCTATGACCTCGTGCTCAAGCACTGAAGTGCGTCGGTGTCGTCCTCTGCTAGGCACCTTTGTGGAGATGACGGCCGAGGGCCACGACGCCGAATCGATGAACCGCGCCATTGAGTCGGCCTTTGTGGCGATGGAGCGCGTTGAAAAGTTAATGAGCTTTTTCAGGCCTGATAGCGATGTGGCCAGATTGAATCGGCAGGCGTTCCGAGAACAAGTGATGGTGAATGCGGATACTTTCCTCGTCTTGGAACATGGGTTGGCTCTGTCACGCGCTTCGAACGGCGCGTTCGATTTCACGGTAGCATCTCCGTTACTAGTCCAGATGGTGCAGCGCGAAAACGCCCCATTGCCAAATCTGCCAGGTGACTGGCGTGACGTGGAACTTTTGCCGGGAAATCGGGTCAGCTTTCGTCGTCCGCTCCACCTCGACTTGGGCGGTATCGCCAAGGGTTTCGCCGTTGACGTAGCCGTCGATTGCCTTCGTGCGACGGGTGTCGAGTCAGGAATGGTCAACGCTGGTGGAGACCTGCGTGCCTTTGGTCCCCGAAAATATTTGGTGGATATCCGTCACCCGGCTTTTCCGCAAGCGATGGCGCATCGGGTCGAGTTACAAGGCTGCGCGCTGGCGACTTCTTCTCCCTGCTTTACCGAAACAGAGCGCAACGGACAACGGGTCAGCCATTTGGTCAATCCCTTGGACAGATCGAGCCTCCTTGGCCATCGAAGTGTATCAGTGCAAGCGCCTGAGTGCTGGTTGGCCGATGGCTTGGCCAAGGTGGTTTTCAACGCGCCCCTCTTGGCGGAGACACTTCTGGAAGAATTTGGAGCCCATGCGTTCGTCCTGAGTGCATGAAACGTCGAGGACTTCAACTGAGCCGTCGGCATCGCTGGACCTTGTACACCTTCAGCGTGGTCTTGCTGGTGAGCGGCGCAATCTGGGCTTGGGCGCATTACCAGGATGAATCTGGAACAGCGGACCCACTTCTTCGTGGTATCGCACCGTGGCTGTTGAAGGTTCATGGTCTGGCGGCGATGGGTTTTGTGTTGCTGTTGGGAACTTTGATTCCCGTGCATATCCGGCATTCGTGGCATGCCAACAAAAATCGGGTGAATGGCGTTTTCTTCCTCACGGCGGTCGGCCTCCTGACAGTGAGCGGATATCTCCTGTATTATCTGGGTGACGAAACGGTTCGAGGCTACATGAGCCGCGTTCATTTGTGGCTGGGACTGGCAGCCCCGCTGCTTTTGGGGTGGCACATCTTCTTGGGACGGAGGGCGACGGCTTGGAAGTAGGCAATCGTTTCGTAGCCACCGAGGTGACAAGGTGGGTGCGGGATGCGATGTCCGCAATGTCCCGCCTCCAGACGCCGTCGGCTACCCGATCTCGTCGGAAGCCAAAATAAGTCCAGCATTTCCCGCTGGCGTGGGTCCATTCTCAATTCTTATTCCTCAGGTTAATCCCCTTTTGTTCCGATACTTAACTTGTCGTGAGACAACGGCCGCTGGCAGCCGAGGATTGAAAGTCAGCAGGGGATCTGGTGGACCCCAAGGACGAAAACCACCCGCAGCAAGGACGCTGCGAGTATAGAAAACTCCAATTCAATTGGAGTAACTCAAGGAACGAGTTATGGTTATTAATACGAACATCGCGGCCCTTAATAGTGCCCGATACCTCACTGAGTCTTCCAGCATGCTCAACCGCTCTTTGTCGCGGTTGTCGTCTGGATCCAAGATCACTTCCCCCGAGGACGACGCCGGTGGCCTGGCGGTTTCGATCAAGTTCGACGCCCAGATCCGACGGATTGGCGCGGCGCAGAACAACATCCAGAACTCCATGTCCTTCAGCCAGACCCAGGACGGGTTTCTGAGCAAGGTAGGAGACGCCCTCAACCGCATGAGCGAGTTGTCGGTGATGTCGTTGGACGAGACCAAGACCAATTCGGACCGCACCCTCTACAATGCCGAATTCTCCAAGCTGGGCACTTATATCAACGACCTGGGAACCAAGGATTTCAACGGCGTCAGCCTGTTCAACGGCACGGCCCTGAACGTGACGACCGATGCGGATGCCCACACCATCGCCACCACGGCGGTGAGCCTGGCCCTGTCGGCCTACACCACGGCCACCAGCGGTTCCGTCACGACGACCGCGAACGCCACCACGGCCTTGGCGAGCGTCAAGTCGGCCATCACCCAGTTGGCCACGGACCGTGCGAATGTCGGCGCCAATCTATCGGTGTTGGGCAGCTACAACGACCAGCTTTCGGTCTTGAAGGATAACACTTCCGCCGCCAACAGCCGCATCAAGGATGTGGATGTCGCCCAGGAATCTACGAGCTACGCGAGGTACAACATCCTGGTCCAGGCGGGCACG
>DATJII010000320.1:0-20538 GCA_035493435.1 Candidatus Limnocylindria bacterium | reverse complement strand
CTGGCGGAATTTACCCAAACTGGCCGAACCCACGCATCCGGTGAGGGCGGTGGCGGACCTGCTTTCGAGTATTTCTTTGAAATGATGGAAACCCTGCGGCGGTGCGATGAGCGGGGCGGATTTGAACTTCGAGCTCACATGGGCAACCTTGCGTTGTTTCAATCGGGTTTGTTCATCGAGAGGATCGAACGTCGCGCGGCTCGCAAGGGTTTCCCGGACGTGACCTACTATGAGCAAATAGGCGAGTCGAGTTTCCGGATGGCCAGCCGTCAACGACTGGCGACGCGGCTGGGGCTTGACGAATTGCTGGATCGCATCGCCGATTGTTTCCACCGCTTGCGCTTGGCGTTGAACAGTCTCGCGGATCGGGTGTTTAGCTGGGGCGAGGCGGATGCGCAGGTGGCGCATATGCTGGTTCGCGGGGGTTAATCCCCAAAGTAGAAGCGGCGGCCCGCCGCTTAAGGGCGCTACTGGAACTTGGTTCTCCTGTTTCCCCCGAAGAAAAAGATGCACCCTGCTGGGTGTCGGTTTTCAGGAAGTCCTTCACCGCAGGGGTGGACCTTGGGTAAGCTGGCGGCTCGATGCGTAAGAAACGGGTTGTGCTCCTCGGTAGCACGGGATCGATCGGCACCAGCACTATCAAAGTGGTTGAGGATCTGCCGGACCAACTGGAGTTGGTCGGCCTGGCGGCCGGGGCGAACGTGGATCTTTTGGTTGAGCAATCGATCAAGCACCGACCGGGACTGGTTTCGATCCAGGACTCCTCGAAGGTCGAAGGCCTTAAACAAAGGCTGGGTGGCTCCATTCGGGTGACCTCGGGTGAGGCAGGGTTGATAGAGCTGGCGGAACTGCCTGAAGCGGACGTGGTGTTGATCGCTATCGTGGGCACGGCGGGGCTTAAGCCGGCTCTGGCGGCGATTCGTCAAGGCAAAGACATCGCAGTGGCCTCGAAGGAGATTCTCGTGATGGCGGGTGAAATCGTCATGCGGGAAGCCCGGGCGCATGGAGTGAAGGTTTTGGCGGTGGATAGCGAGCATTCCGCCATTTTTCAATGCCTTGATGGCAAACCCAGTGAATCGGTGCGCAATCTGTGGCTCACCGCCTCTGGCGGGCCGTTCCGGACCACCCCCAAAGAGGCGTTTGCCTCCATTACTCTCGAACAGGCGCTCAAGCATCCCTCGTGGGTTATGGGGCGGAAGATCACCATCGATTCCGCGACGCTTTTTAACAAGGGCTTGGAAATGATTGAGGCCCGCTGGCTGTTCGATATTGAAATGGCTCGCGTCCAAGTTGTCGTTCATCCGCAGAGCATCGTTCACTCGATGGTGGAATACGTGGATGGATCGATCATCGCCCAGCTTTCGAGTCCCGACATGTGCCTGCCGATTCAGTACGCGTTGACTTATCCGGCCCGTGCCAAGAGCGATCGCGTCCAGACGAATTTTGCCAAGATTGGGACGCTCACTTTCGAAGAACCGAGCCTGGACCGCTTTCCGTCGCTGGGGTTGGCCCGCCGGGCCGGCGAAGTGGGGGGAACTCTGCCTGCCGTGCTGAATGCGGCGAATGAGGTGGCAGTGGAACGCTTTTGTCGCCGGGAACTAAGTTTCTGCGGCATTAGCGATCTGGTGGCCAAGGTGATGAGCGCCCACGAGGTCGTTACCAACCCGACGCTCGAACAAATCTTGGTGGCCGATGCTTGGGCTAGAGCTCAAGCCGCCCGGTAGAGCACTTACTTCTTACTTCCTGCGTTTCGGACGCGGAAGGGTACCGGGCGGAAGGCGTACCAATTGGGCGGCGGTCTTGAGGCTGGAATCCAGCCATTCAGCGGGTGATTGCCCGCCAGCGAGGGCATAAGCGGCGGCGGCCACCATGGCATCGCCAGCTCCCACCGAATTGCGGACGGTGACTTTCTCGGCGTCTTGGGTAAAGCAGACCGATTCATCGGCATTCGCGAGCAGGGCGCCTTTGGCTCCGCGCGAAACCATGACCCAACCCCGGGTCTTGCGGGAGAGTTCGAAGGCCGCATCCCGCAGGGACTTCTCGGACCTCAGCGGTTTACCCACCCATTCTGACAATTCAAATTCGTTGGGCTTAACTAGAAACGGGTGGGCACCCAGGGCCTTTTCAAAGGCGGCGCCATCGCAGTCAAGCACGACTTGCGAACCGTCAGTGACAGCTTGTCGAATCAATTGGCCGTAATAGTTGGTGGGCAGGCCGGGGGCCAGGGTGCCGCTGATTACTATGAGACTGGCGGTCTGGGCCAAGGTCTGGAAGGCCGACGCGAACGCATTGGCCTCCGTGCGGGAGAGCCGGGGTCGAATGGCATTGAAACGGTATTGTGGGCCTTTTTCCTGGCTGACGACGACGTTGGCTCGATTGGGCTCTCCTATAGGCACTCCCAGAAATTCAATTCCCTCGGCTACCAGCCCGCGGACCAATTCTTGTCCCGTATCGCCACCAATGGGCAGCAAGATGATAGGCTCTGCGCCCAGCCATTTGAGCCATCGGGCAACATTGATACCCTTTCCGCCCGGCCAGCGCCGTTCTTCCAGAATGAGATTCTTCTCTTCCGGAAGGACCCGAGCCACCCGCCATTCAACGTCAACGGCAGGGTGGCTCGATACCACGAGGATTCTCGGGTTCAAGGGGCGGCAACTTGGACCACCCGGTAATAACGCTGGACGTCGGCGGCATCCGGCGCGGGAAGTTCGACAGTCACCACTCGCGAGGTGGCCTGGAACGGATTGACGACCGAGGAGACCGGCGTCCAAGCGATTGGCGTAGCGAGATCGGTGGTCGACTCCACTTGATAGAACTGGTTGGTGATTCCGTACCAACTCAGGATGATATTGGTGGGCGTAAATTGGGTGGTGACCTTGATCTCACCTGAAGTCAGCAACCCTGAACGGTCGGTGGTTGCCCGAATGGTATAGGTGGACGATTGGCCCGCCGGCACGGAGACCCGCAGGTACCAATCACGGGTGAGGAAATCGACATCATTGGGTGTAATGACCATCAGTTCAGGCTTGGTACCTGACTGGAGGTCGCTGAACGAGACCGAAGCCACCCCGGGCAGGTCGTCTGGGGAGGCGGTCAGATCGGCGTCACCCGTAAGGTCGTATATTTCGAACAGTACTGCACCCACTCCGCCTTCGACGGTGAATTTATAGAACTTGTCCGTCGGCCCGGTGGGGGAGGTACGAGTGAGAGCCACGTCTTCCGTCAGGACCTCAATGGTTGGTCCGGTGGCGTCAAATTGTAGCGTAAGGCTGTAGTTGACCGCGTTGGTTTCCCGATTGACCACGGCGGCATACCATCGTCCCGGTTCGAGCGGCACCGTCGTGAAATAATTCCAGGCAATCGACTCCGGTGCGGTCGAGAGATTGGTGCTGGAAAGATCGTAACTCGTCGGCCCGGGCAGGGGCAGGTGACGTGAGATGAACAAGTCGGCATTGCCGCTCAGCGCGGTCAGGTCCACTTCGGCCGAGAACGGAACGTCGGAGACGTCGAAGTAGTAATAGTCCGTGCTCTTTGCCGGCAGGTTGGTCGTTACTGTGATGCCGGGATCCAGCCGGTGCAGGTTGGTGGCGGTGATCTCGGTGGCCACCACGGTATAGGTCACAGGCGCAAGGACGGAACCTGCGTTGTAGACGCCCAGCAGCCACGTGCCCGCACTTAGCGCCACCGGCGAGGAGCTGGGATCGATGGAGATATATTCGTTGGTGGTGCCGGTGTTGGCGCTGGCATAATCATAAACCACCCGGGACGGCAGCTTCGGGGCCTTGGTCACCAGGAGGTTGACGTCGGCGTCCATCTTTTCCACCAGGAACTCCACGGCCAGGGCGTTCGTGGACACATTGAAGCTGTAGTAGGAGATGCTCGACGGATCCACGATGGTATTCGTCACTTCGATTCCGCTGCTGAGGGGGGTAATACCCAGCACGTTGTCGACTTGGATTCGGAATGGCGCCGTGGCCGCCGATCCATCGGAATTGATCACCGACAGGTAAAAGCGCTGGCCGCGCGGAAGGATTGGCGGGGCGGTCGCATTGGCGAGAATGATCGAAGTGTTGGTCTGTGTCACGTGGTCCGCCAGCCGCAGGTCGGTTACCTCGCTGCCATCCGGCACTCCACGATCGCTATAATAGAGGTCGAGAGGGGCGCCTGCCAGGCTGATCAGGGTAATGATGGATGCCTGGGCCTCTGGAGGTACTTCAACGTAGAAATACTGGCCGACTGTTCCGGCGGTCGAATCGTCGTAGGGTATGCCGTTGGTCAAACGGACAATAGGTACGGTGTCGGGTGCGAGGGTAAGTCGCAGTTCCCACGAGACCAAGGTTCCGGTAATCAGCCCGCGGGCATCCGTCACTTCCAATTGCCAGTCGCCTGCACTGAGGGTTCCTTTCAGGTTGTCAAAAGCCTCTTCAGGCAGGAGTCCCTGGGTATCGCCAAGCTGTTCTATGACGATATTGTCGATGGCCAAGCCAGGGATGGCGTTGGTGGAAAGACTCGACGGTTTGGTTGCCCGTAGCTGGATGTCAAAGTGAGAATCGGAATTCTCGAGCGCGATGGTATTGGTCTGCCAAGCACCATTGCCCGTCAGGGTGGAAATGGCTGCACCATTCACGACCAACAGCGCCTCGCCGCTTACGGCGCCTGGAGCGGTGCGGTAGGCCACGTGCATCCGGTAGCGCCGACCCAAGGGAAGGAAGAACTCTTGTTCAATTACTCCGTTGAGCAAGCTTAGGAACTGCTTGCCCTCGGCGGGGAACACGTTGTCGTTGACGATTTCAATGACATTGGTTTTTACGATCCAACCATCCACAACAGAGTTCGTTACATAGACCAGGGGAGCAATATCCTCAAATCCCGCATTGGTAAGCACGCCTTGGAAGACCTTGTCTAAATAGGGTGGGGTCGCGAACTTGATCGGGACTGGGGTGCCTTCGGGATCATCCACGAAGGTGGCATACGAGGTGTTGGTGGTCAGCCCATTCGCCGCGAGCAAGCCAGGGGACGAATCCACCTCGAACAGGTTCGATTGAACGTTGTGGAAAACTGCGCTGAGCTGTCCCGCGTTAATCGAGCCAAAGGCCCCGATCATCAAGGCGGGCCCAAATCCATTGGTGGGATTCCGCCAGCCGGCGATAACCAGATTGGTGTTTCCGATCGGGCTCTTGATCCAGCCTTCCAGTGTCATCCCGCCACCCGCCACCGGGTCAGAACTACTGGAGGCCGCTACTCTGCCGCCGGTGCCGCCAGCGGGGAATTTCAGGGCTGTATCAATCTGGCCTGGAACTGTGGTTTCGGCGCCGCTCAGTAATACATTGTTGGTGCGAATGGTATCCTTGCCGTCGCCGTTGAACTTCCACCATGAGAGCAGTCCGGAATCCGTCATGGTCAGGTCCTTGCTGCGCTCAAAATAGCCGTTGTCGAAGATCGACCGGATCTCATCGTCCCGCAACGCGCGACGCCAGAGCCCAAAATCGTCCAACTGAATCGCCGCCTGTGCGGGAACAACTTTTCCGCTGGGGTCGACGCCGAAGTAAAGATCGCCATCGGTGGCAATGACCACGTTCGTTGGAATGTAGGCTCGATTGATGAGATCACCGTTGAAGTACAGCGACGCAATTCGAGTCAACCGATCGATGGACAGGGCTACATGTTGGTAATTCGTCAGCACCAACTCACCGCCCAAGCCGTCGGTCGTGGTCCGTCCGCGATTCTCAAAGACGAGGGCTTGCTTGCCGGTGGGCGTGGTAAGCCTGATGGCCAGATCGGATACTCGCTGGTCCTCCACCCGCAATCCAACCTTCACATCGGTGACGATCCGATTGTCCGGCACGGTGATGCTACTGATCGTTTGCGCCACGTCGGTTAGCGAGGCGTTGTCACCATGAAGGGTGAGCGTATATTTGCCCGGAAGATTGCGGCTGATCTCGCCCTTGATGTCGTAGTTGATGGTGGCCGAGTTCGGGTTATAGACCGCAATGAAGTAACGGCCCGCCTGCAAGGGGGGGACATCGCGGTAGGTAATTCTGACCACGCCCCAACCTCCGGTGATCGTGGCGTGCTTGTCATTCATGTCCACGTTGGTAATGACCGGGAACGAGCCGCGTTTGATGAACACTTCCAGGGGAAGAGGGGGCACCACGTTGGTGATGGTGATCGTCAAGGAGTCCGCGTCGGCGGGCACATCAATGACTTCCGACTCAATGGCGTTCGGCAGGACGACGCGGTGTACGAAGACGCCTTGGGCGAAATCGTTCGGTTGGGCGATGATCGTGAAATTGTCGACGCGTCCCGTCTGGCCGGAGGTGGAATCAATCGTGTTTAGGAACCAAGGACCGGAAATGCGTTCGCCCATGAAGGTGTTCAAGCTGCCGGGACCGTCACTGTTCTGGGATGTTGGATAAAATCGACTTCCAGCGTCGTCGATGATGTTGGTGATGGCACCGGTGGAGTAGAAGCGGCCGGAATAGTAATCCCGGACGGGCCGATGATTGAGCAAATCAATACCCAATCCCGTGTGCTTCAACTGGGCCTGAAGATCCAGGATATTGGAATGATTGATTCCGGTGCTGGTATAGGCGCGGCGCAACGTCCGGCTATCCAGTCCCAGGGCCATCACCCGGCCTACTCCAGGTTGGTCCGGTCTGCCGTCCGGAATGGGATTTATAATGGGTATGCCCCGAAGCACGAGCCCGTTGGTACCCTGCTTGCCAAATTCCTGATTTGAACTGAGCGCGATGAAGGAGTATTCCGCCGCCTGCTGATCCTCGGATTTTACACCGATATAGTAAATCTCACCGTCGGCTGGGGCATTGGTAAAGACGACATACTCTGTGCCACCCCGGGTGACGGATTTGAAGGCGTGAAGGACTGCATCATCGGTCAAATTGGTAAGACCAGGATCGAGGCTCACATAGAGATCAATATCGGCCTCGCCCAAATTCTGGATTTGCCGGGATATCAGGTTTCCCTCGTTGTCGAAGACGTAGTTCGTCGTGGTCGCTCCACGGCCTCGTGAAAGGTTAGGGGGCTCAAAGGTTACAAACGCCACGTTGCTGCCGTTCGTCAGGCCGGCCAAATTGGGCGAATTGGTGTCAAACTTGTTGGTGAAGACGTAGAAGTGCCATTGATTCGTCGTTCCAGCCAGTCCTCCCATCAAGGGGGAATTGGCGCCCACCCGCTCGTTGAACCGCGGGACGCCATTGGTGAGTCGGTCAACACCAGGAGCGAGTTGGGTGGAGATCGGAATACTCTTGGTTTCCAGGTCTACGGTTCCCACATAAGTGGTTTCGGGAGACGAGAGATCGGACGCCTCCGCAGTGAACGCAATGGCGTAATCCTGGATGATATTCGTGCGCGCCTGGCTGTCTTCTAGCAAATCAAGATCGGTTGTCGCTGCTGCGTTCACGTTCACCCGCCGGCCGATTACCGTGATCGTGTATTGTTTTGCCAGAGGTGGCTCAATAACCACCTGTTCAGTGTTATTGACATAATCGAAATAGCGAACCGCGTTGGTGAGGCTTACGTCGTTCGTTGAAAGCGGAATGGTGAATCCACTGCCAGCCATCAAATTTCCCACATAGGCATTCGTTCCGCTGGTCACCAGCAAGTCGAGGTCGTTGACCAATCGTATGGCGGCGGCAGGATTGCCCGCCGGGTCGGTCCAGGAAAGCGTTACCCGTAGCGGTGCATTTGTAGCGGCAGTGGTAAGGTTGATGACATAACTCTCGGATTGGCCGGTCGCGATGCCTTCGGAGACAAAGGCCGCCACTTGTTTGTCCTCTTTTGTGTCTTTGAGCCCGCTACGCAAGGCATTGGTAAGGTTGGGCATGCCCCAACCGGAATAGTTCAAAGCCTCCGTGAAATTGGGATAATAGCGTGGGTCGGTAGCGCGGGCGCTGTTAATTAACAAAGCTTTGTAGACCGCGGGTGACGCAAGTGCGATGCGGCCATCGCCATTTTGATGCTCAAAATACTCTTCAATCAACGCGAGCATTCCCGAAATAGCTGGAGCCGCCATACTGGTGCCCCGCAGGTACCGATACCCGATGGTGTTGGTCTTCGCCAGGGGATCGTCGAGGGATTTCCAAAAATAATAGTCCGCCGCCTGGGAAGGAAAAGCAGGGTTATAATCGTTGGTCAGATTCCAGAAAGTGGAGGCCGCTGAAATGATGAACTCCCCGGGGGCGACCACGTCGGGCTTGAAGCGCCCGAAGTCACCTTCGGACCCGATGGCGACATTTCCGCGCGAGGAATAGCCAGCGATGTCGGAATCGGTGTCGGTCGCGTTGGCGTAGATGGCGTTGGTTTGGAAGCCTTCGGGATCGGACGTAGAATTGGTCAACATCGAGGTGTTGCCGGCGAAAACAGGCACAAAGTTTTCGTCATAAACAATGACGTTGGTCAGATTACGAGCCGATTCAACGGCTCCGACCGCGATGGTATTTTTCCCATTGGCCGGTGAATTGATCACGTCCGAATAACCGCCCACACCGAAGTCAGTTCCAAAGCCGCTGTTACCTGCGGCGAAGACGTAGACAATGGGTTGCTCGCCTTTTTCGTCCGGCAACGCATCGCGAACTGCAGCGTCGTAGCTGGCCGACGCGGAGTCGTAGTCAAACGCTCCATCATAGCCCCAGCTATTATTGGAAATGAGCGTGTAGTTCAAAGCGCCATTGGTATTGGCGTAGCGTCGGGCGGTCGCCTGAAGGTATCGATCTCCGAGAGCGGAGCCGACGCGGAGGTCCACTGGCAAGGCGAATAGTTTGCCTCCCGGTGCTTCGCCTTCATAGCTGGCGTTGGTGACGGATCCTTGTGGGGTGGAAGCAATATTGGTTCTGGCGACACCGTTGCCAATGATCGAGGCGGCGACGTGGGTTCCGTGGCCCACGACGTCATGGAAAACATTGGTGTCGAGGGCGAAGACCCGGCCGGTCAGATCGGGATGGTTGGTGTCCACTCCGGAATCATTGATATTCAACAATACGTTGGTGCCGGTCAGGTTGAGAAAGCGCGTATTGTTCGTCGGGGTGGGGGCCGTACCCAAGGCGTAGGCAGTCCGATCATTAGCGAATTTTCGCGGATGAAGGGGTTCTACCAGGTGAATCTTGGAAGAGGCGGCCAAAAGAGCGACAGACGATGAGGGGACTTCAACTTTAAGAAGTTCGCCGAAGGCACCTTGATCGCTCGCCAATACCTGGCCACCCAAGGCATCTACCTTGGCTCTGGTGTCATTGGGCGAAGTGGTGTTGAGTACCAATTGGACGGTATCCGCCGCCGCGCCCTGGAGCACGCTGGAGAGCAGGGAAGGGGTCAGTTTCAAGTATGGATCGTAGGACATGAGGGCCGCGACCTGCGGCGATTCAGCCACCCGATCCATGGCCTCCCGACTGGCTTCGACCAGGTACGCATTGTTCGGGATATAAGTCACGACCCGCGCGTCGGAGGCGGCGAGGAATTGCAGAAAACGGGCATCCGGTGCATGACTGGCCTGCACGATATAGAATCCAGGATCGTCTCCCGACCGCAGGGAGCTGGGCACTGCCAGCGGTTCGCCGGAGGCAGTGTCCACAAAGGCGTTGCGCAGAAGCAAGGCGCGTTCACTGTGTGCCAAGTCTTTCAGGCTCCGATCCGTATTGCGCAAACGCCAGGGAAACTTGGGATCCACGTGGGGAGTCGTTTGCGTGATATCCAATTCCCGGGTCTTGATCCACTTCTTCTCACCTTTCTTTGCCAGGGCGGGAGAAGGCGGTGCCGGACGCGTCCCCAACAGTGGCTGGGAGAGCACCGCCTTGGCTTCCGGAGTGTTCAGCGTGGACCCGGTGGCCAAGGGGGACACACTGCGTTGTGCATGGTCCCATTTGAGCCAGCCGAGGCCGGCAATCAACAAGAGGATTGCGGCTCCCAAAAGTTGCCGTTGTCGAGTGTGCATGAGACGAAAGTGCGGACGTTAATTCGAATTGGAGGACGACAACACCTGATGATCTTCCACCACCGTGCGAACTTCGGATCGGATGGGTCGCCCGTCGAATCGGAGTACGGTTTTTGTGGCGGTTTCACCGGTCACCACGTAGTTCGTGCAAAGGCCGAACAGGGGGTCGAGGCCGGTATAGGTGGCACCGGGTGCAGGCTTGAGGGTTTGGGCAAAACTGTAGATGACAAACCGGGGTTCGTCCTCGCGGATTAGCGGTAAAATCTGTTGCGGCAGTCGTTCGACAACTTCGTCGCGCACCCGTAGCGGATTATTGTTGTAGTTCCACGGAGGGACATAAGGTGAAGCCACCGAAAGCGTTGGTACCGCCAGGATGTCACCCATATGTTGGAACGCCTTGGTGGGCATTGATGCCTGGGTGGGGATGACACCATTCGCCGGGGTGACGTTGGCGGTGCCTCCCAGGATGGTGTTCAGCACCGTGCTGGCCGGTGGAATCGTGGTATAAGTCCCATTGGTCTGCACGATGGGTGTTCCTGCCAGGAGCGCGGACCAGGCGGCGATATTGGTTTGGTTCACCGACATCAGGCCTTGGGCCGCATTGTCATTGATGGCCGTCGTGAAAAGTTGGAGCAATTTCCAGTCGTTGGTGGGGTGGGTGCCATAGTTACCCGACCAGGACGCCCAGCTATTTCCCAATCCACTGTAACGATAGAAGAACCCGCCAGCAGGATTGGTCGCCACCAGGCTCTTGAGGTAGACCGTTTGCCAAGGGCTTCCTCGATGGACGCGCCCGATTTCCCCGAGGGTATCGAAGTAGTTGGTCGGAAAAATCCAATCATCGCTCGAGCGGATCATGGGGTCCTTGAGGGCGGGATCAAACCGTGTCGCTTGTGCCGTGGCCGTGCCGCCACTGGCCCAGGGCAGGATGCCGTTGGTGCCCCACGGCGCATACATGATGACTTTCTTGTTAACCGAACCGATTTGGTTCCGGAAAATTGCCGGATCTCCCGGAGGGATATTGGTGTAGAGCCCATAGGGGGTGTACGCCCCGACGAAACTAATAAAGCCTTGCGAACCCGCGGCGGTTGAGATGGTGGTGCCCGGTCCCAGATCTTCCATCGTGTAATGGACCAATGGATCGTTGGCCATGCGTCGGTCCGTCAGCACCACAGAAGCGCTCGGATTGAATCCGGATTGAAAGGTGACGGAATGGGTGCTGGCGTTGGTGATGAACTGGGCGACATCCACGGTGCCCAAGGCGTTCGCCGGTAATTGGCCGTAAAGGAAGAAATAGAATGAGGCCCTTGCGTCGGCGACTGACCGGAAACCGGGGGCATCCTTCCAAAACTGGGTGTTGGGGTATCCCAAAATGGCCGTGGAAATGGTAGACTGGTTGGTCAGACCCACCGGTATATTGGGGACCCGGCTGACATTGGTCCGCCAGAAATCGCTCATGGATAGCCCATTCCCGCCAAGACCGCCAGCGGCTCCCAGTGTAAGATAGGGCATCACGTTCGTTTCCATCATCACCGACTTCAGGTTGACGAAGTCCAGAAGCCGTCCTGAGTTGATATCGATAATCGCCATGACGAGCCGGTTGGTCACTGCCACGCCAATCTTGGGAGGCAGGGCGTTGGCGGCCACGAAAACGTTGTCGTTGAGCGAATTGCCATTCAGGACACGGGAGCCCGGGGCGAGGGTCGGGTTGAAATAAAAGCTGGTGACGATGGCGTTGGTCAGCGTCGGGAAATAGCCACGTCCGGTCCAGCCCTTGACGGTGTTGCTCGAGGAGGAAGCGGAATGGAAATAGGTTGTCAGGGTGTTCGTGGTGCCAACCGTATAGGGCAGGTTTAAGGGCTGGCCCAAAATGGCGTTGGGAAAGTTCGTCAAGCTGGAGTCGAACAGCGCCATGTCGACAATATTGCTGGTCACCACGGCCAACGGCCGATCCACGGGAAACTGGGCGATATAAGAATTCCAGGCTTCCGACGAGAAGAAATTCGTGATCTTGAATAGATAACTGACCCGGGCGTTAAAATCGAAGGGAGTCTGGTTGGTAGCCAGGAGTCTTCCAATGGGCTTGGTGACATTCAACCGGCGGGTCACTTCGAGTGAGGTCTGTGAAAACGATTCGTTGAAGGACGGCAGGCCTTTCTTGGCGCCGACCACCCAGGGCAAGCCCACGATATTGCGCGCCATGAGGTTCGTGAGGACCCGCGCACTGGAAGTCTTGGGGAGGATTTCGGACAGGGTATGAAGACTGGCCGTATTAAGATTACTGACGGTATTAAGATCCACCCAAAGGTTGCTGACGGTTGAACTGAACAACGAACTGGCGGCATCGGTCACTTCCTCAAACCCGAAAAGTCGTAGAGCGGGGTATGCCTTGCCTGGGGTGGCGGTAACCACCCCGGAATTGGTCTTGTAGATGACATTGGTATAAACATCACGGTAAACCAGCGGGCGGAAAACCGTGGGCAGATACGGATAGGACGCGCCGCGATTGGTGGTCGAATCGTAAATGTTCGCCGCCAGTTGCGCCATGCGATGGACCTGGGCGGTGTAGTTCACGATCGGCACGGTCAGCGTGGCGCTGGATCCCGGGGGATTCGTGGGGCCAAACACCACGATCGGAAAACCAAGTGGAGAGTCGTCCAGGCGATTGGTGCCATAGATCCAGGCCGTGTTGGTCAAGGTCTGCCAACGGGTCAGTCCATTGGTGAATTCGGTCCGCAGCATGCGGTCCACGGCGTAGTTCATCCAAGTCGCGGCGTCCCAGCGCCGGAAACCGGGGTTGAATCCACCGTTGGTCAAATAGCTCGGATTGGCATTGGCCAGCAGCGGACCATCCGGGTTGTCCTGGGCAAAATTGATGTTCAACTTGGGGCGCAAATAGAAATGGCCGCCTACTTCTTCACCGGACTCAAAGCGTCCATCGCCCGTGTCCGTCCCGAGTTGTTGGAGCAGACGATAAAAAGTATTCTCGTGGTAGGTATTGAGTTGTTTGGTATTGGCATCCGCTGCGATCAGGCTGGCGCGCGAAAAGGGCGAGCTGGCATTCCAGAGATTGGTGGAGAAAGGCTCATCTATGATGGAGTTAACCTTTCTAACCGGGTCGGCACCAGGCCAGCGAGTCTTGACAGCGGTGTCGCGAACACCGGTGCCCGTTCCATACGCGGCAAAAATATCGTTGGTCTTGACGTAGGGCCCGTCGGAGTAAAGGTCGGCGCCGACGAAAAAGGCGGGCGAGACAAGATTGACGCCAGTGAGGTCGGTATTGCGCTGCACGAATCCGTTCAGCGTATTGTTGGCTTCCTGGCCTTGGAAACGCCAGGCGACCAATGGATCGGCATAGGCAAAGGCCCGGCCCGAGTTGGCGGAACCCGAGGCGTTGTTGTAGGTATAGCTATTGAAGAGGTTGGTGTTCAGGTCCCGGAAGAAGGCCCCGAGGTTGAACTCCCAGGTTCCAATACCCTGGTTGCGACGAAAGGCCCCCGAGGCACCTTGGCCGCCCCGTCCTGCGGGTGCCACCAGATTCCCGGCATAGTTGATATTCAGGGTCCGGGAGGCGGGGATGGCCACATAGGCGACCCGGCCGATGAAATGGTTGGTACCGGAATGCGGCTTGTCAGGGTGTTCAAGAATGCCAATCCACTCGGGGTCGCCATAGATCCATTGCGGCAAGGTGCCGACGGCGAGTCCAGAGGAGTCGCTCGGGAAATAGAGGCCATTGGTTTCGAACTGGCGGTTCTGGTTCAGGTCCAGGTAAAAGCGGAATTCCATCCGCTTGTTCTGCGCCCCACGATTTGTTTGGACCACGACGGGAACACGGGCGTCGTAGTAGAGGTTTGCCAGCATTTCACGATACTGCTTGGCCTCGTTGGGATCGCTGATGTTCCAGGGCTTTCCGCTGGAGTTATAATAGGACACGTTGGTCAGCAGCGAAACGTGGTCCACATCGTGAAAGTCAAAGTCCAGGAGATAGCCAGCGCTCTTGCCAGCCGTGCCCCGGTAATAGGGCTGCAGGAAATTGGTGGAGACGCTGTAGTGGGCCGCAGTCCAATTGGTGTTTGCCAGGACACGAGAGAGGATGTCCGCCTTGCCCCGCGCGAGCGCAGTGTCGGCCAGCAAGCGTATATCCACCTGTTCCCCGGCGAGGGCGACGCCGGTGCGTTCGCGGCGGGCCACGGCGAGAAAAGCGACCGTGGTGATCGTCACCACGGACAACATGATGAGCGTGATAATCAGCGCCACGCCCCGGTCGGCTCGTGAGTAGTGAGGCTTCATTGGTAGGAAAATGGTGCGGTCCTGAGATTGACGCGTTGCTTGAGGGTCACGAGCTGGGCGCCGCTATTGGCTAGGAAATTCTGGGCGGCCTTGGGCGAGTTTTCGGACAAGGTGCGGAAGCGTTCGACTTGCTGGGTATCCAGGATGCCCAACTCAATTTCAATCGCCGTGGGCAGATTGGTGCCATAAAAGACTACGGCTGATTCGTTGGGGGATATCACGGAGTTGTTGGGCCAGTCGCGTGACAGGTAGATTTGCTTGTTCGTCGATACGTCGTCCAAGTAGGCGTTGTTGGTCAATAGCGGGGGATAAACCCATTGGATGTCAGTTCCTGTCCGCGGAATGAGCAGGTACGGCCGGCCTTCCCGGTCCAATGCGGTAACCCTGAAATAGACGACTCCATCCAAAACCCGGGGAGTAACATTGGCGAGATTGGCGTAGGGCCCGTTGCCAGTCCTGCCAGTCAGGAGATTCACAAATCTCTCGCGCATCCGGGTGGCTTTGGAAACGTGGTTGCCACGCAAGGTTAGGGGACTCTCATAGTATTTGGACCTGGTAGCATTCAGTTCGTTGGTGCTAATTGTTGCGTCATCATATCGATAGAGGCCCACCGCCCCGTTTGTCGGGGCAGTAGCCAGATTATCCGAATTCCCGATCAAATAGCCCGCGGTGTGCCATCCCCCTTGGGCGTCGCGGTACATATAGAGAATTTCATTCAAGGGAAACACAATCGGTCCATTGGGACTTTGGCCAGGCAAAAAGAGGCGGTTAGTACTACCGTACGCGGGGATTTTTGGCCCCGGATGGATGACCATGCAAATGCCCTGGTTAATTCCCGGGGTGCCTGCTTTCTGGAGGTCGGCGGCGATAAGATCGATAGCCGAACGCACGCCTTCGGTGGTGTCGACCTGGTTAAGGCTCTGGTGGAAAGCCTTTTGGACCTGGTTGAACATGGAGTACAAAGCCAGGACTACCACCGCCAGCAAGCCCACGGCTACGGTTAACTCGGCCAGCGAGAAGCCACCCTGTCGGGTATCGTTCCGGTATGAGGTAAGCTTCATGATCTTACAAGGTTCCCGGTTGGAACCGGTATAGATAAGTTGGATTGGCCGTCGAGTTGGTGCTGAGGAAGAGTGAAGCGTCCGCGACCGAGTTCGTTCCCACCAGGCGTAGTGGCGCCCCCTCGGCCTGGGAGCGGAATACTTTCACATTGGGACCGATGCGGACCCGGGGATTATTGGGCGTGGTTCCGGGGTTAACGATGACCGGCCATTGAAACGTGATCTTGATGTCCGTCAGGCTCGCAGCAGGTGGCAGGTTGGTCGGAGTGAAGGCCTTGGAAATCAGGGTGTAGTTTGTGGGTATGAGCGTGACCTCCACAGTCGCGACGTAACGGAAAGCGATATCCAGTTGCTGTGCGGTGGGGTGTGCGTCCTGGGTGGGGTTAAAATAGGGGCGATCGGAAATCGTGCCGCTGGATGGGCGAAGGAAGGCGCGAACGCGATTGGTTACCATGACCGATTTGCCACCAACGGGAATGATTTCATATTTCGGGCGGCTAAGGAGTCCGACGATTCGCGAACCGTGGCTCAATTCATCGGTAACGAACGCTCCAGGTGAAGTGGGTGGTCCTCCGTTGAAAATGGGATCGCCATATCCGGAGTAGCGATGGATGGTGGGGCTATTGGGAGCATCGTTGGGATACCAGCGTGCTAGCTCGATCCAGTCCACATAGTTGGTCATCACGTCCAGCGAGGTGTTGCCGTTCCGGATGACGTCCATGAGGTATTGCGCCTCCTGGGCCAGTAGCGTTTCCTCGCGGTTCTGTTTCTGGATGGTTAATCCGGTGGGGAGGATCCCGATGAGGGCCACCATCGCGATGGCGACCACCGCGATACAGAGCGCGATTTCGACCAGCGTGAAGGCCGCTTTCCGAGAGTGGTGATGGGGCGTTATGTTCATTGGAGCCTCGGATTACTTCAATTGGGGCCTCAAGATTCGGCTCCGGCCAGTGGTGGCCGAGGTCACGATTCGATTGTCGACCGAGTTGGTTTTCGGCAACTCCAGGACATCCGCCGGTTGGTTGACGAAATTGCTCCCGTCGGCCGAACGGGCAACAAAGACGCTCCCGAGAGACAGCGAGTTGGTGAGATCGAGAACCGGGTTGAAGACGAATTTGTCGTAGGCGCCGCCGAACAAAGTATCGCTATAGGCCTTGTTCATGCGGTCTGTCGAAAGCCTGCCGGTAGAATCAAAAACCAGGAAGGGCAGCAGCGCATTGGTAACCGCGGCGTCTCCAAAGGGGGTAACCAAGGGGAAGGGGAATCGCCCGGTGGGCAGAGTTCGTAGTGTCGTGAGATTGGGGTCCTTGGAAGTGCTGCGGTAGTTCAGCAGCGTCGAGGGCTTGAACATGGTCTCGGGGAAAATGACTCCGTCCGGAAGGGTCTTCCAGCCGGGCGACAGATAGCGCGCCTTGTCTTGTCCGGGCTGGCTGCCCACTTCATGGAGCGTGAGCAGCGCGTAGCTGGCATATTGGCCGGCAATCAGGTTCTTATAGATTGCGCGGGTTTGGTCACCCAGGCGCTTGACGGTGGGATCCGGGTCGTTTTTGAGGAACGGTTGGATCGCTGCGTCGTATTGCCAGATATCCAGGGGGGCGAATACTACATAGACTGGCGTATGCAGGCGGATCGCCTGCTGACGGGCGAGATTGAGGTCGCCCACAAACTGTTGCTGGGCATTGGCCATGGTGTTGCCGCGTCCCAAGCCCTTGAATGCAGGAACCGAAAGCGTCGCCAGCAGGGCGATGATACCGATCACCACGACCAGTTCCAGCAACGTGAATCCGCGCGGACGGTTCCGGAAGAATCCGGGAACCGGACGGCGAAGGAAGGTGTTGGTAGTTTTCACGATCGGTGGGTTTCGGGACCGCTGGCAGTAATATTACCAGCTATAGATGTTGTCCGCGTTGACGGATTTTCGGTCGTCTTTGCCCTTGGTGGTATCGATGCTTCCGTCGCGGCCTGTCGAGAACACGAGGACCGGCCGGTTGATATATTTTTTGGCGGGCACCGTGGAGCCGGGAGCAAAATCAGGGAAGGGGCTCAAACAACGGTTATCGTAGTCCATATCCAGCACGATGCAGTAGGGGTTGCCCCAAGGATCGCGGTAGAGACCATACTTGTTAATATCGCTGCCGGCTCCGGCGTTTAGGGACCCCAGAGAAAGATCAACGCCACCCGGCGCGGGGCCGTTGACCTGCTTCGCGTTGAGGTAGGTTTGATGCTTCGGATTCTGGGCGAAATTCTCATTGACCTTCGCGATCATCCCGCCGCCCGCCAGCAGTGCCGCCCCATTGGTTTGATTCATTAGAATCAATACCACCTCCGTATTCAGCGGATTGAAACCCGATGCGGGTGAATAGCCGCTGGGTTTGATGTTTTTGGGAGCAACGTTTCCATTGACGAAGCCAAAATAGAGATCGCTCCAATCAGGATTCGAGTTTCCCAAGTCACTGGCCTTCTTCCGGGTCTCGGGACTGGTCGGCAGCCGGGAATAATCCGAATTATAAGCGTTGATGGCTCCTTCCAGTTCAGCCACGTCTTTCTGGCATTGAGCCCTCTTTGCTTTTTGCTGCACCGCCGAGATGGCAGGCAGCAGCATTCCCGCGAGAATGCCTATGATGGCGATGACGACGAGCAGTTCGATGAGCGTAAAACCACTAGGGTTTCGGGACGGGCGGTTTTTCATACGCATGGCGTTTGGATTGGCTATTTGGAAGATTTGGGAACTTCGGTGTTTTTCCAGTTACCGATGACCACAATTTGGTTGCCGGCCTTTATTTCGGCCCAGAGATCGTAGGAATCCGGATTCTGCACCGGTCCCGTGGAAACGTAGTGCCACGGATTCATTCCGGGATTGCCAGGCAAGGGGGTATTCGGGTCATTGGCGGGCCACGGCACTCCCACCACCAAGATTTCGGCAGAGTATGCCGTTCCGGGTTTTTTGTAGGTGCCGACTTGGGCGGCCTTGAAATTGTGCTGGAAGAGTCGGGAGCGGGCGGCGACCGGGGCATCAGGTACGCCGTCCACGTTGATCGTTGCCGTGGGGATGGCGTTTACGATGCCTTCCCGGTTGAAGATATTAGTAGCCGCGACGGCAGTGAGCTTATCGGTTGGACGAGTGGGTGAAACGTAATACCCGGGCTGGGAACTACCATTCCCCGCGTAGGCCGGAATGTAGGCCAGCACGCCTGACAATTCGTAGAAGAGGGGACTGAGGGCGGTATTATTCGTTGTAATGGTTTCGCCCACCGCCAATCCATCGGGCGGATAGACGCCGTACTTGGCCTTGTAGGCGTCAATCAGCAGCGTCAACTCGTGCAGCTCGGCGCGGACCTTGGATTCCTTCATCCGCCGGGAGGCCAACGGAGCCAGCCCCACCAGAAGACCCGCCAAGAGGCCGATGATGCTGATGACCACGAGCAGCTCGATCAGGGTGAAAGCCCGGCCTGGGTGACTTCGTGCTGTTCGATTTGTTTGGACCTGAATATTCATGGTACGGTCGAAGGACTATCTTTCCCGCATTTCCCTTTCCATCCGCTCGCTCAGCCACTGCTTGATCATGCTTTGGTAATTGAGGTATCTGGACCGAGCTATTCGCTTAATCCGTGCCAACATTCGGGGATCAATGCGTAACGTTATCGTTACCGAGTCCGAGTTCTCAGAGCTCGCGGTGGCGGCACCTTCCATCAGGCGGAGCTCGACTTGATTGTCCGCCCAGAACGCGGCTTCCGCCTGTTCGCTGTCGAACAGGGGGACGTCTTCCCACGAACTGATTGCGCTCATACTCATGATCACGTCGCCAATGTCTGGTTCAGCTTCCGCTGGTAAAAATAACTCTCGGTCTCAGTGAACACCCGCCCGCAAATGACCCGCACGACCTTTCCGTTTGTCCTGTAAACACTGAAAATCCCTGTCCCCGCCGCCGAGCGCCCCAGATTAAAAAACCTGGCTTGCACACCAAAACGCGAGGAGTCCGGCATAAGTCTCACAGCGAAAGGATCTTCAAATGATTCCTCAATGTCTCGCAGCGTTAATGAACCGTCCAACTCGAAAGGCGGGTTATTCCAATCGAACTCCATTCAGCTCAGTTAGGGTCGTTGTAAAGCATTCGCACATCCATTGTAACTACTTTGTATTTACACCTTGGCTCCCTGATTGTCAAGAGCGGCACCATCGGGTGCCGCTCGTGCGGTGACTTTTCACCAAGGAACCGGGCGCCTTATTCGCCTTGGTCGTTGCCCAAGCCTTCCATCAGTTTGATCAGCGGCAAGAACATGGCGATGACGATGCTGCCGACGATGACGGCCAGGAACACGATCATGATTGGCTCCAGCAGCGAGGTCATCGCGGAAACCGCGTTATCGACCTCGTCTTCGTAGTTGTCGGCGATTTTCATCAACATCTGGTCCAAGGCGCCGGTCTGCTCACCGACGTCGACCATGCTGACCACCATGGGCGGGAATACGCCTGATTTCTCCAACGGAGCGGTGATGGTTTCACCTTCCTTGACACTCTCGTAAATCTCCGCGACTGCGTTGGCGATAATCACGTTGCCTGCCGTCTCTTTGACGATGGTCAGGGCTTGCAGGATGGGAACGCCCGAACTGATCAACGTTCCCAGCGTTCTGGTGAAACGCGCAATGGCGACCTTCGTGACCACTGGCCCGAGAACAGGGGCTTTCAGTTTTATCTTATCCCACAACCAACGCCCCCCCTTGGTCTTGATGCCCAGTTTAAAGGCAATAACGATGACCACCAAGGCCCAGACTACAGGCCCTGGGACGGGTGCTCCGCCGAAAAACCATTCCGGAAAAATGACAGTTTGGTCCTTGAGGACTTCGCTACAGTACAAGACGAACTCGGTGAAGGCTGGCATGCCCTTTTCGCCCAACAGGTCGGCGAAGATCGTTTTGAACTTCGGAACCACCACGATCATCAACAGCGCCAAAATGCCCACCGCGACGACCATAACCGCGATCGGGTAGAACATGGCCGCGACCACCTTGCCCTTGATCTTCTGGGCCTTCTCCATGAACTCGGAGAGGCGCTTGAGCACGAGTTCCAGCACACCGCCGATTTCACCCGCCTTCACCATGTTGATGAAGAGCCGGTTGAAAACCTTCGGGTGTTGGGCCAAGGCTTCGGAAAAAGTACTGCCACCTTCGATCGAAACCGCCAGATCGCCCAAGATGCGCTTAAGGGTGAGATTCCGTTCCTGTTTCTCCAGCACCCGTAAGCCAC
>DATJII010000319.1:0-43180 GCA_035493435.1 Candidatus Limnocylindria bacterium | reverse complement strand
TGATGCCTTTCGGGGCCCAGTACCTGTTGCCGGTGGGTATCTCGTTTTTCACCTTCCAATCGCTTAGTTACACCATCGATTTCTATTTCGGCAAGGTGCACCGCGAGCGCGATTTGTTGCGCTTCGCGACTTTCGTCTGCTTCTTTCCCCAGCTCATGGCGGGTCCCATCGAACGCGCGCGCAACCTGCTGCCACAGTTCAATCGCTTCCCGCCCATTCGGATGGCGAATTTCACCGAGGGCGCCTCGCTGCTGCTGGCGGGCTTGTTCAAGAAACTGGCCCTCGCGAACTACCTGTCGAGCTATGTCGAGCGGATCTACGATCATCCGCAGACTCAGGGTGCCCCGGCGCTCATCCTGGCCACTGTGGCGTTCGGTTGGCAGATTTACTTCGATTTCAGTGGTTATACGGACATGGCCCGAGGCATCGCCCGGGTGATGGGTTTCAACCTGATCCTGAATTTCAACAGCCCCTATCTCTCCACCAGCCTCGGCGAATTCTGGACCCGCTGGCACATCAGCCTATCCTCGTGGTTCCGCGACTACGTCTATATTCCGCTGGGTGGCAATCGGGGTGGCGCCTTCAAGACCTATAGGAATCTGCTGATCACCTTCTTGATTTCCGGCATCTGGCACGGGGCGGCGTGGACCTTCGTGATCTGGGGTGTCCTGCATGGATTGGGAGTGTTGATCACCCGCGAGTTGGAACGGTCCGCCTTTTATCGGGATCGCGTTCCAGCCCTGGCCAAGCAACTGGGAGTCTTCGCCTTCGTCTCTTTCACCTGGATCTTTTTCCGTGCGGAATCGCTTTCCGACGCGATGATGATCGTCCGGCGGATTGGCACTGGCCCCTGGCAGGATCCACAAATACCGCTGCTCATGCTCCTCCTCATCGCCGGGGTGTGGCTATATGAGTACCTTTCCGAATCCCGCTTCAAGGATTTCCTGACCACGAGCCCGGTCCGGGTGGCCACTGCGGTGTTCATGGTCGGCTACCTGTGCCTCGCTTCGTCGGGCGGCGGGGCGTTCATCTACTTCCAATTCTAACATGAGCACCCCGGCCTCCAAGACAACTAATCCCGCCCACGTCTCCGAGACGGCGGACGCGCCCATGGCCTTCGGTTCCGCCGATCTCCGCCTCACTGCAGGTCAATGGGCTGCGGCGTTGGTCATCCTTGTGCCCTTGCTGTTGCTCACTCCGTGGGGGTGGTCAAAGGTGGAGCGTTTCGACACTGGCGCCAACTACCGCCTGCCGTACGCGCTCAGCCGGGACTATTGGCTATATGAGCGGCGTCTCAAGCAAAAGGTCGAGCCAACCCAGACCCTCATGATCGGCGATTCCGTCATCTGGGGCGAATATGTTCGGCCCGATGGCGCGTGGTCCTCGTTCATGAATCGGGAAACCGGTGCCAAGGAGGGTGCGGAATTCATCAATGCCGGCGTCAACGGAATGTTCCCTCTGGCACTGGAAGGCTTGGTCCGTCATTACGCTCCGATGGCACGCGGCCAAAAGGTGATCCTGAATTGCAACCTGCTCTGGATGACCAGTCCCCAGGCCGATCTAAGTTCTGAAAAACAGGAACATTTCAATCATTCGCGATTGGTGCCCCAGTTCACGCCCAAGATTCCGTGCTACCGGGCCGACGCCAACGAGCGCATCGGCGCCCTCATCCAAAATGAGGTGCCGTTTCTAGCCTGGGTCAATCATTTGCAGGACGCGTACTTCGACCAAAAGAATCTTACCGGATGGACCTTGGAAGACGATGGCAGCGATCCGCCGAAATATCCCAACGCCCGGAAGAATCCGCTGGCGCAGATCAAGTTCGCCGTGCCCGAAGCACCGGCCAATGATCCACAACGCGGCCCGGAAAGTCCGCGCCACCATGCCTGGTCGAACAAGCCTCGAGGCACCAGCCGCTTTGAATGGGTCCCGTTGGAGAAATCACTCCAGTGGGCCGCCTTCCAGCGCCTCGTCGAACTGCTGCAATCCCGCGGGGTGAACGTCTTCGTCGTGGTGGGACCGTTCAACGAGCACATGCTGGCCGAGGAAAACGTGCCCGCCTGCCACGCCACCCGCGACGGCATCGACGCTTGGCTGACGCAGCATCAGGTCCCCCACTGGAAACCCGAGGCGCTCCCCAGCGAACTCTACGCGGATGCCAGCCATCCCTTGACTGCTGGATATGAGATGCTCGCGAAGCGGATGCTTGCCGAGCCTGTATTTAAACAGTGGCTGCCTGCCAAATAACCGGCGATGCGGCCGAGAGTTGAGTTATGAAGCTACTATCGCGGACTCGTCTTTGCCCGACCGTTGCTTGAAATCCAATCGCCGGAATGCAATCCTGATGGCGTAATACCACCTCAATTTATGGCTAACAATCGGATCGTTCATTTCGAAATCCCCGCCAATAAACCGGAAGCGCTGACACAGTTCTACGCTGGCATGTTTGGCTGGAAGTTTGCCAAGGCGCCGATGCCCGGACCGGAGTACTGGCTGTGTGACACCGGCACCGAAGGTCCTGGAATTAATGGCGCCATCATGCAGCGGCAGAATCCCCAGCAGCCGTGGATGAACTACGTGGACGTAGCCAGCGTGGACGCGTCGATTGAAACCGCGACGAAACTCGGGGCGACTGTGGCTCTCCCCAAAATGCCGATCCCCGGCGTTGGGTTTATTGCGGCGTTGTTGGACCCCGAGGGTAATATCGTCGGGCTATTTGAACGCACTGCGGAATCGGGCTGTGGACCGGCCTGAGGGAAATTTTTTCTCACGCGGAGCCGCGGAGCCGCGGAGGGGGAAAAGACCGGGGGAACCACGAACCACACGAACCACACGAAATGGGAGAGAGAAGATATATCCCTTCACTGAAAGTCCTTTCGTGTTCTTTGCCCATTTTATATCGGAAACTCCCCTTCTTCTCCGCGGCTCCGCGGCTCCGCGTGAGAGAATCTTCTCTTCAGGGTTTCTTCGGCCGCCGTTTGCTATGGATGTACGCTTCCAGGTTCCAGGCTTCCTGGTCGGTCAGCATGCCTCCGGCGCCCAAGGGCATGTTCCAGCGAATGAAGGCGGCGAGGTCCCCGGGGTTGGAGAACATCCCGGCCGATTGGTTAAAGGAATTTGGACCCCATAGCGCGGGACGGTAGTACACGTTGTCCAGGTAACGGCCCTGGCCATCGAGGTTGTGGCATACGGCACATTTTTGGACGAAGATCGATTCTCCCGCCCGGGAATTTCCTTTGAGGGTGGCGATAGGCGGGAAGCCACGGTTGGTGGTGCTCGAGTTGTTCCACTGCTCGGTCAGCCAGCTCATATAAGTGGTGAGGGCCGTCATGTTGGTGTCACCCGTGCAGGGGGCCGGATTGCCGGGCGTCGCAAAACCTTGGGGCGTGCAGAGCGGATAGCCGTTCATGCTGCGTTCGAAGCAGCCGTTGATGCGATTCTGCAGGGAGGCGAGATTGGTGTATCGCTGTTCCAGGTTCACCCACCACGCCGCAGCCATATTCCCGCCAGCATCCAGGTGGCAACTGGAACAATGCAGCTTGGCCTTGGGGACGTTGTTCGTGAGGATTTCGTAGGTCTGGGTGGTTAATTGGTACCCGCGGATAATGGCGGTCCAGTTGGTCTGATCCCAAGAGGTGGCCGGCTGTGACGGTGGCGGGATAACGTTCGGGTTCTTGACCGCGGGGCGGGCGTTATTGAGCGTGAATGAGAAATCAGCCGACACAAAGGCCACCGGATTGACTGTGCGGGCCGTCGAATGGCATCCCATGCAGGAGGAGGTAGGCTGGACAAAGGATTCCATCGTGGTATTGGCCAACACGGTTGGCAGAACCCTGAAAACCGTGGTCGGTTGGCGACTGATGGGTGGCACCGGCCATTGGGTGTTGATGAGTTGATAGTTTTGAAACACCGATTTCTCCTCGATCATCGCCTGTTCGACGTTGGAGTTCAGCAGGCGCACGTTGTCGAGTGCCTGCCGTGGTTTGTCGCAGTCGGGCTCTTCGGAGGGGATCGGATCGGTTCGCCGGATTTGGTTGGGAATTCCAGTTGGGGTTTGCCGATTGACCGGGCAGGAAAGGCACGCACGGTTGTCGAACGAGGGTTTCCCCTTCACGCGCGGACCGGGGACGTTGTTGACCTGTTCAAAGGTGGACCAGATCCATTGGGGCGCGTTAGGGGTCTTTTGGGTGATGTGCAGTCCCACCAGGCCCATGCGTTTGGTTTCGCAATGCGTGAATTGCCCGTTGGGCTCCTGGTCGCAAACGCAGGCGGTCACCGTGTGATATAAGGATTCCTCCTCGGCGGTCACCTCGCGCCAGGCGGCCTTGATGAGGATGGCCCCGGGCGGAAAACTCACGGAATCGACGTCCTTCTGGATGTTGGCGTTGTATAGCTGGTGCTGGACGATATAGTCGAACATCACCTTGTTCATCCGGATTTCATACCGTACCACGTGCTTTTGCTGATCGGTCAGGGTGGCGGGCAGGGTGCCCGTCGAGGCTGCTGCCTGGAGCACAGAATCCACCACGTCATCGATCTTCTGGGCACGCGAAAGTCGCTTGGTATTGCCGCCGCATCCGGGGGGGACGGGCTCAGGGCTGTCCCAACTGGCGGGCGCCGAACCGTCCGGCAGATAGACTTCGTATTCTTCCTTCCAGGTTTCCCAAACACGGGGGCCATCCACATTGAAGGGTCTATCGGATGCAGGTACGCCTCGCACCCCTTCCTTGGCCGGCCAATTCAAGCCGATGAATTCCTGCCACGAGAAGAGATCGGCGGAGCGTTGGACCAGGTTGAAATTGGGGGACAATTGGATATCGCTCGGGACGTCGGGGCTGATCTGCAAGCCGGGCAACGGCCCGCAACTAACTCCAGTCAACGGGATCGTCCGGTATCGCTCCGCCAAACCTGCGGTCAAAGACGATTCGGCTGCCTGGGATTGCCAACGAAACAGTGCGGTGAGGCAAAACGCCGCAACGCATAAAAATGTACGGTAAACGTTACTCATCCGTGTGCGCATGGGTTTCCAGTGTGGCTCGATTCCCAAGTTGGGCCGCCGTCGATCTAGGGAAAAACGCATCGATCATGGCGGCGTGGTGAGACTACTGGCAGGCAACGTTGCGTCAATGAACGGTTTGATGTCGAAGGACTGATTTATTGTCCGCCGCCCCTCTTGCGTTGTTCAAGAAATGAAGGGGTTGACCGGGAATTACCATCCCATCGGCGCGATTTGGATATATTTGGAAGTCGGAATGGTGCGATGTGTTCCGGTGGTTGCTGTCCGCCAGGCGTGAATCGATTGGTTCGATGCTCTTCCTGCGATTTTCGATGAACGGTACGGCGTTCGGTGTGGTATCAAAGAGGCTTAAGGACGATCAGCGACTCTCCCATGCAAGATCAGACCGAAATGAAATCAGAACCTGGACGAAAGGTGTCCAAACGTTGGATCACCCGTATCGGCCGGTTTGCCGCATCTTTGGCGATGCTGGTATTTGGGCTGTTGGCGGCCCGCACCGTGTTCTTCGAAGGGCCTTACGCCAAAGCGACACCTTTGCCGGCGGCGAAGTTCATCGACATCCACTGCCACACCGCTGGAATTGGCGCGGGTGGCAGCGGTTGCTTTGTGTCCCGGGAATTGGAGCAGAGTTATAAGTTTGGCATTTACCTCAAGGCGTTTGGCGTGACGCGCGACCAACTGGTCCGGGAAGGGGATGGGTTGCTTGTCCGGCGCATCTCCGAGCAGTTGTCCGGTAGCACCAACGTCGGCGCGGTCATCCTCCTCGCGTTGGATGGTGTGGTGGGCTCCGATGGCGAGCTGGATCACGAACTGACCCAAGTCTATGTGCCGAATGAATTCGTGGCGGCGGAGACAGCGAAATATACCAACCTCCTCTGGGGTGCGAGCGTCAATCCCTATCGCTCGGATGCCTTGCAGCGCCTGGAATGGGCGGCGGCACACGGTGCTCGGCTCATCAAATGGATTCCCAGCACCATGCACATCGATCCAGCAGACGAACGCATCGACGCCTTCTACCGTCGGATGGTCGAATTGCGGTTACCGCTGCTCTGCCACGCTGGCCAGGAGCGAAGCTTCATTGGGGCGAAGGACGAACTGGCCGATCCACTACGTTTGGAGCGTCCTTTGAAACTCGGGGTGACCGTGATCGCTGCGCATATCGCGTCCACCGGTAAGGATGAGGGTGAACGCGATACCGACCGCCTGGCACGCATGATGGCGACCCACACCAATCTTTATACGGAAATCTCGTCACTGACCCAGGCCAACAAGCTGGGGTATATGAAGGAAGCCCTGACGCGTCCAGAATTCCAGGGGCGCATGCTCTATGGAACCGATTTTCCCTTGATTAATACGCCCCTGGTGTCGCCGTGGTATTTCCCCATGAACCTCACGCAGGCGCAGATGACGGAACTGGCGAGCATCGAAAATCCATGGGATCGCGACGTGGCATTGAAACAAGCGCTGGGGGTGCCCACAGAAGTACTGGCCCTGGCGGCCAAGTTGTTTCCGTCCCGGCGATAATAATACTCCCTCGCCGGGACGTTTAATCGTGGTCGAAAAGGGGAGGTCAAACCTCGACGCTATCTATCTGCTGATAAGCGTTCTTCAACCAGACTTTGACGCGTTGCCGCTCCAGCAATCCCAGGCCTTTGACGTCGGTTTCGCTCTTGTTGGTGGCTGCCCAAAAACTGGTGCTCCCGGCGTCGATCTTGTTGATCACTGGTTCGTGCAGTTTCTTTAGGGTGATCATCCGCGCTTTCAAAGTCTCCGCGCGTTCACGGACGCCAGACTTCTCGAAGATGTCAAAGGTCTCGCCCCGCAATTGATTAAGGACGATGACGTAGTTCAGCCGGGTGTCGAAGCGTTCGAACAGCTTCGCCAGCAAATCCACGGAGTCCTTGCCAGAATCCATGACGTGCCAGTAATGGAACGAAAGCCCCATTTCCTCCGCCGTTTCCAGCACGCCTGATTCATCCATCCAGCGGACGAGGGGAATGTGGGTTTGAGCGGCGAGGTCTACCAAAACGCGTTTATCGGGATGCTCGATCGCGGCTTCCACCACACTGTCCAAACTTTCGTAGCGATCGACGACTACGGGAGAGGCAAATTCGGCGTAAAAGCGCAACAGCGAGCCGTGTGAACGATCCGTGTCAAAGCCCAGGAAAGGGATGCCTTTGTCGATCATGTATTGCGCCACCACGCGGGCGACGACGGACTTGCCCACCCCGCCTTTTTCGCCGCCGATCAAATGAATCTTGCTCATGATAAGTAACTTAAATGGTTTTCAGGCGGATGAAGAATCTCGGAGGAGCAGGCCGCCTGGGCCGGTCACATCATCAAAGCCAGTCGGTGAAGCCTACGGGGCCTCGATGACCCGAACGATGCCAATTGGCGACAAATGAGTGAAAAGAATGCATGGACGCTGGGCAGCTTCGTAGCCGACGACGTGAGGAGGGGGGGTGAACTTGGCGCCTCACCACGCACGTCCACCTCGTTACCTCGGTGGCTACCAGGTTCGTTGCCGCGGGTTTCAAGTCCAGACCCGCCGTCCACGCCCCAGCGGCGCGCCGCAGGGCTTTTTCATCTTGGTTGCCTGTGCGTGCGCAGGGACTATTTCTACTCGTGACGATTATGGATCGACCTGGATGCACGGTGGGTGGATGGATGACGGTGGTACTCCTCGCGCTTTCGGGGTTGAATTTGCGGGGTGTCGCCGAGTCGGCCGATCTTTGGACAACCGCCTACTATCCGGGTTATCGGCGGGGTTTCCTCCCTGCCACCAACATCGATTTTGGGGCCGTCAGCCATGTTATACATTTCTCGGTCGTGCCCCGGGCGGATGGCACGCTTGATTCGGACGCCAACGATCTCTCCTCGGCGGCTTCTGCGGAGTTGATCACTGCGGCGCATGGCGCTGGAGGCAAGGTGCTCTTTTGCGTCGGTGGAGCCAATTCGCAGGGAGGTTTTCAGGGAGCCACGTCGAGCAATCACCTGGCGTCATTCATTGCCAATATTGCCAGTTTTGCGGCCACCCGCGGATACGACGGAGTGGATATCGACTGGGAGCCCTTGGAATCGGCGGATGCCTCGCGATTCGTGAGCCTCATAACCGGGTTGCGGGCGGTCCTGGACAGGACGATTCCACGCCCTCTGCTAACTACTGCCGTGGCTACCGAGCCGGCATTGATCGCCTCCCTTCAATCCCATTTCGACCAGGTCAACCTCATGACCTATGATCTAGCCGGCCCTTATCCAGGATGGGTCACGTGGTTCAACGCGCCCATTTTTGACGGAGGCTACCGTTTTCCGAGCACCCATGGGCTGATTCCCTCCGCCGACGGGATGATTAATAGCTTCCTTGCCGCAGGAGTCTCGCCGGGCAAGCTCAGCATCGGTTTGGCTTTCTACGGAACGATCTGGACCGGTGGAACGGGTACCTCGACCGGAGGCGCGACACTGCCACGCCAGGGCTGGGCCACCGCGCCGAAGGTCACGACGGAAACCTATGACAGCATCATGTCCCGTGATTTTAGACCGGAAGCGTATCATTGGGACACGAACGCCCAATCGGCTTACCTCAGCCTGGATGCTCCCGGCTCAGTGGATGACAGGTTTATCTCCTACGACGACGAGCATGCCTGCCAGGCCAAGGTAAGCTATGCCCGCAATCGAGGCCTGGGTGGGGTGATGATTTGGGAATTGGGAAGTGGCTACCGCCCCAACCAACCGTCTGGCCTGCGCGATCCGCTCCTGCAGGCGGTAAAACAAGCGCTTGTCCCGCCGCACCTGGCGGCGTCGATTGTCGAGGAAGCGAAGGTGCAACTACGGTTTCATGGCATGCCACTCGCGAAGTATCAAATCGAATGGACCGACAATCTAAGTACGCGAGATTGGACACCGCTGGGAGGCGCGATCTCTGGCGTCGGTGAGCCCGTCCTGGCAACCGATCCCACGCCCGTTGGCTCCCTACCTCGCTATTACCGGTTGAGGACACCACCGTAGCGAGATTGCTGGAGCCGTGATACCGAGAGAACGACCAAGGCGATTGTCGCAGCCCAAAGTTTTGGTGGGTTCGAAGAATCAGATCAATGATTGGCTCGACATTGGATTGAGCCGTTTGACAAAGGAGTGCTTTACCAGTAATTGCTCGAAGCGTTTCAAAGCGGCCCGAGGTGTGGCAAACTTGTTTAGCCTTGCGGATCTCTTCAGGTCTGGCGCGCAATAGTGGATCCAGATGAACCCGGGGCGGCGAGTCGTTCCGCCAACTCGGATATATCCACACCTCTTATCCAACCGATCGTCTTTATAGACGTAGATTACAGCCATATCTCCTACCATGGGCAGCGACTGCCAATCTGCCCGTTGTGATGCCAAAAGGGCGAAATCGCGGCATACATGCCAGCCCGCGAGGCCGAATTGCTCGACACCACCGCGATAGTACTCGTGGATTTGGGCCCAATTTCTTCCGCGTGATTTATGAAGTGTCCGGTCCAAGTCTGCCGCGGTGGAGGCTGAAGATTGGCGTCGGCGTTTCATTGGACTCACGGTATAGAGAAACCTTGTGCCCGCCAAGCCAGATGAACATATGTGGGCAGGATTTGCCCGGTATCCGTGAGGCGTATCTTCGGCCGTTTTTGCGTCTCTTTTGGAAACCCCCGAACAAAACGGCTGCCTTGGGAGTCCGATGGTGGCATCGATGGATACCAGCGCCATGAAAGCCATAAATCTCCGCAGCAGTTGGGGTTTGTTGATCCTGCTATCTTCTCTCTTGGCTCGTGGAATAGCAGGGGAAGTCAAGTCTTTGAACGTCGCACCGGGAGCGGATTGGAGTCCCCTCGCGGGAACCTCACCGTTGACCCTTCAAGGCGACTTGGCTTCGAATCTCGTCGCAGGCGTCGATCGGTTTCTCTTGCGCAAGATCGACGAATCCACGGGCCGGAGAGAGCGTTATTGGAAGCGCGACTTTTCTTCGCCTGAAGCCTACGGGCGTTCGGTTGAGACCAATCGCCAGCGATTTTCGTATATTCTTGGTGCCCGTGACGGCCGGGTGGCCACTCCTCGAATGGAAGTGATTGCAGGTGTCGGTCAATCGGCGGTTCTCGCACGTAGTTCACTGGTCGAGATTCAAGAGGTCCGCTGGGCCTCTTTTGGTGACGTCCATGCTGAGGGGCTGCTGCTGACTCCGGTGGGACGTGTGCCCATAGCAGATGTCATCGCGATTCCCGATGCCGCGCAAACACCCGAACAGCTCTGCGGCTTGGCGGACGGGGTGGAGACAGAGTCTCAATACGCCCGCCGTCTGGCCGAAAGTGGTTGTCGTGTGTTGGTGCCCATGATCATCGACCGCTCCATGGGGCCGCATCTCGGGCGGGCGCATCTCACGGCGCGGGAGTTTCTTTATCGGTCCGCCTTTGAATTGGGCCGACACTTGATCGGGTACGAGGTGCAAAAGGTATTGAGCGCCGTCGATTGGTACGCTGGCCAGACGCCAACGAATGCGGTTGCCCGCCCCGTGGGAGTCATCGGTTGGGGTGAGGGAGGATTGCTCGCGCTCTACGCCGGGGCAATTGATCCACGTCTGCGGGCGGTGGGTGTCAGTGGCTATTTCAATAATCGCAACCACGTCTGGGAGGAACCTCTGGATCGCAATGTCTTTGGCCTGTTGGACCAATTTGGCGATGCCGAGGTGGCCAGTCTTGTCGCGCCTCGGGCCTTGATCATTGAGGCAGCACGCGGCCCTGAAGTGGTGGTAAGCGGGCAAGGTGGCGGTGGCCCCGCACGTCTATTGACTCCCCAGCTTTCCAACGTGGAAAGGGAAGTAGCTCGCGCTCGTGAATTGACTCACGCCCTGTCACCGGCGCCCAAGCTAGATTTGATTGCCAGCGGTGATGGTACCGGCCGTTTCATGAGTGAACCTACTTTGGCAGCTTTTTTGAAAGCACTGGCACCAGACGCGTCGCTCGCCGCAAAAGGAGAGCTGCCCAAATCGTTGCGCCCATTGGCCGATGCAGCCCTTCGGCAGCGCCGCCAATTGGAAGAGATCGATCGCCATAACCAACGCCTGCTGGCGGAGAGCCCTGAAGTTCGGCGTGAGTTTATGAAACGACTGGATTTCCAAACTCCTGCGTCCTACGCGAGCACTAGCGAGGAATACAGAAGTTACTTTTCCGAAGAGGTGGTGGGCCACTTTGACGAATCTCGCTTGCCAGCCAATCCGCGCAGTCGCAAGGCATACGAAGCGGATAAATGGATCGGCTATGAAGTGGTCCTGGACGTTTTTCCTGACGTTATGGCGTACGGTATTTTATTGGTGCCCCGTGACTTGCAACCCGGCGAGAAACGCCCCGTGGTGGTCTGCCAGCATGGATTGGAAGGGCGGCCGCAGAATCTTGTGACGGGCGACCATGAGGCCTATCACGATTTTGCTGCCCATCTGGCGGATCGAGGATTCGTCACCTTCGCGCCGCAGAATCTCTATATCTTCACCGACCGTTTCCGATCCTTGCAGCGAAAAAGCAATCCGCTGAAGAAGACGCTCTTCTCCGTTATTGTACCCCAGCATCAGCAAATTGTTGATTGGCTCGGAACGCTGCCCTTTGTGGACCCGTCACGAATCGGATTCTATGGCTTGAGCTACGGCGGCAAGTCCGCCATGCGCATTCCGCCCTTGGTAAAGAACTACGCCCTGTCCATCTGCTCCGCCGATTTCAATGAGTGGGTAGGCAAGAACGCTGCCACCGCCGGGACACTTGGACGCTATAGCTATGTTTGGAGCAATGAGTACGAAATCTTCGAGTGGGACCTGGGAAGCACCTTCAACTACGCCGAAATGGCGGCCTTAATCGCCCCGCGGCCTTTCATGGTCGAGCGCGGGCACTTCGATGGGGTAGCCCCGGACGAAAGCGTGGCCTGGGAGTTCGCCAAGGTGAAATTCCTCTACGATGCCCGTCTCGGGTTGGGCGATCGCTGCGAAATGGAGACGTTCGTGGGCCCTCACACCATCAACGGCAAGGGCACTTTCGACTTCCTCCACAAGCACCTCAACTGGCCCAGGCGGTGAGATTTTCGGGAATACAACAGGTTTTATGAGGCCAGTTGGCCGAAGATTTCCAAGTCAAATTCGTTGTCAATATTCGAGGGCTATTGGGGTGTGCCCATCCGGTTGATCTGTCTCTGGAATTGGCCGATGGTTTCGAGGATCTCCTCAAAGCTGGGGACCGTGCCGAAAAACATTTCCTTGGTCATCTCTCGATAGTCTGCCTGCCAAGCGGCCAATTGTTCGGGAAGCGGGAGCATGCGAAGCGAGCCGGGCCGCAACGTTGAGTAGTCCATCCAGCTATAGCCGAAAAAAGTCTGCCGATGGATGGCAACCCGGTTAAACAAGTCGTGGTCGGCGACGGCTTGAGCTGCCACTCCCTTGTGGATAAGGCACCAGAGGTCATAATAGTGGCGGGCTATCGACCGTTTGCGAACCTTATTCGCGGGGCGATAGGTCTCTTCGTGCAAGAGCATGGCCTTATCCCAAAAGGTGCGCCGGGCGACCACGGTCTTGATACTGAAAGTGCCGTCGCCCAACTGCTCGGGAAACACGTCGCAAAGATAGGGTGCAAGGATGGGTATTTCAGAGGGTTCCACCTCGGAACGGGCTCCCATTTCGATCTTAACTACCGGGCGAAGGTAAGTTGAGCGGCCAACCGCCACTGGATAGGCGAATAGCAAGGTTTGCTGATCTGGGTCTTCGTCGGTGCTCGCCGGCGTAAGCGACCATTGTGCGGTTGGTGGCAAGAATGCCTTAAACCTGGCCTCGAGGGCGGGACGAAGGTCATTCTGAATACGTTCGCTGCATTTCTTGATGAGTTTCTTCTGCTGCTTGTCGTTGAGTTTCGGCCCGTGGAAACCGAGAAATTCACGCTCCATGACCACGTCTATATCTTCGGAGAACCGTTCGATTAGTTTCCAAGCCTTCGATAGAGACGTACCGCCTTTGAATGCCAAATGTTCGCCCCAACCCTGAAGGGTAAACAATTCCCGGAGCGTCCAGCACACCCAAAAGTCTTTCTCGATACTGGTGGGTGGGAGATTCAGCGTGGACTGTGCCTGTTCGCAGTAAAGACGCTGCTCCAACGGAGATAAACTAATGAAGGCATCCATGAATCAGTGTGCTTCTGGGGTCGCGACCCGGCGCATCGCATTCCCAATCCATGCGGGAGCATAGATAAGGTCTTTGAGCAACTGACGTTTATCGTCGGCAGTAAGTCGTTGCCGGAGTTTGGCAACCAGAGTGTCGTTCAATTGGCGCTGGCCAAGGTGCCGTAAGGCTTGAATGACTAAGCCACTGGTCTTTCCGGCGGTGGCCATGCTCTTCGGAGTGGTTCGTTTCAACGTGATCGTCTGTTTACCCAGGCGGACATTCCGGCTTGCCCCGTCAGTCAGGAATACCACCTTCATGGGTACTTGCTCAGACAAGCCCAGAAGGTTGGCTGCATACCCGCCTCCCGGTTGCAAGCGACTGGCATCCCGACCGGCTAGAGCTTCAGCCACTGCGTTCAGAGACGGAGTCAACACGCCGAGTTTGGGATGATGTTGGGGATAGTCATAGAGCCCCCTTGAAAGTTGGCGGATGGTACCGTTCCGCGTATGACGCATAAGCGCCAAGCCGACTGCAGTACGTGTACCAAGGTCAAGAAAGTGGTTTGGCGTAAATACCCATCCACGACCATGGCCGTGTATTCGATTAAGTATCTTTAATTCAACGGATTGTGAATGTTTTCCCATTTTATTTTGGAAATGAAAAACGATCATTTTTCGTTTCAAAATAGCCGCTTAACCTCGTCCGGCAATGAATTCTTCAATCAAACGTCGATAGCTCCGTTGTAACTTATTCAAGATGAGATGGTTGCGGTCATGGAATGATCGTTGTGAATCTGCCTGATTTGATGGGTAGGGCTTAAGAGAATCTTTAAGAGGTTTGTTGCTTCCGGCAGGCAAATGTTCCCTGAAAACTTGGCGCAAGCAATAATTGCGTCCCCCACGCTTGCTATTCAATCGCCCCGGTTTTTCACTCGTCGAATGGCATTCGAGTGTTCCGGCAAGAGGTTGGCGAATGCCTGGCTTTTATCGAAGTCATGATGACGGGTGAATCAAACAGCTTCCTCTCAGGAGTCATCGAAGGTTTCTACGGTCCTCCGTGGACGCAGGCGGAACGTCTGGAGTTGTTCGATTGGATGACGCAATGGGGGTTGAATACCTACCTCTACGCTCCCAAGGATGATCTCAAACAACGGGCAATCTGGCGGAAACTCTACACCCAAGCGGAACTAGACGCTCTGCGGGAGGTCATCGCCGAGTGCCACCAACGTGGGCTTCGGTTTGTTTACGCCGTGAGCCCTGGATTGGATATCCGGTACAGCAGTGAGACGGATTTGGAACGGCTTAAGCACCGGTTCGCGCAAGTGATGGCACTGGGGTGCCAGGACTTCGGGTTGTTCTTCGATGATATCCCCGACCGGTTGGAGGTGGAGGACATACAACGTTGGGGTTCATTGGCTTCGGCTCAAAGTCAGATCACCAACACTGTTTTCCAGTGGGTTCGTGAACGATCTCCGACCTCGCGATTTCTCTTTTGTCCCACCCCCTATTGCAGTCGCATGGTGGCGGCGAAGTTGGGTGGCGAAGGCTACCTCCCTACAATCGGGGCGGAACTGTTGCCGGAGATCGACATTTTCTGGACCGGGCCGGATATCATCTCACGGGACATCACCGTCACCCATATCAAGGATCTCCAAGGGCTCCTGGGCCGGAAGCCCTTGATCTGGGACAATCTTCACGCCAACGACTATGATGGCCGGAGATTCTACTGCGGTCCCTATGACGGCCGGCCTCCGGAACTGCGCGCCGAAGTGAGTGGATTGATGATCAATCCGAACACGGAATTTCCACTGAACTACGTTCCCCTGCGGACGTTTGCGGCATTCGTGAATGGCGCAGGAGAGTGGGACTCCCGAGCAGCTTATCTGGCTGCCATGCGTGAATGGTTTCCACGCTTTGCCACCGTAGGACGCCCAGTCACCTTCGAAGAATTGGTGACTTTCGGCGACTGCTACTACCTGCCTTATCAAGAAGGACCGGAGGCTCAGAACCTTTACCGACGCGTTCAAGCGTTGCTCGCAAAGGACCCCGCTCATTGGGGTGCTGAGGCAGCGGTTCTTCGGGCGGATATCGCCTGCCTGCGTGATTTTTGTGCCCGCATGGCTGAATTGCGAAATCGTCCGCTCTTCAATGCGCTCAGCCGGCGGGTTTGGGAATTGCGCGAAGAACTTGACCTGTTGGATCGCTATATCGCTTACAAGGCAGATAGCGCGAATCACGAACTTCCGTTTTCGTCCGACTTCCATCGGCCGGGAACTTATCGCGGCGGGATGGTCGCAGGCTTGCAGCAGTTGCTGGCACCTCGATCTGGCGGTGAGTTGGGACCTGCGGGCGGCATCAGCGCAGGGGTCGTGGCGGACGAGGGTTAATCGTATCCAATCTTTTAAAAATGAACGAATGCGTTATTCGAGCGGCTCGGCCTGGTGACGAACCGGGTGCGTATTGGGTCTGTCTCAAGACCGGGGATTATGGGAAGGATGGCGAACCGTTCTACCGCGAGGACCCGGACGCCTTGGCGCGGATCTTCGTCGGGCCCTATCTTGCTTTTGAGCCTGAATTGGCGCTTATCCTGGAGGATGAACAGGGGATTTGTGGCTACGCAATGGGAGCCTTTGATTCGCACACCTTTTTCGACCGATACGACCGGGAATGGCGCCCGAAACTCTGCGCCCAGTTTCCTCTGCCGACCGGCGATCCAGCCACGTGGACTCGTTCGCAGAACGTTCATAGCTGGTATCATAATCCGGACTATTTCTGTCCCGAACCGTATGCCTTATATCCGTCCCATCTTCATATCGATCTCTTGGAACGCGCCCAGGGCAAGGGATACGGTCGCCGCATGTTGGAGCAAGTGATGGACATGTTACGCCAACAGGGATCGTCTGGGGCGCATTTGGGTGTCAGCGTACCAAACATCGCCGCGATGGGATTCTATCGGCGGCTGGGTTTCCAGGAGTTGATCCGCGTCGGTGAAGGCCGGGACGGCTGCACTTATTTGGGCAAGCGTTTCCTGGAATAGTCATCGATCTGGGGCGGAAGAGCGCTTCGTTTGGAGCGCCGGCGTGCTTATACCCTCGCCCCCAAGATTTTTTGGGGGAGAGGGCAGGGTGAGGGGGAAAAGGTCCCGGCGAAAGCAAAGCGTTCCTTGACGGAAAGTCGTCCACCGTTGAAAAAGACCCGGAATCAGACCATGTCACAAAAACTCGCGCTCTTAGGGGGTAAACCCATTCGGTCCCGACCGTTCACCGCCTGGCCGATCTACGGAAAGGCGGAAGAGAAGCGATTGCTCAAGACCCTGCATAGTGGCAAATGGGGGCGTTTGCAGGGCGACGAAGTGTCGACCTTTGAACGACGATTCGCCGCGATGCACGGCTGCCAGCAAGGTATCTGCATCGTCAATGGCACGGTTTCCTTGCGCATCTCGCTCATTGCGGCGGGTATCCGGGCGGACGACGAGGTAATCGTGCCGCCCTACACCTTCTTCTCCACTGCTTCGGCAGTAATTGAAGCCAACGCGGTGCCGGTCTTTGCGGACATTGATCTCGAAACCTTCAACCTTAATCCCAAGGCCGTGGAGGCTGCGATTACGCCCCGGACCAAAGCGATTATTCCAGTTCACTTCGCCGGCCAGCCTGCTGACATGAACGCGCTCATGGCGATTGCGGCGAAACATAAGCTCACCGTGATCGAAGACGCAGCCCATGCGCACGGTGCAAGTTACCAAAGCCGGCCTGCCGGATCGCTCGCACACCTCGCTTCGTTTTCGTTTCAATCCAGCAAGAATCTCACCTGTGGCGAAGGTGGGATCATCACCTCGAACGACAACACCTTGGCCGAGGCCTGCCGGTCGATCCACAACTGCGGCCGGGTGCCGCAGGGATTGTGGTACGAGCATCACGTTATCTCCGGCAACAACCGACTGGGTGAATTCCAAGCGGCCATCCTCAATTGCCAGCTCGACCGGCTGGAATCCCAGACCAAGACGCGCGACCGCAACGGCCAATACCTCGCGTCCCGTATTTCCAAGCTGCCCGGGATTCATCCCCAGAAACGGTCCACCGACTGCACGCGGCACAGTTATCATTTGTTCATGTTGCGCCTGGACAGCGCCGCCTTTGGTGCGCCGCGGGCCACGGTGATCAAGGCCCTGCAAGCGGAGGGGATTCCCTGTTCAGGGGGGTACGCCATCTCGTTGCATAAGCAGCCCATGTTTCAGAACAAGGCGTTCGGTCCTTATCTTCCCAAATCGTCCGCCAAGCTCCGTTACGACCGGGTTGAATGTCCCAACAGTGACCTTATATGCCGCGAACAGGGCGTCTGGTTTGAGCAAAGCATGTTCCTGGGGACGCGGACCGACATGGACGATATCGCCGCTGCGTTCGAGAAAATCCACAAAAACCGTGGGGCCTTGGAAAACACCCTGTGAACCAACCGTCCGCCCTCCTGCATCCCCGCGTTGTCCAGGTACTGACGGCGCTGAGCGACAATCCCTATTTGGCCGCCATCCGCGCGGGCATGGTGTCAGTCGTTCCCCTGACCATCATTGGTGGGCTCTTTATCATCCTGTCGTACATGCCTATTCCGGGCTGGGACAAGCTGGTTGCGCCCTATCTTCCACTCCTGCAGATACCCGTCACGGCGACCTTCGGCCTGCTCTCGGTTTTCGTTTGTTTTGCCATCGGCTACGATTTTGGGAAGCAACTGAAACAGGAGGCCATAGTGAGCGCCTCCATGGCGACCGTGATTTTCCTGATGCTGCAGATCAAGCTCGCGGACCAGACTTTCAACATGGATAACTTGGGTTCGAAAGGACTGTTTACCGCGATCCTGATCGCTCTGTTTTCGGTGCGGGTGCAGAAGTTCTTCGGAGACAAGAATATTGTCATCAAGCTGCCCGAGAATGTCCCCCCGATTGTCTACGAATCGTTTCTTTCGCTTATCCCCTTGTTGTTTCTGGTCGTTTTCTTCTGGGTGATCCGTTTCGTCCTCGGCATCGACATCGATCAGTTGGTGCAGGCGGGAATCAAACCGCTGGTGTTCGCCCTGAACACTCTGCCGGGGATCCTGGTGTACGCGTTCATGGTCACGCTGTTGTGGTCGATCGGCATCAACGGAGACAACGCCATGGATGCCATCGTCGCGCCGATCTTCCTGCAATACCTCGCCTCCAACGTCGATGCGACCACCCAGCATCTCCCGCTTCCTTATATCACCGCCTACGGGTTCTTCACCACCTTCGTCAATGTGGGCGGCACCGGGGCGACGATCGCCCTGGCGTTGGTCATGATGAATTCCAAGGAGCCCGGCTTTCGGAAAGTGAGCCGACTCTCGCTTCCCACCCAGATCTTCCAGATCAATGAGCCCATCTTCTTTGGATTCCCCATCGTGCTGAATCCCGTGTTCATGATCCCCTATGTGCTGAATGCCTTGATCCTGACCACCGGTAGCTATCTGTTGATGCAGTGGCATGTCATCCAGCGACCCTTCGTCAACGTCCCTTGGACGACTCCGCCCATCATTGGCCACTATTTGGTTTCTGGCGGGGACTGGAAGGCTGCTGTTTGGGGCGTTGCCTCCATCCTCATTGCCATGGCGGTCTATTACCCCTTTGCCAAGGCTGCCGAGCGGCAGCGCTTGCAAGCGGAAGCAGAATCGGCTTCGGGTGCGGCTGGCCCGGGACTCTAAAAGATAGGGTTGGGCGGACGCCTTACGAAGGCTTGCCGCCTGTGGAATCGGAAAACGCCGCGGCGGTGAAAAGTCCGACAGGCTCGCCATTGCGGACAAACATCCAGTCGTTTAAGTCCGCCAGCCGCACGGTGACGGTGGAGCCGAGTTTGAGGTTTCCCAAATCGATGGGATCGTTGGCCAGTTTTCCTGTGATATTCTCCTCCCCCAATGTTTCCACTTCGATCCAGATGAACTCTGTCTTGTTATTCACGGTGACTGGTGCTTTGACCATGAAATCGCTCCCGTCCCGTCGCGTATAGGCATTGGCAAACTCCGGCCAGCGGGTTCGTGCGGTTGCCACCGCCGCCGCCATTTTGGCATCTCCGGTCTCCACGGAGAGCACCGGGGCAAACGTGGGTGTCGAAAAGATCGCCAAAGGCGTGGGGCTGCGCAGTTGCTCTTCCAAGGACTCGTCCCAGAGATTGAACTGGTTGGTTTCCGGACGGTAGATCGCGATGCAATCGGGACCGGATAAGGCAGCAATAAGCTTTGCAATGGAGGGATAGGCAGATTCGGGTGTGTCGAAGGGGGGAAAGCCCTTGATCAGGTCCACCGACATCCAGGCCCGATGTTCCGCCAAGGCCTGTGCAGTTCGAAGTTCCGTGGTATCATGGCCGCGATTATCGCCGTACGGGCGATCAAAATTGTGGACCGCGAAGACCCCGGTGGGGGCGGTCACCACGAGGGACGGTGGACGTGCCACCACTAGACGCGGGAGGCCGTCGGGGCTATTGGATGCCTCAGGAGCAGACTTGCCATCCACCACCGTATATTTGCCGCCCCAGGCGGATTCGAGATAAGAGGCCAGAATCCGGGCGTCGAGGTAGCGTGGTTTGCGCAGGAGCAGGACCAGTGAGACGAGGGGGGAGTCTTCGGGTTTTGCCTGAGGGTCCGATTCCGGCCCCTCCCGCCGATGGGGCGAGAAATAGACGAAAATGGCTCCGATCAAATAGATCAGTGAGCCCAGATTTATCAGGGAGGACAGGGTGAGCTTGTGTCCCACCATGGTAAATCCCTGCATCAAGAGCAAAACTGAGAAGACGGCAATGGCAGGCCAGCGTGCCCAGGTGCGGTTACTCCACAAGCCAATCCCCGAAGCGAACAGAAGGACGCCCAGGGCGATGGCGGCCCCGCCTCCCGCCGGCAGTCCGTGTGAGAGGAATTTGTAACCAATATAAATCTGCGCGGCCCCCCACACGAGTGTCAGTGCCGCAGGAAAGGTTTTTGATCCGCCGGGAGGTTTCCAAAACGGTGACATTTCAGAAAAATGCCTGATTCACCTCACAAATCGAGTCGCAAATGATAAGGCGGATTCACCACTCTCCCCCTTCCTACTTTTTCGGAGTTGCGGAGCCAACAGAGCGAGATATCGTCTGCTGTTGTTGGAAGTCGGTTTGAAGCGTCTACCCCGAACGCCAATTCCCCCGCGTGACAGACAGCCTTGATTAGGGCAGACTGCCGTCACCGCCTTTCCTTGAACTGAACAACCGCGCCATGCCTCTGGAGTCTCAAACCCCGGACTCAGCCAAAGTCCATTCGACCGGACTCGGTCCGTCGCCCGATATTCTAACTCGTCTCGCGACGGTGCCTGGTGGCTCCGTCGACAGTGCCAAAGCCCGACTCTTCCGCCTTTGTGCGGGGCAGAAGTTTCTCGTGGCGTCGTTTTTCCTCAAGCCATTTTGCGGCGAGGCAATTGCCTATGCCCGCGCCACCGTGGATGACCTGGGCCGATGCCGAACACGCAACGAAGTGTTGGACGTGTTAAGTTATTGGGAGGAGCGCCGTCCCCTCGATTTCCGTTCCTGGCCCGCCCGACTGTTGGTGCTGGATTTCGAACGGGTGATGACAATTCTCAAGCAGTACGTGTCTTAAGTCTGGTTCCTAAACCCGCTCCAATTTAATCGGGTAAGTCTGGCCTGACGAAAATTGGGCCACATAGAGACTTCCTTCGCTGTCCACTGCGAGGTCGTGGGGATGGCGAAAGACATCTTCGAGGTGTTTCATGGGGCGAAGATTTCCGTCATCCCCGTACTCCGGGGGAGTGCCCGCCACGTTTGAAAGAACCCGGAAGTTCGTGTCGAGCACCGAGACAAAGCCCCGGCAATTCTGGTCTTTCGGCCAGTTGTCACCTAAATGCGCGACATAAAAATGATCGCCGAACCGCCGGATTTGTCGCGGATTTCCTCCCGGTAACGGGGTCCTGTCCAGAATTCGTCCGTCGAGCGACATTCGCATGAGATACTGTTGGTCGCTCATGGCAATGAGGAGCGCAGGTGCCTTGGGATTGCGAAGATCCATCATTCCACCGTGCGGCCCCCAATGGGTTACACCGCCCTCTGCTCCGCCAAAGATCTTCACCCATCCACCCTGCGCGTCGTAGTGGGAGACGTAATCGCGTCCGTAGCCATCCAGTACAAAGAAATCGCCACCCGGCAGATGCAGTGTCCACGAGGGACGATACTCGTCTTCCTGGTTATATTTCCCGGATTTCGCCGGCCATCCCCATTCATTCAGGATCGTGCCGTCCAGGCTGCACTTGTACACCTTGTGGGTGTTTAGATCCGTCAAGTAGAGCACTTCACGGCCCCCCTCGTGGACCAAGGTCAAGCCGTGGGCTCCCGGAAAGGACGTCCCCCATTTCGAGACCAGGCGGCCTTTTCGGTCATACACGATGACGTTGTTTTTGGTGTGATCCGTCAGCAAGATCACGTGGCCTTCGCGATCGATGGCCAGTCCGTGGCAGTTTTTGACAGGGGTCTCATCGCCCAATTCGCCCCAGCCAGGAACGACTCGGTAGCGAAAGGAGCCTTGCCCCACGACTCGGGCCTCAGCGGCGTACGCTCGTTTCATGGCCCAGGCGACAGGTGTAGCCGCGATGGCACCAATGAACCGTCGTCTACGCATGGCGTAACGAGAATCTGCCGATTTCATATCTCCCATGGCAGGAGTCCACGACCTTGACGGCAAGAAAATTCTAACCGGAAGAAACGGAGGATAGTGTGGCCAGGCGGTGGAGCTTGTCGGGATTTCGCATGGTATAGATCATTTCGATACGCCCCTCGGACGAGAGGCTGAAGGTCATCGTCTGGAGTAGTTGTCCGCCGGAAAACAGCAGTACGGCGGGTTCCGCATTCAGCACCGCGAATCGGGCCACCACGTCGCTTGGACCGTGCTTTCGCACGCCGAGGAGGAATTGGCAGATCTTCGCCGCACCCACCACAGGTTTGCCGGCGGCAATGGCTTTGCCGCCGCCATCAGATTGCAAGATTGACTCGTTGGCCAACGTGGCCAGAAGACCTTGCGGGTCTCCCTGCTGCCAGCTTTGGAGAAATTGTCGGAGCAGGACTTCGGTCTGTTCGGTGGTGGCGGGAAAGCGGGGCCGCCGCCGGGCCAGGTGTTCCCGGGCCCGGCTCACGAGTTGGCGGCAATTCGCTTCGGACTTGCCCACCATGGCCGCGATGTCACGGTAGTCGTAGTCATAGACCTCCCGCAGCAGAAACGCGGCCCGTTCAATGGGTGACAGGGTTTCGAGTAGGAGCAGGAAGGCCGTGGTCAGGGACTCGGTCTCGCGTTCGTTGGCGGGATCGTGCGATGCTTCCAGGGGTTCGGGCAGCCATAAACCTATATAGTGTTCCCGCAGGTGCTGGGCGGATTTCAGGTGGTCCAGGCACAGGCGGGTGACGATGGTGGTCAACAGCGCTTTCGCCGATTGGACGGGCTCCGGGCCGCGGTCACGCCATCGCAGGTAGGCGTCCTGGACCACGTCTTCCGCCTCCGCCACGCTGCCGAGCATACGGTAGGCAATGCTGAACAGCAGCGGGCGATGCTGCAGGAAGGACTCGGCGGAATCGTCGCCGGGACTGTCACTGGGCAGGGCGTGGCGGTCATTGATCATAATAAATAGATTACGCCACGGCTAATCTGCCGGGAGCGACCCGGCGGGTCTCCTGGCATTCCAGGACCGCGCGGGCGGCCGCCTGGGCGCTGAGTAGTGACGCATCCGCCAGCATACCATGGCTTCCCACCCAATCACCAGCCACCCACAGGTTCGACAAACCCTCCACCGAAGAGGCGACGCGTCCCGCGTATCCGCCTCCGGACGCCATTACGGACGCTTCGGTCACGGTTAGCTGTGGCATATATCGCCGATGCAAGGTTTCCGCCCGCCAGCCTGGTTGTATGAGGTCCATCCAGGCTTCAAGCTCCTGCTCGTTGTTGCGTGCGTCATGGGGTTCATGGGGATCAAGATATTTGGCTGCGTGGATCACGGCCGTCTGGCTCGAGCCCAGTTTAGCCCATGCGGAATGGATGGAAAAATAGAGCGGCTGATCGACGCCGAGGACAAAACGCCGGTCTGGCCGGGGCACCGACCGTAGCGCCAAATCGAGGCATGCCGCCTGGACGGGCTTCAGGTTGGACGACTGGAAGCCGAGCCGTTTCCGCAAATCGGGTTCCAGCATCGATTCCAATATTTTGGGAGCCACGGTACTAATCACCGCAGTGGCAGATATCTCTGCGCCGTCGGCCAGGCTGAGCTTCCAGCCCGTCTCCACCTGATCCAGTCGTTTTACCGCGCAGTTGTCGTGGAAGGACGCTCCTGCCTCCACTGCCACTAGCTGTAGTTCGTCCACCAACGTCTGCCACCCACCGTCAATATAGTAAACTCCGGCGCCGCCAACCTGGAGCTGCTGGAGCGTTGCCCCGGCGCTCTGTTCGGCCGTATTGTTCCCATAGGTCGCCAAACGGCAAAAGGCGGCCATAATTTTGCGCGTCTCGGAATGCTTGATCTCGGCGTCCAGCCATGCACGAAGGGGATCTGAATGCCAAGGCGTGGGATCGATGGAACCGAGTCTTGCGAGCAACGCCCCCAACTCCACCTTGGCGGCCAGGGGCAGGGCACGCGAGATAAGTAATGAGGCGGGGCCAGTGGGAAGGGGATGCAGTTCGGTTTCGAATCCGAGGAATCGCCCTTCGCCTTCCGGTGGAGCTCCATGATAACGAATTCCCAATTCGGCGAGGATTTCCAAGCTGCCGCCGCCACGATAAAGGGCGTGAGGGCCTAAATTGAATCGGCACTCGCTGTCGAAGGTGGAGGCCGCCCGTCCTCCTGCCTGGGGTGCTCTTTCGAAAACGGCCACGGTCCGACCGGATTTTGCCAGGTACGCCGCAGCGGTGAGTCCCGCAAGTCCGGCCCCAATCACAGCCACATCAAACTGATTTTGCGTGTTCATTTGCTTCACTCGTCTTGGTTGTCTGGAGCGAAAGGCTCCAGATCTTCCATGCCTGTTGACGAGTGAGGGCGGCTGTTTGTGACATCCCAGGCGAAACGAGAAGTGCTCAATCCCCAAATCATGCAAAGCCGGAGGCTTATGAAGGAACTTGAAAGCCTGCGAGACAGCCAACTAAACCATGCTCTGGCCACCGCCGTCGTAACCCTGTCCGTCCAAGTCCAGTAGGATATCGCGGGGTTCCGCGCCTTTGCTGGGGCCCACGATTCCCCGGTCTTCCAAGGTATCCATGAGGCGGGAGGCTCGCCCGTACCCCAGCTTCAAACGACGTTGCAGCAGGGACACACTGGCCTTCTTTTCGCTGCGAATAATATCGACGCACTTTTCCAGCAGTTCCTCGTCTTCGTCCGAGGTGCCGTCCGAGGGGTCCAGCGACATATTTCCCACGCTGCTGGGAGCCTTTTGCAGGGCTTGGTGGATCTCCACTTCGTAGCTGGGCTTGCCCTGCTTGGCGATGTGGTCCACCACGCGTTCGATCTCCTGGTCGGTAATGAGCGCGCCCTGGGCGCGGATAAGTTTTGCCGAGCCAGGCGGCAGGTAAAACATGTCGCCCTTGCCCAGCAACTTGTCGGCGCCCATCTGGTCCAAAATGGTGCGGGAATCGACCTTGCTCGCGACCTGGAAGGCGATACGGGCGGGAATATTGGCCTTGATGACGCCGGTAATGACGTCCACGGAAGGGCGCTGGGTGGCCACAATGCAATGGATGCCTGCCGCGCGTGCCATCTGCGTGATTCGCGCGATGGCCATTTCCACGTCGGCCGGAGCCACGAGCATGAGGTCCGCCAATTCGTCGATGATCACGACGATATAAGAAAGCTTCTCGGGGATGACGATGTCCTCGTCACGCGGAACCACGATTTGTTCGTCCACCTCGACGGCAAAGCCATCCGCGCCGGGCTCGATCTTGTCTTTTTGCTGGAGCAGCGGCAGTTCCGGTTCACGTGCCGGAAGCGGCTTGTCCTTGGGGCGTTCGTTGAAAGCCTTGATGTTGCGGACGCCGACCCGCGCAAAGATCTGGTACCGTTTCTCCATCTCATTCACCACCCAGCGCAGGGCGAGAATGACCTTCTTGGGATCGGTGACCACGGGCACCACCAGGTGGGGCAGGGCATTATACTGCTGGAGTTCGACGACCTTGGGGTCGATCATCACGAACCGCAATTGGTCCGGGGTGAACTTATAGAGCAGGGAGGCAATGATCGTGTTGATGCAGACGGATTTGCCCGATCCCGTGCTGCCCGCGATGAGCAGGTGCGGCATTTCCGCCAAGTCGGCGATCATCGCCTGTCCATAGACGTCCTTGCCCAACGCCAGGGGAATGCGCGCCTTGGTGTTCCTCCAATCGTCGGTTTCCAAAAGGTCGCGCATGATGACCTTGGTCTTGATCGCGTTGGGCACCTCGACCCCGACGCTGCTCTTGCCCGGAACCGGGGCCAGGATATTCAGCCGCTCGGCCTTGAGCGCCGCCGCCATATTATTAGTCAGGGCGGCGATGCGTTCGAGTTTCACGCCCGGCGCCGGATGCAATTCATACCGGGTGATCGTGGGACCCTTGGTTATATCTCCTGGCGACACCTCGATGCCGAATTGCGCAAGTGTCTGGACCATCAGCCGGGCGTTGGCCATCAGCTCTTCCTTGGTCTCGGTGGGCTTGATGGTAAGGTCGGGTTCGTTGAGCAGGATCAATTCAGGCAACTGGTAGTTGCCGATCATAGGGGTACTCGCGACGGTCAGCGGCTTCTTCTTTTGCTGCCCCTGCATCGGAGCCCGCGGTTTCAGGGGCGCAGTGGGCGGAACCTGAGCGGGCAAGGCCGACTCTTCGTCGAGGGGGACATCGGTGTCGTCCAGTTCCGAGTGGCTGCTCAACACCGTGAGCGGGTCCGGATCTTCCTCGCGATAAGGCTCGTCCAAATCGTCTTCGGGAACAGGCAGGGGGGCTGGTGCCGCTTCTTGAATTTTGGGAAGAGTGGAGGGTGGTCGGCCCAAGACCGCGTCCGTCGTGGTCTTGCCTTTACCCTTCGATGGGGGCTCGAGTTGGGCGACGATCTCATCAGCCTTGATGACATCGCCCGTCTTCATGATCTGGGGCGCAGCCTTCACCTGCGGAACGCTCATATCGCGAACCGTCGGCTCCGGGATGGGCTTCATGTCGGCCCCCAGCTTGTTGGGATCGTCCACCGCTGCTGACGTCGTGGCGGGTGTGGCGCTGGGGGTGCCTTTACTGGAGACCTTTGCAGCCGGTGTAGCGGCGGGCTTCGGTTCTGCCTGTTTGGCCTTCTTTTCCAGGGCTTTTGCGCGCTTCTCGAGCGCCGCCTGCTCGGCGGCCAACTTCTCTTCCTCGTTACGGGGCTCGCGCTTGAAGAGCAGGCGAATCCAGCGCCAAAGCTCGAAATCAGTAAGGAATAGCAGACTGGCGAGCCAGATGAGGCCATACACCAGCCAAGCCCCAACGCGTCCAAAGGCATACTCAATGACGTGGGAATTAAGCTCCCGGCCGACGACACCACCGCATCCCACGCTCTCCTTGCGCGTGCCGAACGCTGGCAACCAGGAATCGCACAGGGCCAATATGCCTACACAAGCGACCATCAAACCCACGACCGCCGCCAAGGAACGCCAGCGGCGCAGATAAGCGAGGGTGGGCATGAAGTTGGCGAGGCCAAAGCCAGCCAACAGCACCGGAAAAATCCACGCTCCAGCGCCAAAACTGAGAAACAAGCCCCAGACCACCCAGGCCCCGACGCGTCCCACATAGTTGTGAGTGAGGTTGTTAGGAGAGGTTGTGTTGGCGGAGACGTCGTTGCGATCGTACGAGATCAACGCCAACAGCAGTACCACCGCGAGAAGAATAAACGCCAAGCCATTCAGGTCCGTACGGAACTGATGCTTGCCTTCTTTCTCGATTTTCTCTTTGGCCGCCACGCCAAGGCATCTTTGGACCACTGGAATCTGGCCGCAAGACGCAAAAGGAGGTATCGACGGAAGTTGTTCGCAGGGAAGGGGGCACGGACAGTTCCAGTGAGGCCCTACCAAGGTGTCTGCCGTTGGTGCCTGAACTCTTTTACTGGGAACCAGCGCAGGATGCGGCCGATTTTCTCGCCAGGATCGCGACTCCCACGGCGGTGAAAACGGCGTTGAGTAGCAAGGTTTCAAAACCGACTTCGTACCCGTGCAGCCACGTTTTGGCACTTCGTTCCAGCACGGCGCATAAGGTGGAACTCGCGATCGCGATTACGGGCACGGTCCATCCACCAGCCGGTATCCGCGTAAACACCCCCAAAGCGAACAGCCCCAGCAATGGACCGTAGGTGTAGCCCGCAACCTTCAGGACCAAGTCAATGACCGCGTATTGGACTGGAACCAACGGTAGCAGGAGCATGACCCCTAACAGTGCGGCGGCGAATGCCAGATGCACCCGGCGCCTGATCAGGCCGGCTGCTTCCTCGTTCCGTCCATCCGATGCCCCAAAGCGAAGAAAATCGACGCAGAAACTCGTGGTGAGAGTGGTTAACACGGAGTCTGCGCTGTTGAAGGTCGCGGCCGTCAATCCGACCACAAAAGTAATCCCGGCGGCCAATTGCAGGTGTTGCAAAGCCAGGAGCGGAAAGAGCTGGTCGGTGCGGGCGGGTAGAGCGATTGCCTGGGCCTGTGAGTAGAGGGTCAGGAGAGCCCCCAGCACCAGGATGGACAGGTTGACCGCCATCATCACTCCAGAGAATGCATAGAGGTTCTTTTGGGCGTCGCGCAGGGAACGGCACGAGAGGTTCTTTTGCATGCTGTTCTGGTCGAGACCTGTCATTACGATGGCGAATCCGGCTCCGCTGAGGAACTGCTTCCAGAAAAAACTGGGGCTTCGCCAATCCCAAACCAGCACTTTGGAAAGTGGACTATTCCAAACTTCCTGAGCTAACTGTGCCGGTCCCCAACCCATGGCTTTTGCAATGAATACCACTGTCAAGACGACTCCCAGCACCAGGAAGGCGCTTTGAAACGTGTCGGTCCATACCAGGGTTTTAATACCGCCGCGCAGGGTGTAGATTAGGATTAACGCGATAACGGCAGTAGCCGTGAGCCAGAATGGAACCCCCGGATGCGCGAACCCGGGCAATTGGATGCGGTCAAAGACGAACGTCTGGAAAACGGTCACCGCCAGATATAGCCGGGCGGCCGAGCCAAATAATCGCGACAACAGGAAGAGCGCGGAACCGGTTTTTTGGGTGACTTGGTCGAAGCGAGTGCCGAGATACCCGTAGATCGAAGTCAGCCGCAGTCGATAGTATAGCGGCAGCAGGGCGTGGATAATGACGATGTATCCCACCACGTAGCCCAGCACCACTTGGAAATAGGCGAATTGCTGCGTGGAGACCTTCCCCGGAACGGAAATGAAACTGACGCCGGAGAGCGAATCGCCGATGAGCCCAAAGGCGACCACCGGCCACGGAGAGCGGCGATTGCCCAGAAAATAGCCCTGATTATCGGCATTGCGCCCGGTGAGCCACGCGATGCCCAGCAGGGCCGTGAAGTACACGGCCACAAAACCGAGAATCAACGTGGGTGACATGAAGCGAAAGTCAGACCGCGCAAATAGCCGGAGGATCCCCCGCCGGCAAGATCAGCCGAAGCACCGCTGGTAACGAGTTTTCTGCCTGGGCCAGGATCGATTCCTTCTGTCCTTCGGTAAGGAGGGGCGTGGCGGGCAAGGGATTGACGAAACCCGTCAGGGTCTGGACCGCGTAGTGAATGAGTCCCTGGCGCAACGGAAGCTGGAAGACTGCAAGCGTGATCGCGTAAACGATGGTGTGCCAGCCGACGGCGTTCCCGCTTTCAATGGCGGCCAAGTAGCGCTGGACCATTCGATTGTCGCGCAACGGGCGCAATTTGCCGAGTTGGCGTTGACCCACCCGAACGCTGGCGTTCGCTCCTGGACGCTTCGCAAAATGGGTGGTCCAAGTGGCGTCGAGCTCAATCAATTCTCGCACCTGTCCGCGAGAAGCCAATTCGTAGGCCTGGCAAATCAATGGCCACTCTTCACGCGCCAACACGGTACTGAGGTAGTGGTCGACAAATCCCTGAAGCGAAACAGAAGACTGCACTTGGGCCGCCGCCGCAGGGTGAATGAGCCCGAGAAAATCAGGCGTGCCCACTTGCGCAGCCAAGGATGCCGCATCCCCTTGCATGCGGGGCGGGTTCTTGGCGGGCGATTTCGATGCTGGCGGTCGCGTCACTGGGGTGTTCTTGCCAGACCCGTTCCCAAAGTTCAATGCGCGTATTCGTCTGGCCTTCCACCGTTTGGAAAGACGAAGTGTTTCGCGTGTCCGGTCCTGGGCTCCGTCGGCCAAGCGATTTGTGGGGGGCTTCATTCCCCGAATTATAACCATAATCAGCAACGCGGTAGGCAGCGGTTCCGGTGCATGCTGTGTCGCGATTAGTCAATTCACAGGCCGTTTTATTGTGTAAATTTAAAATCATGAAATTTGTTAAGAATCCTCTTGCGGCGGATAATTCAATGGAATATTTCTCAACCCAGAACCACCGACATAAGCCTCATCCCCAATCGCACCTCACTTCGGTTTGGAATTGGGCTCATGACTCCAGCGTGAAATCCGCCTGGATTGAATGGTTTTTTCTTGGGTGCTAATACTATGAAACGACGCAATATTGGGAGCGTGTTGCGCTGGGGTAGTTTCCTGGCGGTATGGCTGGCATCGGTGGCGGGCGTGGCGGTAGCCGCGGACAGACGGGGCATGGAAAGCCCGCCCATGACGCCCAAAAACGGGGGCGGTCGTTTCGAAGGCGAATCCGGACCCGACCACCGTTTGATTAGATCGGCTGCCCAGGGACGGGGTTCGGTGGTGGCGATAGAATCCGGGATGCATTATTGGGATGGCCGGCAATGGAGCCCCAGTGATGCCCGTTTCGAACTGGGCGCCGACGGTTCGTTCACGGCTGAAAAGGTACAGACGAAGGTCAGGCTGAAAGCCAACCTCAATCGCACCGAAGCGGTCACCCTGACTACCTCCGACGGCGTGGTGCTCAAATCGACACCTTTGGGCATCAGGCTTTTCGATTCCGTCAGCGGTGAAACCATGGTCATCGGTACGTTGCGCGATTGTCGCGGCAGCCGCCTTTCGGACCACCAAGTCATCTACTCTGATGCATTCCAAGGTGTCTGCGCCTCAGTGCTTTACACTTTGGACAAAGGGTCGTTCCAGCAGGACGTGGTGCTGACGTCCCAGGTCAATCCGGCGGATTATGGCTTTCCTCCTGACACCACCCGTATCCAGGTCATGACGGAATTTTACGACGGTAATCAGCCACTGAAAACCATTCGCCCCCTATACGTGGAAAAGGACCAACGCCTGCGCAGGAAGGCGGCGATGCCCGACCTGGTCGATGAAACGTTGGAATTTGGCGCCCTTGCCTTTGGCGCAGGCAGGGCCTTCACCGGGGTCCCCAGTCGTGAGGCCGAACCGGTGGAAGCACCAGTTGTGAAGGAGTTTACAACTCTTGAAAAGCGCCGCTTTCTGATCGAGTCGGTAGAATACGTCAGTGTGAAAAAGGGACTGCAAGCACTGCCCAGATGTGGTGAGCAGACACTGGTGCCCCGAAATCGGCAAAACACGAGAGGGATGGCTATGATACCACCCGCGTTGGTGCCCGGAGAAGAGGCCACGGTGGTTGGACAGCCCGCGCCACAGGTCGCCTCCATCCCCACGGGAGTCACCGTGGACTACATCGCCACGGTGTCCGCCGGGACCCTTGGAGCCAAGGTTTTCCAGGGAGACACTACATACTTCGTAGCTGGCGCAGTGTTCTGCAACGGAAGCACTACCATAGAATCAGGAGCTGTTTTCAAGTATCCTAATTCGACCGGCACCTACGCCACACCGGTCAACGCCTATTTGACGATGAATTCCGGCTTGACGATGAAGGGCACGGCCTATCGACCCATCTATTTTACATCTGGAAATGACGATACGGTCGGAGACAAGCTTTCCACGGCGGTGTGGGCCAACTACCGCGTCGACGGCAGCGGCAATGGCTTGGTGGGCACGGAAAGTTACGCCAATCCGGCGATCATCCTGTCGGACTCACTGTCTGCAACCACGCTCAGTCACTGCCGTTTCCGCTATGCGCAGGCGGGCATCCGCTACAGCGGCGCGGTTGGCGGGTCTACCGCGAGCGTCAATCATTCCCAGTTCTTGAACTGCCTTCGTGCCATCGAACTCTCCGGATCGGGTAGTAGCTGTTGCGGAACCTCGTTCACCATGAACATGTTCAACTGCTTGATGAGTGCCGTGCCCACTCCCATCCAAACTACCAGTGGCGCGTATTACTACACCGCCAATCTTTACAACAATACCTTTGATACCAGTGCGCGCCTGGCGGATGGGACCCTGAACGGCCTCACCATCTATGCGACCAATAACATCTTTGCCGCAATCGCCAGTACGGGCACCTCGGTTTCTGCGTACGGCGGTTACAACGGATTTTACAGTTCCACCTTTGGTGCTGGTTCCACTTTTGGCAACAATACTTTCTCTACCGCGACCACGCCGTTTCAAATCGTTGGTGGCGGCAGCCACTATCTGTTGGCCACCAGTAATTTCCGCAATGTGGCAAACAGCGGTGCCCTGAGCACCACCCGTCAGGCGGACTTGCAAGCGCGGACGACCGAGGGCCCCGTGGTCCTCGCCGTCGGGGCAGGTCAATCCAGTCCTCTGGACATCACGGCTGACCGTGATACGGACGGCTTTGATCTCGGCTATCATTACGATCCGCTCGACTACCTGGTAAGCCAGTTCGCAGTGCCAAATAGCGGCGCCGGGACGATCCTCAAGGCGGGCGTGGCAGTGGGTATCTACGGCAACTACGGATTTTCGGTGCCGGAAGGCGGTACGATATCCGGGGAAGGGGTCCCCCTGATGATGAACCGTTTGGTTGGTTTCATGGCTTCACAGGACCAGACCGTCGCACTGAATCCCTCAGGTACCGCAGTGGCCACTCCGACCACCGCTGGGTTGTTTGACGTCTCTACTGCCACCAGCACCTCCTCGTCGGTCGTGAAGCCGGTGATTTCATTGCGTTTCACCGACCTGCCGGCGATGGGGCACATCCAGAACTTTTTCAATGCCACGACTTATCCCATGAACCTCAAAACCGTCACCTTAAAGGACTGTTGGTTACGTGGGATCAATCTTGCCACGGCAACTACCACCGCCAGCGGACAAAACTATCTGCCCTCGACGGCTCCGAGCGTGACGTTGTGGAATAACCTGTTGGAACGAACGGCGGTCAATTTTTCGCAAGGCTACTTCACCGCCGCCAATAATCCCCTCGATTTTGACCTGCTGAACAATACCGTTTGGTACTGTTCCCTGACGATCGTCTATAACGATACCACTGCTACGCTGCATCCCGGTTGGGTCCTGCAGGACAACCTCTTCGACAACACGTCGATAAGCTTTACCGGCAATGGAAGTTACCTGACCTACGTTAGTCGCAGTTACAACGGCTATGCGCCTGCCACGGCCACCACTTTGGGGGGCACCAGCGATACCACCTTGACGTCCGTTGTATACAACAGTGTCTCGGCGGTTGGCTGGACATGGTACGTGGGTTCCACGCCGTCCGTGGGCACGACCGATTACGATTCGACGCGAACCGGGGCGGCCGCTGGGTTGTACCACTACACCCGCTCGACCAGCCAGACCAAGGAAACCACGAGCAGCCTCGATATAGGTTTCCATTATGTGGCGCTGGTGTCCAACAAACCCGCGGATTCGGATTCCGACGGAATCCCCGACTATCTCGAAGACAGCAACGGTGATGGGACTTACGCCGCGGGCGATATTTCCAACTGGCAGAATGCCGACACCGACAGTGACGGGATGCCAGACGGATGGGAGTACACCTATGGCTTAAACCCCTTGGCCAACGATACTTCGGGAGATCCCGACGCCGACGGGGTTACCAACCTGGGCGAATACCAGCTCGGCACTAATCCTATCGTGGACGAGAGCCAGGTTGCCGCCAGCCGGCGCAACTACACCTACGATCTGTTGAATCGCCTCATCAGTGTGACGGGCAAGGGCAAAGTGACCATCACCTACGACAAAGAGGGCAACATCCAAACCGTGACGCCCTGATACGCCGCCAACCTGAACCATAACCATTTTAATACCATGAAACGGATTATCTTAGCTTGGGCGTTCCTCGCTCTCGCCGCCTTTTCCCGTGCCACCGAAGGTCCGGGATGGGTCATGTCGAAAGATCCAGGACCAGTGACCCTGCCCTCTAATTCCCGGACGATCGCCCACCGACTCTCCACGAAAACGGGGGGGGCGAATTGCCCAGGCACGGTAACGCCCGTGACGGGACAGCCCGTCGTCAGTGAAGCAGTCACCTCCGAAATCACCTCCTTGGCGAACAACTTGGAGAATGATCCGGTGCGTATTTACGACTACGTCCACAACTACATCAAATACGTGCACTACTTCGGGTCGAAGAAGGGGGCGCTTCTGACTCTTCTGGAGGGAAGCGGGAACGATTTTGATCAATGCGCACTGTTGATGTCTTTGCTCCGTGCCGCGGCCGCCAACGCCCCGACCCAGAATAATTATTCTCTCAAGTATCATTTCGGGTTGATGCAATTACCCTACCAGTCCACCACCGATGACAATGACCTGATGCATTGGCTGGGGGTCACTGTTCCCGGGCCATCCAGCGGGGGATCGTGGACCACCTACGCGAGCATGATCAATTCGCTCAATGCCCGGCGTGGCTATCCCAAGCTCGGGACATACTACACGTTGTTTCCCGATGGGGATTTGAACAATATGCTTTTTCACCGGGTGTGGATCAAGCTCTCCTATCCGGGAGGAGCGACCTACTGCCTGGACCCCGCTTTCAAACCTTCCGTATTCACTGCCGGTATAAATCTGGCCACCGCCACCGGACTCAACGTGGGTGACCTGCTGACCCAGGCCGAAGCCAGCCCGGCGGCGGTCGATGCCAACTCCGTTAAATCGTTGCACTGGGCCAACATCAGCAGCAAGTTGACGACCTACACCGCGAATCTGCTCACCGATCTTCAAGCCACTCACCCAAACTACAGCGTTGATCAGGTCCTGGGTGGATATTCAATAGAACAGTCCGTTTCGTCGTCATTCCCCGGCCTGCCGTTTGCCGCCTTCACCGCCACGGTCACCCAGGGGGGCACAGGCTATACGGTGCCAGTGCTGGAGTGGGATAATATTCCCGCCGCCTACCTTTCGACGATGCGCATGCAGATCGATAGTATCGACGTCACCTACTACATACCGGACCTGAAGGCTCGAAAAGTGAGCCTCACGTTTGCCAGCAGCCAGGCACAGATCTCGCTCGATGATACAGTGGATAGGACCGGCACCGGCGGGAGCGGCGCCAACGCGACCATGACCACTTCCATTGCCCATCCCTACGGCAGCTGGGACTTCGTGAACAAAGTCGTCACGACGCTCGATCATCGTGCGGACCAAACCGACAATGGCCGCGTCTATCAGCGGGCCGCGAACGGTTACGTGATGGCCTATGGGTTCGACGATCCCAACCAGTGGCTTACCAAGCGGCAGCAGAAGCTCAACGCCCTGATTCGCGCCAATGGCACCGGCTCTCCGACGACCGCCATGATCACCGAGACCCTCAACGTCATAGGCCTGAGCTGGATCCAGCAGACCTATATGGCTTCGGGGATCATCGCCTCTCAGCGGGACGTCTTGAATACCTTCCACCATCGTAACGGGCGGGTTGCCCAGGAAACGGGATCGCAACTCGGATACTATGTCGATCTGCCCAATAACTTCGTCTCCTACGCCTGGCGAAATGGATACTCTTCGACGGCCGATCCTTCGACAGACGTGTTCCGGGTCTCATCCTTCCCGATGAGCGCCCACGAACACGGCGTCATCGAGCAGCTTCAAAACAACAATTCCGCTTCCACGGTCAAATGCCTCTACCTGGCCAACCAGAACGGCCAACGCATCATCCTCGGCACGCCCGCCAACTCGTCCGCAGTCTCAACCTTGCTGAATAACGAGACCATCAATCCCTACACCTCAACGGAGAAGACCGCCCTGCTGGCTGCCGTCAACACCTCTGGAGCCACCGTCCTCCTGCCGAGCGGCAAAGTCGATATTGGCACCACCACCCCGCACTGGAAGGGCTACGGCTACGCTCAATTGACGGTTAGCGGCGGTGGCAGTTCGTTCCTCATGGCCATCAGCGGCAACTATGCCGGTGGATTTGCGGGGAACCAGGCTACGGTCGTCCCTTCCTATACTGACACCGGTTTCTACGTCAATTCACCCACGATCTTTGACACCGCTCCCCCCACCCAGCCCACCGTGACCGGGGCAGATCCAGTTAACATGTTGGATGGTTCTTTCACCGTCAATGCCACAGACATTTCGGTGGGCCAGCCGGAGCCCCGCGGATTCTCGTTCAGCCGCCACTACGATACGAACCGCCGCTATTTCAATCAGGCGAACATGGCCAATGGCTGGACCCACAACTACATGATCAACGCCGCGGAACGCAGCGACACCGAGGCTGGCATGGGAGGGAACACACCCCAAGAGGCGGCGGCGTACATCGCCGCCATGAAGGCTGCCTTGGAAGTCTTCACCGCCAGCGACAGCCACTACTCGTCGGTTCACTGGGCGGTAACGGCCTTGATTGCCGAGTGGGCAGTCGATCAGCTCCGAAACAATGCCGTCAACATCACTTTGGGAAGCGACGCGGTCCAGTTCATCAAGCAGCCGGACAACAGCTATACCGCGCCGGCGGGTGTCACCATGACTCTAACCAAGCCCGGTAGTGCGTATATCCTGCAGCAGCGGCATGGAAATACTTTCAATTTTGACGCCACCACCAAGCGCCTCAACACGATCGTCGACGTCTACGGCAAAACCATGACGTTTACCTACGACACGTCCTCGGGCCGCCTTACCAGCGTGAAGGATTGCTGGAATCCCAGTTCCCCACGGACCCTTTCGTTCACCTACAATACAGCAACCACGCCGCAGTTGACCTCCATTACCGCCACCACGGGCACCGATGTGGCCGCCCGCACCGTATCCTTCGGCTATACTAGTGGAGACCTCACCAGTGTCACCGACCCCGAGGGCAAGATCTGGTCCTACGTCTACGACACCGATCACAAGATCACGCAGACCAAGGATCCCACCCTGCCCACCGCCCGTATCATCACGCAGAATACCTACGATAGCGACGGCAAAGTGACCCAGCAACTTTCGCAAGGCAGCTCCAGCAAGGCGTGGAATCTGTACGTGGCCGGACCCGTGTCGGTACAAAAGGATCCCAACGGTGGACGCACGCTTTACTATTACGACTTCAAGAATCGCCTCGTGGGCTCCACCGATCCCAATGGCAACACGTCCACGTCGGTCTATGACGGTCAGGACCACGTCGTGAAGACGTACTCTCCCCTGGGCGAAATGAGCCAGTACGACTATGACGGAAAGCACAATCTTACCAAGGTCACGGATCCCCTCGGGAAGTTCAGCACGCTGTCGTACGACTCGGCCAACAACCTTCAGAGCAAGACCGATCCGAGGGGCAAAACGACCAGCTACACCTACAACAGCGCCTTCCAGATTCTCACCGCGACCGCTCCGAACGTGAATGATGACATCGCCATGCCGAGCGTCATCACCTTTGCTTACAACACTTCAACCGACGGAACCCTCGCGAGCCAGACGGATCAGGATGGCAAGGTGACGAGCTTTTTATACGACACCTACGGCCAGTTGACGAGGAAGACCTACCCCATCAGCACGGACTACGAGCAATTCTCCAACAACACCCGGGGAGATACGATCCAGCACATCGACGCCAGGGGCACGACCATCAATTTCGAGTTCAACAAGAGGCGGCAGCTTACCAAGACGACGGTGGTTAGGACCTCTGGAAACCTGATCAACCAGCTCGCCTATGACGATGTTGGAAACCTCCTGTCTTCCACCGACGGCAACGGCAACACCACCACTTTCAGCTATAGTGCCACGCAGAAGCAGTTGACAACAACCAAGCCGACGCTCCCATCGGGAACGCCAGTCTTGCAGAATACGTATGATAACCGGGATTGGCTCCAGTCCGCGGCCAATGCGCTCGGCCAAGCAACCACCTTCGCCTATGACGCGGGCGGGAGGCTGATCTCCACTTCGGATCCGCTAAGCCACACTTCGACCTTTGCCTATGACGCGGACGGGCGGCGAACCTCCGCCACCAGTCCGTTGGTAGCCCAGGTTCAAACCGTGGGCACCGGGTACAATGCTCGGGGCGAACAAACTTCCACAGTGGATGCTGGCGGCAACACCATCGGCCAATCATTCGATGATTCGGGCAATCCCACGAGCACCGTCAATCGTAATAGTGGGACCTTCGGATCCACATACTACGGTGATAACCGGATCAAGACGGCTCAAACGCCAACCGGAAAGGTCAAAACTTTTACGTATAATAAACGCGGACTGGTCGCATCGGTTACCGAACCATCCACACAGCAGATTACCTTCTCATACGATGACCGAGGTCGTCTGTCGGCGATGACGGATCCCGTTGGTTCCTCCTCCTATTCCTACGACAAGAATAACAATCTCCTGACCCATTCGGAAAACTCAAGGACGATTACCCGGGCGTATGACGAGCTGAACCGGGTGACGAGTTACACGGATGAGGCTGGAAATGTAATTGGCTACCAATACGACAACAATGGCAATCTGACCCGTTTAACTTATCCAGACTCGAAGCAGGTCAACTACGTCTATGACAGCAACAATCGGCTCACCACCGTTACTGATTGGGCCAGCCGGGTAACCAGCTACACCTACGATTTGGCTGGCCGGGTTACAAGCGTCGCGCGTCCGAACGGAACCACGCGTAACATTACGTACGATGCCGACGGGAGGACTACAAAGATCAGCGAGGTTGGACCCGGTGGGGCCCAGATAGCCCTGTTTAAGATGACCTATGACGAGGCCAACCGGATGGTCAATGAGTTCGCCGCTCCGCTTCCTTCCGCGTTTACCGAGGCGTCTCAGACGGTAACTTACGATGCCGACAATCGGATCGCCACCTTCAATGGTGCTACCGTGACCCATGATTCCGACGGCAACATGACGTCCGGTCCACTTAACAGCAATACGGCAGTCACCCACACCTTCGACAGCCGCAACCATCTGACAGGAGTGGCCGCAAGCGGAGTGGCTCCAGCCCTTGGATACGGTTATGATTCGGAAGGCAATCGCGTAGGAGTCACTCAAGCTGCTCAAACAACGGCGTACTCCATTAATCCGGCGTCGGTTTCCCAGGTCTTGGTACGAACCAAGGCGGACGGCAGCAAGACTTTTTACGTATACGGGCTAGGGCTTTTGTATGAAGTTGACAACTCAGGCAACACAACGAGCTACCATTACGATAAGCGTGGCTCCACGATCGCATTGAGCAATGGTTCCGGTGTTGTTACGGACCGAGCCGAATATAGTGCCTACGGATTGATCACCAAGCGGACCGGGACCACCGACACCCCCTTTCTCTTCAATGGACGATTCGGCGTAATGACCGATGCCAACGGCCTTTATTACATGCGGGCACGGTATTACAATCCGTTCCTGCGCCGTTTCGTAAATGCCGATCCATCGGGTCTTGCCGGAGGCTTAAATCAGTACGCCTATGCCAATGGCAATCCGGCCAGCCTGATCGATCCGTTTGGTCTCGCCGCCATTGGCGAAAGTGGTTCGAGCTACTGGCATGATGTGGGCCAGACGTTTCTTGGTGAGTTTGATGCTGTTGCCGGATTGGTCTCCGGTGTCGCCAATGCCGTCGCGCATCCGATCGATACGGCTTCCGCCTTGGTTAACATGGCGGCTCACCCTCTCGATTCAGCCTCCGCACTTGTTGGTTCCATTGGAAATACCTTTAACGATCTGACGGGTCCGGATCCAAGAGCCGCAGGACATGCGGCGGGAAATATTCTGATTGCCGCGGCCTCGGTGGCCATGCCGTTCGCCGAGGCCGGAGAAGTGGCGATGGCATCGGAAACGCTCGATGCGGCGCAAGGAGGAATTCAGTTTGGAACCAAGGGCGATGCGTTTCTTGCGAATGCATCCAATGCAAGCTCAGTCGAAGGAATGCTTGATGTTGCTGTTCACGGTAACACCGTTTCGGTGGAGGTTGGCGATGCCTTGGTCAATCACAGGGTATTAGCCAGGCTCATTGAGCAGAATCCCGAGTTTGCTGGACAGGAAATTCGACTGCTCTCTTGCAATACGGGCAGTTTGCCAAATGGATTTGCCCAGAATCTCGCCAATAAATTGGGTGTTGCAGTTGAGGCTCCCAATGATATCATATGGGCGTATCCGGATGGAACATTGACTATTGGAGCGACTGCCGAAGCAAACACTGGATCGTTTGTAAGGTTCCTTCCTGGAGGACATCCTTGAACCGTCTTAATAATTGGCCTAGCAAATGGTTTGGCATCTGGTCTGAATACGGCCCGGCTTACAAGGCGTGCCCAAGCATTAAGGACTTTATCTTCCCCGACGTCGTGGCTAAATATGACCGGACCCGGCTCCGTGAGTATCTCAGTAAGGCGGCGATTGTGGCTTCAACGAGTCGAAACGCGTTTCCTTGTCCTGTTACCGGACTACGTTCCATGGGCAGTATTTCGTTCAGGAGCGACGGAATCTGGCTTTGGTTGGACGATTTGCCCGAGTATATCGACAAGTTCAACGTGGCGCTTCCCAGTGCATTTCTGGGAAATATCCTGCAGAACCAGTACGTGCCACCCCCGGTTGGGAAAGAGGCTGCAAAAAAACTTGAATGGCCCCCGGTTGCGCGGTGAAAGATCGGCGATTCCCCCTGAAAATGGAACGGTTGCAGGATCACCAGTTCCATTGTTTAATGTGCGATTGTCAGGCCCGAGCGCTAATAGGCCGGCCACAAAATAGATGATCCAGATCGTTGGTTCCTCGTTGTGGGAAGCGGACAAACGGTCAGACCGATGGTTTGAGCCACGGTTCGAAGTATATTCAAAGCCCAAGCCGCTACTCCAAAAACGCCTTGTGCAAAGCGCGCATCGCTACTTCACCTTCGGACAGGGCGATGATCACGCTGATCTTGATCTCGCTGGTGGAGATCATGCCGATGTTCACTCCTTCCGCGCCCAGGACGGTAAACATCTTGGCTGCTACTCCCGAATGACTGCGCATGCCGACCCCCACGATGGAGAGCTTGCCGATCTTCTCGTCGCTGGAGATCTCGGTAAAGCCAAGTTCGGGCTTGAGCGATTCGATGACGGTGGTGGCCTTGAGCAGGTCGGGTTTGTCGACGGTAAAAGTCAGGTCGGTCGCCGGGGAACCACTGGCGTGGCTGGCGTTCTGGACGATCATGTCCACATTGATCGCCGCGTCGGCCAGGGCTTTGAAAATACGAGCCGCACGACCGGGATGATCCGGCAGGCCCCATACGGTGACCTTGGCTTGGTTCTTGTCGAGCGAGACGCCGCGAACGACGACGTCTTCCATGCTGGCGGATTCCTCTTTCACGATCGTACCTGGATTGTCGTTGAGACTCGAACGGACTTCGAAAACTACGTTGAACTTTTTGGCAAATTCGACTGACCGAAGCTGCATCACTTTCGCCCCTGAACCTGCGAGTTCGAGCATCTCGTCGTAGGCGATTTCCTCAATCTTGCGCGCGCCAGGAACCAGTCGGGGGTCGGCGGTGTAGACGCCGTCCACGTCAGTGTAAATCTGGCAGAGATCGGCCTTCAGGGCGGCCGCCATGGCAATGGCCGTAAGATCGCTGCCTCCGCGACCTAGGGTCGTAATCTGGCCCTCCAACGTCTGGCCTTGGAATCCGGCCACAATAACCACGTTACCCGCATCGAGCAGCCGGTGGACTTGGGCGGGCGTGATGTTCTGGATCTTGGCCTTGGTGTGTACCCCGTCGGTGACGATGCCAGCCTGGGCGCCCGTAAGTGAAACGGCGGGAATGCCTTCAGCGTGCAAAGCGATCGCCGCCAAGGCGATGGTTTGCTGCTCACCCGTAGCCAGCAACATGTCCATCTCCCGCTCGCTGGGCAGCGGCGTGATATCCTTGGCTAGGCGGATGAGGCCATCCGTGACACCGCTCATGGCGGAGACCACCACGACGACCTGATCGCCATCCTGGCGATATTTCGCCACGCGACGGGCCACGTTCTTGATCCGTTCCGTATTACCGACGGAAGTGCCACCAAACTTTTGGACAATGAGTGCCATGCAAACCGGAACGATCACTTTGGAAGAAATCCATCCTCCGGTACAAACAAAAACGGGCCTTATCCCTTCAGGCAGGATCGGAATTATTCCAGTAGTTTGGATGGGGTAATGCCCAGGGACCGATCAGTCGAATGTCATTCCCGGTTTGCTCTGGAGACCGGAATCTGGCAAGAATACCGGTCCTAATGGAACGGACATTGATACTTTGCAAACCAGACTGCATGGAGAAAAACCTTGCAGGAGAGGTGATTGCGCGCCTGGAAAAGGCCGGTCTTCGAATCACGGCGGCCAAGCTGATTGGTTTGACGGATGCCTTGCTGACGGATCACTACGCCCACATCAAGGATCGCCCTTTCTTCCCTGAAATCCTTACTTTCATGAAGAGTCGCCCGGTACTCGCTTTGGTCCTACAAGGTGACAATGCGGTTGGCAAAGTCCGGGATTTGCTCGGACCTACCGATTCCCGCAAGGCCGCCAAAGGCACATTGCGTGGCGATTTGGGAACCGATAACATGCGGAATATCGCCCATGCGTCCGATTCCGTGGAAAACGCCGAAATCGAGATTAAGCGCTTCTTTAAGACCGAAGAAGTCTTTGCCTGATAGGCTGTTAGAGGCGAGCTGAGGGCCGCGCTTCCCGCCGGGGATCGCGGCCTTTGTCCATTCGAATTGACAAGATGTTCCCTTAGACCGATTTATCACGCCCGTGAATAGCCCTGATTAAGGGGCGTCTGACGGGTGTACGTTATGAAGGCAATCCGGCTTTCTGCGCTGGCGGTAATGTTCGTGGTACGTGCGAATGCCCAATTATTCGGGCCTGAATCGCTGGGCGGAGCCGTTTTGGGCGGTGTTGCCGGGGGAATTATTGGCCATAATAGTGGTCATCGAACCGGTGAAGGTGTCGCTATCGGGGCTGGAGTGGGCCTGATTGCAGGAGCTATCGTCGGGAACGAACGTCGGCGGGAAGAGGCCGTGTACAGTCCCGGATATGCGGTTTACGAACACCCCAATTACGCGGTTTCAGGTGCAGTGGTGGGCGGTGTCGCCGGTGCCGTTATCGGTAACAATAGCGGTCATCACACCTTGGAAGGCGCCGCCATTGGGGCTGGTGCGGGCTTGCTGGTCGGCAGTTTGGCTGAGCAACAGGCCCGTCGACGGACGATGATGGTCTATCCCGCCTACTATCCCTACGCTTATTCGCCACCCTCCGCTCCCACGGTCGCCGTACCGTCTTCCCCGGCTCCGGTTTACACCGAGGCTCCAACCGAGCCGCAGCCTGTCATCCGTTCCTATCCCGGCTCTGGTAGTTCCACCCCCGGCATGACGAGTGCCAACTCTCTTTTTGGCCGGTGACGCCCTGTTTCGTCAGTCACCACCTTGTGAACCCTTTTGTCCGCATGCATTCCGTATGAAAAAATCCGCATTGATTCGTTCTTTTTACGCCCTGTCAGTCATTGGCTTGGTGGCCGGCTGCGCGAGTTCTGGAGTCCGCAACCCCAACGGCACCGGTGTGACCGTAATGAAGGCTGACGAAGCCGGATTCGTCGGGGGCACGGGCGTGGAATCCCAGGACTTGGTGCAGGTTTCGGATAAGATGGCGCGCGGGATCCTCAGTCTGCGGCAGATCCAAAACGCCCAAGGGACGCCTCGGGTCGTACTGGATCCGGTCAT
>DATJII010000318.1:0-42422 GCA_035493435.1 Candidatus Limnocylindria bacterium | reverse complement strand
CAGAAGGGTGGGCACCGCTTTGAGTGGGTCGTTCGTCGCTTCGACGGACAAGACGTGCCCATGGAGGTGCTTTCCACGCCCATTCGGGTCGGTGCCCGCAATCTGCATGTCGTGGTGCCCCGGGACATTTCCGAACGCAAGCAAACAGAGCACGACCTGCGGGAGCTGAATCATTCACTGGAACGCCGGGTCGCCGAACGCACCGCCGCGCTCACGACGAGTGAGGCCCAGTTCCGTGCGCTGGTCGAACACGCCCCGGAGGCCATCGTGGTCTTTGACGGAGACACGGGACGTTTTCTTTTTGGCAACGAACACGCTTGCGCGCTCTACGGCGTTCCCCGGGAACGGCTGGCCGAACTAACGCCCGTGGAGGTCAGTCCCGAATTTCAACCCTGCGGTGGACGATCCGTGACACTTGCCCGGGAGAAAATGGATGAAGCCCTAAAGGGAGGCACTCCCGTCTTCGAATGGATACACCAACGGCCCAACGGTAAACTCGTCCCCACAGAAGTGCGTCTTTTGCGCCTCCCGGCGGAAGGGAGAAATCTGATTCGCGCCAGTATTATCGATAATTCCTCACGCAAACTGGCCGAGCTTACGCTTCGCCAGTCGGAGGAAAAGTTCCGGGCGCTCTTCGAAGGATCCAGCCATGGCGTGGTCCTGCATGACGAAAACCAGATCCTCGAAGTTAATTCCGCAGCCGTAAGGATCCTTGGCTGCCAAAGCCCGGCTGAGATTCTAGGAAAGCATCCCAGCGAAACCTCGCCCCCATTCCAACCGAATGGCGAAAGTTCCGCCGTTCTGGCCCGGCAGCACATTGAGGAATGCATGGCGACCGGCAGTGCTCGTTTCGAATGGATGAGCTGCACGCCAGATGGCCGCGAAACGCCTTTGGAGGTGGCGCTGACCCGCATCCAATGGAGCGGTCGTGAAATCATACAGGCCTACATCACCGACATCAGCGAACGAAAGAAAGCCGAAGAAGGCCTGCGGGCCAGCGAGGCCCGGTTGCGTGAAAGCGAGGCCCGCTTCAGCGCGGCCTTCTTTGCCAGCCCCATCATTACCGCCGTCTTCCGGGCCAGTGACGCCCGTTTTGTCCTCGTGAACGATGCGTTCCTGGCTTGGTCGGGTTGCGACCGCGAGGAAGTCCTGGGTCGTACGACAATCGAGTTGGGGTTCTGGGAGGACGCCTCTGAACGCGACCGTTTCTGGAACGACGTCCGCCCGACCGGCTCAATCCGGGAACGTGAGTGCCGACTGTTCAATCGCTGGCGACGCGTTTGCACCATGCTCACCTCTGGGGTCATCATCGAGATCAATGGCATGGACCACTTGCTCGTCATGATGGTGGACATCAGCCAACGAAAACAGGCCGAGGCCGAATTGCTGCGATCTTTGGAACGTGAAATGGAGCTCAGTCAACTGAAGGGTAATTTTGTATCCATGGTCTCCCATGAGTTCCGTACGCCCCTCGGCATTATCCAATCTTCCGCCGAATTGCTCCGCGATTTCTCCCCGCGGATGACCGACCACGAGCGCGTCGAGCAATTGGAATCGATTGTCAGCAATACCCGCCGGATGACTGGCATGATGGAAGCCATACTAGTTCTCAGCCGCCTGGACGCCGGCAAACTCGACTTCCAACCCGCCACCATTGATTTGAATGCCTTCTGCCGTCGTCTGCGTGACGAAATTCGAGCGGCAACCAATGGACGATGCCCTATCGAACTGACGCTGAACTCCGCTCCTCTGCCGGCCCAGGCGGATGAACGATTGCTAGGCCACATTTTCACCAATCTTCTCAGCAACGCCGTCAAATACTCAGAGCCGGGTTCCATCGTGTACTTCTCCGTCGAACGACAAGGAGCAAACGCGGTGTGCCTCGTTTCCGACCAAGGCATCGGTGTCTCTGAGGCGGACCAGCAGCACTTGTTCCAAGCCTTCTATCGCGGAGCCAATGTGGGCACCCGATCCGGTACCGGGCTGGGTTTGCTGCTGGTCAAACGATGCACCGAGTTGCATCGGGGGAAAGTGCAACTTCAGAGCAAGATTGGCCAAGGTACGAAGGTCACCGTAACGCTTCCCGTTTTTGGAGGGCAGGATGCCTAAAATATTACTCATTGAAGACGAACCGGAAATGCGCAGGAACCTCGCCACACTCCTGCGATTCCATGACTTCGAAACCATCCAGGCGGAAAACGGACGGGCGGGTGTGGCGCAGGCCCGCCGGGAAAAACCTGACCTGGTACTGTGCGACGTGATGATGCCGGAATTGGACGGCCACGGTGTCTTGCGGGAACTTCAACAAGACCCCGAATTGGCTCTCATTCCCTTCATCTTTCTTACCGCCAAGGGAGAAAAGAACGACCTGAGAAACGGCATGGACCTGGGAGCCGACGATTATTTAACTAAACCAGTGGCCAATGCCGACCTGATCCGGGCGATCAACGCGCGATTGCGCCGCTCCCAGCAACAGGCCAGACGCGAATATAAGACCGACTTCTCATCCTTCGTCCCCCTGCTCAAGCTGGGGTTAACCCCCCGCGCCGCCGAAACCCTCTTATGGCTCGCCCAAGGCAAGACCAACCCGGACATTGCCTCCATCCTTGGCATCACCGAATCCACAGTTAAAAAGCATGTGCAGGAAATCTTTGAAAAACTCGGGGTCGAAACCCGTGGTGCCGCGACCGTTCGAGCGTTGGAAATTTTGCGTTCCCCCGCCCCTCGCTCCTGACAAAAATCGTTGCACTGCTTGCACCACCACCTTCCGTCGACATCAGAGAAGTTGACCATGAACAATTAGCTAACCACCAGGGTCTCCATAACCTGTGAGAGTCCAAAGCCGGGGGAAAGCGCGCTTCACTGCGATACCGCCCGATAGAATTGGCTCGTTACGCCAGACGGTGCCGCGTTGGTGAACCAAACCTCTCCCGACTCGTCCGGCGCCAAGTTGTCCAGTGACAGCCAGTTCGGATTGTTCAAGTTATCTGCCACCTGGAGGTCGTAATGGACTCCTGACTCGCCAGTCAATCTAAGAGCGAGGGCCCCGCTGTTAGTGAGGCTTGAAATCGCCAGCCTCGGCGGAGTAGACGTTGGGAGCCCATCCGTAGCAGTGAAACTCGTCAAACCGTAGTCCCGATTCACTCCAGTGGCCCCTGAATAAAGATTCCAATTCCCGGACTGCCGCCGGCAAAATGGGTGTCTGTCCCTTGCAGAACCGCCGTTCCATTGATACAGGCGGTGATCGTTTGGTTCGTTACCGATGCCTTCACCGTATCGCCAGAGTGCAAAACGTACTGGGGTCCGCCGGTGGTGGCCACATAGGTAAAATCTCCGAGGGGGCCATTCCAGCGTACAATCTGGACGTAACAACCGGCATCCGGCTTAAGGGAAAAGAGAACTTCATATCCCGTGCATCTATGGGGTGAAAGCGAGCTCCTCAACCTTATTTCCACCTCCTCATAGACATTTCCCGACATTCGATGGGTGGCAAAGACAGTGGCCGACGCGGTTTGATTTGGGCCCCAGATTCCAGTTAGGAGCGCCGTCGCATCGTCGTACCCAGTCGATCCGGATTCCAGTCCAATGGCCATGCCGTTGGTCACGGCGACATCGGCCCAATCGACTCCGACAGAAGCGCCGTTGATCCAATTACCGCACTCCGAGATGGGATTCTCCGCGCTCGAAAAATCGGTGGCATACGATCTGGCGAAGGCGTTGCCAGGCGACCGAAGCAGGAGGCAGGCAAAGAAGAACCATGCCTGGATGAGGATCCGTTTTTTGCCAACACGAAGGTCGCAAGACGTGGTGTTCACGCCAAGCTTAGTATCCCCGGACAGGTGTCGTGTCCATCAATTATGGCATCACGGTAATTCTCAAAATTGACGATGGAATGCCCGCGCACGGAATATGCACCTCTCCTTCCAGCAGTTGAAAAGCGGCCCGTGCGGTTGGGGAGTTTGCGCGCCCCAATCACGCCAGGGATCCACGCCCCTCGGACTTATGAAAACGACCCCAAAGTGCGGCATCGACAACGGCTTGCCAATTTTACCCTCAGCTGGGCGCGTTTGCCGGAGCAACCGCCTCACCAATCCAGAAACACCCGTCCCGAAGAGATTAAATTCCAGATCTTGGAAGCCATTTTGTCGAGCGACGGTGAGAATTTTGTCCGGGTTAATGGCCTTGTGGTTCCTGCTGGCCCGGTTCGCGTTCGCCGCAGTCGGCCCCACCAACGTGATCACCGACCCTTCGACCAATACCGTCACCGTCACGAATATCAATTCGACACTGCCCCTGTTGTTCTGGTCCGTGCCCACGCCGATCGTCACGGAGTCGTCTGGCCATGCCCTATTTACGGTCAATGCCACCCCGGCCCCCACAAATACAGTCTCCGTCTCCTGGTTTCTGGGTGCCGGAACGGTTGTTCCCGGGATAAACGTTCAACCGCCTTTCAACGGGACTGTTACGCTTACCCCCGGCCAATCCAGCGCGAACGTAGACTTCCTGCTCATCGACGATCTTCAACCGAGCGACGCAAACAAAACACTCGTCGTCGGCATGTCCAATCCGGTCGGCGCGGTTCTTTCATCCAACCAGTTAGCCAGCATCACCATCGTCGATGACGACGTCGCGGTGACCAATTTCCCACCGATCCTTGCACTCTCGAAGTCCGTGGACGTCAACCAGGCAAATGTGGGTGACCAAGTTACCTTTACTCTCACGCTTTCGAATACCGGCGGGGCCGCCACAAACGTGATGATCTTCGACACCCTGCCTGAAGGTTTGGACTACCTGGGCATGGTATCTGGCCCCACGCCAGGCAACGCCAGCGCCCGTTCTATCTCATGGCAGTTGTCCTTGGTACCCGCAGGCAGCCAGACCTTGGCTTACCGTGCCGTCGCGCAATTGCCCGGAACCTGGAATAATGTCGCCGAAGCTGTTAACTCGCCAAACCCTCCCATTTCAGGCTCGGCCTCGGTGGTGGTAAATCCCACGATTATAATTACTAATCCGCCGCCGATTCTGGACGTCTCCAAGTCCGTTGACCGCACCCAGGCGCAATTGGATGAAACCGTCACCTTTACCATCCTGGTCAACAATTCCGGCTCGGGCACCGCGACGAATGTCGTGCTGATTGACACGCTTCCTGACGGCTTGGCGTACGGCGGAGTGATCTCCGGGTCCGCTCCCGACAATGTGTCGTCGAACTCGCTCACGTGGCAGCTTTCCATCGTGCCCCCCGGCACCCAGTCTTTCGTCATCCAGTCCCAGACACGGCAACCAGGCGTCTGGACCAATGTCGCGCAACTGCTATGGGGATCGAATTCTCCTGCCCTTGCCTCGGCGTCGTTGTCCATTCTCACGAATGACACGGTCAAAACCAACCTGCTCGATCTAAGGCTCACCAAGATCGCCTCCGTTTCCGAAGCTTCGGTCGGGGATCCCGTGGATTTCTCGATCTCGGTTGCCAATAGCGGCGTTTGGCCTGCGACCAATGTTATAGTCCGGGATGTGTTGCCGCCCGGCTTTCAACTCGTCGATGCGCTCGAAGGCGGCGCTCCCGCCGCCTATGATCCCACCTCAGGCGAGTGGACACTTGGCTTCCTGTCCCCGGGACAAGTTCGCACCCTGACAATTCATACCGTGGGGGCCATCGCCGGTCCCTGGACCAACGAAGCAGACATTGTCTCTCCTTCGAATCTGGACCCCAATGCCATACCGCATGGAGCAGCCTTTGTGAACATGCTGGCGCCCGCCAAGGCGGATTTGATTATCACGAAGATTGCCGACTCCACCCCCGTTGGCGTGGAGCAATTGCTTAGCTTCATTATTCGCGTCGGCAATAACGGCCCCGATGACTCCAAGGACATCGTCGTCAAGGATACCCTCCCCAAGGGCATGGAGTATAAGAGTTCCAAGCCTGGCGATGGCACTACCTTTGACGAAAAAAAGATGGAGTGGACCATTCCCAAGCTGGGTGCCAACCGATTCTTTGAACTCGAGATCAAGGCGACTTCGAAGACAGCCCTTCTCGCCACCAACGTCGCCGAGATCACCGCCATGGGAGTGCCAGATCCCGACAAGGCAAACAATCGCGCCGAGGCGGCTGGCCAGTGGATTCTCTACAGCGCCTGTGGTGCCGTCCGGTTCTGCAATTTTTTCGCCGGTGATCCACACACCAACGCCATCGTTGAACTTCTACAAGCGGGGAAAAAGATCCAGTCGACCCGATCCGACTCCCAGGGTGCCTTTTGTTTCACGAATCTCCCGGCTGGCAGTTACCAGGTCACCGCCAAACCGAATGACCCCAAATCAGGGATAAAAGATTCCGGGCTCGACCTCATCGAGTTTGGCGACGGCAAAGCCGGGGGAGCACTGCAGTTGACCTCGCCCTGGCCGGCAATCCGGGGCCGGATAGTGTTCGGCACCAACGGTCCGCCGGTAGCTGACTTGGAAGTCAAATTGGCGGGCAAGGACTCGACCGGGAAAGAGGTCACCGCCACAGTCACCACTGACAAGGATGGAAGATATGTTTTCCCGGATGTGGCTGAGGGAACCTATACCGTGACCCCCACTCCCACCAAAATCGCCGCCTTCAATCCGGTTCGAACGGTGGTCAAGAACACCGGCTGCATGAATGAGGCGAACTTTATTTTCGGGAGCGACCACCGGATCGCCGGACGGGTCCTGACTTGCGACCCTGTTGCCACTCCCGTGCCTTACGCCGTGGTTACGCTCTCCAGCAAGGATTTCCCAAATCTCCGCACGGTTACTACCGGAACGGATGGCGCCTATTCGTTCCGCGGCCTGACCGATGGCGATTATACCATCGCCGCCACACATGCCACTTATACCATAGACTCGGTCAACGTCACGGTGAAGGGCAACAATATCACAAAAAACCTGCAGGCATCGCCGAAGAATGGCCTCATACTCGCGCGGGTGGTGGACGGCAAGGGCGCGCCTGTCGCGGGAATTGACGTGGCCATCTTTGCTCCAGGGGCGGCCCGGGCCAATGCCATCTTGAAAACCGACGCGAATGGCACGGTCATCTTTGAAAAAGTGGTCGCCGGCAAATGGTCGATTCAACCCCAATCGCCAGACCCTGCGAAAATAAGTTTCACTCCAGGCACCGACACTGTCGGCGTCGGCCTCCCCAACATTTGCCGCAACACCTGTGTATTTGTCGCTAATATCAACGCGGTGGATGTGGTGGCCATGGAAGTAGTCCAAGTCATCCAGGACTGGCCCAACAGCATGCCGCTCGTGGAAGGGAAACAGACCCTGATGCGCATCTTTCTCAAACCCGCCGGCTCGAATACGGTTCCCGTTACCGCCAAGGGACTCCAACTTCGAGTTGAACCTGACGCCGGAGCGGCCGCCACTTTGAAGATTGGCGATACTGTGGCCCGTGCTGACTATGCCACCAATCGCAATATCAAGACTACGAGCCTTGCTGTCGATGTCACAAAATTTGCCAAAGGGAATGTGAAATTCACCCTGCTTTGGCCCAACGGCGTCCTAACCACCTCCCCCGCTGCGATTGCCGCCAAGGCGGTGGCTGACAACGCCGTTTCCATCCATTTTGTTCCAGCGCCCCCCTTGAATCTCAAAACCTTCCTGGTCAGTTGGAAATTCAAGGCCGCTTCGGACAAAGCCGCTCCGGGCTCCGTTGCCATCCACAAAAAGCGCCTAGTGGCGGCCATGCCGATAACGACGGTAACCGGGGAAAGCGCCCCCCTGACCTGGCCTCCCTCCGCCGACCCCACCACCGCCACCGAAACGGACAATACCCTCGAACTCTACGACCTGTTGGGAGCCAGGCGCCTCCGCGATGAACCGGCCAAGAGCAAGGTCATCTACTACGCCATAGTTCCCGGCACCATCATCAAGGATAATGGCATAATCGGTGGCGACCTGGTCCTGATTCGCGAAGACATCAGCAAGCCATTTTACCGGAATCGCCCGCCCCACGAGGTTGGCCACACCCTGGGGCGGCATCACGCCGTCCATTCCGCCTATGGCATTTCCATCGATCCGACCGGGGCGACCAAACACGGTGCTTGCAGCGAACAAGCCAGTATCGATGCGCCGGACTTTCCGATGGACGTCGTGAATGGCCAGGCCCTCCAACCTGCCCTGGGCCCCATGCTCCTGGGTGACTACCGTTTCGCTTATGGCTGGGACAGTTCGGACGGCACCTATGTCAGCCCGTTTCGTACAGAGGACCTGATGAGTTACTGCACCCTGGCAACGGATTGGACCTGGCCCGGACTTTATACTTATGGCAACGTGTTCAATTCCCTCGTCAATCGCTTCGGCAAGGGAGGCGCTCCTGCGCCCAAATCCGGCTCCGGCGAGGTACCGTCTGTCCTGATTGGCGGGACCATCAATATCGGGAGCGATCAAGCCACCCTCGATCCCCTCTGGCCCACACTGGCCGCGTCGCAACCGACGCTCCCGGACGAAGGTGACTATACCCTTCGCCTGTTCGATGCCAATGGCGCGGAGGTATTCGCCGCCCCCTTCCAGCCCGAAACGGTGATTGACGCCGATCCTGTTCCCATCCTCAGGACCAATGCCCGTTTCCAGTTTGTGCTGCCGCAATCGATTCCCATGGCCGCCATCGAGATCGACCATGGCACATCGGTGCTCCTGCGCCGGGAGGCATCGTTGCATGCACCAGAGGTCCATATAACCTCTCCCGCTGCCGGATCCTCGAATACCGATCCTGAAGTCACGTTGCAGTGGACCGCTTCGGATCCGGACGGGGACAGTCTCCGTTATACGGTGGATCTGAGTTCCGACGGCGGCATCACTTGGAGCACCGCCGGTTATAATCTGGAGACCTCCGAATTGACCCTCGCAACATCCTCCATCCGCGGGAGCACCACCACCATCCTCCGCGTAACCGCCGGCGACGGCCTCTTGAACACCTCGGATCAGGTCACCATTGCCATTCCTGACCACCCGCCCACCGTCGCCTTTCTTGCCCCGGATGACGGCGCCACCTTCGCCGGTGGCCAGCCCGTCTACCTCAGCGTCGACGCCAGCGACCTCGAAGACGGCTCGCTGGATGGATCCGACGTTACCTGGTCTTCGGATCGCGACGGAGCCCTTGGATCAGGCGCTACGCTGTCCATACCCTCGGCCGACCTAACGGAAGGACAGCACCTTGTCACCGTCACGGCCACCGACAGTGCGGGGCATTCGGTGAGCGTCTCGGAAGCGATCACTGTCGCCCATGGCGACGCTCCCCAGATCACGGCACGGGTCGTGGACGAGGACCTGGAGATCTCGTGGCCTGCCGCCTACGACACCTGGCAACTGCAGGAATGTTTTGATCTAAGTTCCGGGAGCTGGTTCGCCGTCTCCACCGATCCTGAAATCGATGGGGATAAGATGAGCATCCGCGTCCCACTCGCCGACGACCAAGTCCATTTCCGCCTCGTGTCACCCTGACAACGAGCCGGCTCCGTGAAAAGGGGCCACCGGAAATCCGGACGGGGTTGGGCGCCCGCAACGCCGGGCGCCCAACCGCCGACTACTGCGATACATCCCTAGTTGTGCTGACCGCTAAATCCTTTGCCTTAGGTGGCAAAGGATTTAGCGGTCAGCACACCGGCAGCGGTAACCTGGGGGCCGACGACAAGACAGTTGCATAATTCCGGGCGTAGGCCTCAAGTGTAGCGTCAATCTGTCTATGACGCTTTCTTATCGTCAGCACCTTGGGCGACTGGTTTGGGGCGCTTCCTTGGTCGTAGTTGCCTTGGGGCTTTCCGCCGCTCCCGCGGAGATTTCCTGGTCGGCTCCCTCCGACGGCGGTACCCCACGCGAAACCAACAGGGTCGAACGCCTTGCGGCCGACGAGTATCGTATCCGTGCGGCATTCGAAGAGGGAGGCCAAAGCGTCCTGCGCCATGCCGTATCCCGAATGGATTTGCTCGTTCGCAATTCCAACGACCACCCGGTGAAGGTCACTCTTCACGTGGATCTCTCGGAGGACGGCAAACGTATCGACTTCGACAACAAGCCCGAAGCCGGAATGAAACTGCGGGATTTCCTGTTTATCCAGCCTCCCAACAACGACTGGCGGCAAATCAACGGCACCACGGAACGCTGGGTGGCTACAGTGAATGTTGAATTGCCACCGGGCGAAACCAAGATTGGACTAAGTCCGTGGTACACCTACGGCGATTACCTCCACTACGTACGTTCCATCCCACCTCATCCCCACCTGGAAAAACGTTTGGCGGGCACTAGCGACCACGGCAACGAGCATTGGGAATTGACGATAACGGATCCCTCCGTTCCGCCCGATAAAAAGCGCACAATCTACTGGCAGGCTCGTGAACACGCTTACGAAACCTTTTCTTCCTTCGCAATGGAAGGTTTGGTGGCGTTTCTGCTTTCCGACGAAGCCGCAGAATTCCGCCGCCACTACCTTATTGTATTGCACCCCATGACCAATGTCGATGGCGTGGCCCTGGGCTATGAATACCGGGCGGGCTATGACTTTCCCGATCCTCACGGAACCGCCACCGGACGGCTCACCTTCGATACCGTGGACCGCTTGCGCCCGGACTTTGCGGTGGCTTGGCACAACTGGGTCGCGCCACGTGACCGAAATGTGGTTTTCTACACCGACGGTGAGAATGGCCGGGCCACACCCCGGGCCTGGCTGCGATTCACTCAACTGTTCCCTTCGCTCCATGGGGCCGATCATCGGTGGAAGGACGAGACCACTCCGCTCCGCTATAATTGGGAAGGCCGACGCCCGCTTTCAGAGGTAAATATCCACCAATACGCGATGAAGAAATACGGCACGCGCATCTGGGGCTGGGAAATGCCTTGGTGGAACTATTCAGTGGCCGAAGTCCGCGCCTCCGGTGCCGCTTTTGGAAGAGCTTTCCTGACCACCCTGGACGAAATCCAATCCGGCACCGTGCCCTCCGCGACAAATCTGCCTGACATCGATGTACCTCGTTGGGAAATGCATGAGTTCACCATTCACGCTCCGTCCCGCGTGGCCAATCCCTTCCGTGATGCCGCGCTCGTGGGTGAATTCGTTTCTCCCTCGGGCAAAACCAATGTTGTGGACGGCTTTCATGATGGCGGAGACACGTGGCGTCTCCGGCTGGCCCCAGACGAGCCAGGCGACTGGAATTATCGGTTGCGCGGCGAGGGCGTGGACATTCTCCAGGTCGGCAAACTGCGCTGCACCCCGTCGGTTCATCACGGCCCTGTGCGGGTGCATCCTGAAAATCCGTATGCTTTCGCTTACGCGGACGGCAGCCCCTTCTTCCCCATGGGTGACACTTGCTACGGGTTGTTTGATGACACTCCCATCACCCCGGCCTTACGAGCCGAATACCTGCGAATACGGCGGGCCCAGCATTTCAATTTTGTTCGCCTCACCGTAGGGCATAGCGAAGCCCGAGCCACCATCGATTCCAACTATTGGGCATGGGGTGGCACCGCGCAAAAGCCGGATTTGGACCGTTTTAACCCGGCATTCTTTCACAACTTCGACGCCCTGATGCAACAGCTTCAGACCAACGGAATGTGCGTCGAGCTGATCCTGCTCAATTTCTATCGGTCGCCCTATACCGACACCAACACCTGGACCGCCGGACGCGAGCGTCAATGGCTGCGCCACCTCCTCGCCCGCTACGGCGCCTTTGACACTATCTTCCTGTGGAGCATCGCCAACGAGTACGAAACTCATCCGGACGGAAAGTACCGCCTGGATTTCCCGGGCGACGTGGACTGGGCCAAAGCAACCGCTCGTTTCATCAAAACCAACGATTACCACCACCATCTAGTCACCATACATCCTGTTATCTCGGCCAGCCGCCAGGGCGAGAGCCCCCGTGCCCCTTTTGATCCACCGTGGCGCATCGGTGAATTCTTTGGTGTGGACGACGCCATGGATGTCCTTTCGCAGCAGACTGGTGCCAACGGAGGGGGCACCGCGTGGGACGAGAATCTTCAGTGTTGGACCGGTGATTCCGTCACCCTGGTCGATAGTCTGCATGCGGATCGACGCTATCAAAAACCTGTCTTGAACACCGAGAACGGCTACGAATACCTGCGCGGTGAACCGTCCGGGAGGCAGCAAGTCCATCACACCGACAAGGTACGCCGCAGCGCCTGGCGGATCGCTTGTTCCGGGGGGTATTTTTCGGCTGGGTTCCAAGGCACCCTTGGCCACAGCGACGTCTGGAACCCCATCGATGCTCCCAAACATTACGGATTTTCCTTAAAATCCGAGGGAGCCGATGAACAACTCCTAATATTATATGCTTATTTTTCCGCCCTCCCGTACTGGCAGATGCAGCCCTTTGTCGAAGTGACCGGCGACGCTGTGGCACTCGCAAAAGCGGGTCAAGTCTATGTGATATACCTGCCGCATGGTGGCGCCACCACGGTGACTCTGACCGATTCCCAACGAACATTCACGGCCCAGTGGTTCAATCCCCGAGACGGAAGCAATGCACCCGGTTCCCCTGTTATTTCCACTGGCAAGCCAACCTTTACCGCTCCCGATACCAACGACTGGACTTTGATGATTACTCAATCCCGACCTTAACCCGCGGGCGCCCAGGCACGGATACCGTCGGGGTTGGGGATCATTTCTCGTAAACCGGATTCGGAACCCCGTCGTCGTTCACCAAGGCCCAATTCCCATCCGGATTGTACTCCTTCATTGCTCCCGCGATATGCGATGTCTTGGGACCGAGATTCTGCTGATAGACTCTGCCGTCCTGATTGACGACGAAAGTCATGATGCCTGATCGGCCCCAATTTTCCGGATAGGCCACCAGCGCGAAGCCGCCGGTCAGGTTGCCATGATTCACGTAGTTCATCCTTCCGCCCGGGGCCGCCTTGCCCTGCCTGGTTAAAATGGTGAAATAGTAACCGTGAAAAGGATGCCGATTCGTTCCCCCATGGCTGGAATAGCCCTCAGCGTGGGCTTCGGCCACCAAAGCCCCAAAGGGGCTGAGCGGCTCGTTTTCACCGACTGGCCAGTACAAGCCGTCCTTTCTTCCGGGCGAACTCTTGAACTTCAGCGCGTAATTCGCCTTTCCTTCCTGTCCGGGGTTCAACTCGGCATAACGGCGTTGGGCCATCACGTAGGCACGACAGACTCCAATGGCGTGGAGTTCATCCTTTCCTATGTGCCGGTCGACTATGGCTTCCTTGCCCGCGGCCGTGTCGAAACGCCATTTGCCACCCTCTCTCACCAACGGAATGGGCATGGGCCAGTTATTGGTGCCAATCTCAAGCGCGACCTTGTTTTCCCCTTCATTGACGGGCAGGCAACCTTGCCCCAGCACCACGGCAAACCTCTTGGCGTTGTTGGCATCTTGCACCTCGTCCCCGGTCATGAGGTCTCGAAACACGGGACCAAACAGTTCGAGCAGCGTCGCCTTGTCGCCAGACTCTGCGGCCGCTCGCAGCGCTTTGACTGCTTCCTCCGGTGATTCAAAAGTTCGTTGGGCAACTGCGGTCTGCGCTTCTTCAGCCTTGGGTGCGGCCGCCTGTAGGAATATCGATGAAATTCCGCCGGCAACCACCATCAGCGCCATGGCCAGAAGCCGGAACAACCGTGCCGGTGCGTCGATGGATCGGTTTACAATTTTCATAATGGTTTTTCCGTTTCAGTCCCTGCGCCGTGGCACGCTGTGTGGATGAACCCAATGCCGGCTCTCGGCTCCGCGGCGCCAATATTCATGCACCACCGGACCTCGTTCATAATACGGGCCGCCGAACATATATACATCGGGGGCCGGGGCCACCACGGTGGCGCTATAGCCCGGCTCCACATATCCCACGCATCCCGCTAATATGAGGAACGCCAGGGCCACGCCGATCGGGGTCCGGTCAGAGGAATTATTCGATTTATTCATAGGACATTTCCTCACCTAAATAGCCTGCTTCTTGCTTCCACAGACTCCCTGCGGGGTCTTCACGGTCAAGCAACGGAACCAGTGCTCAACCGTGAATTGCACGGCTCCAACCTCATTCCAGCACAAAGAGCGCCAGCTCTGCAGCACGGCGGAAAACGGATCGACCGCCGTGATCCGGTGGGGAGAAAGCCCTTGATGGAAGCGATTGTCATGTCGAGAGATGCCGTGTCCGAAGGTTTCACTGCGCCGTCCGGTAGTGCAGACTGCGATATACGCCAAGCCGGCTTGGCAATCTTGCATTATGCCGGTCCGTCGCTCGTCGAAACTCCAGGTGGACCGCCCCTCCTTCTGTCCCCCTGGACCGTGCCGCCGATATCGAGCAACCTTCTGAACTGGAGTCGCTTGCCTCATACCGAGGCGCCCCGACGGCTCATCCAATAGTACTATTGCGTGAGAATCGCCGAAGTGCTTTGTTCAGGCATGTCGTCTCTCTATCCGACTCTCATTCCCGGGCTGCGAAGCCCGTTCGATCAGGTCAATGGCCTCGTCTACTTTGGCCGGATGCTCGACAAGATCCGCCTTGCGGCGGCCGGAAAACTCCCCGAAGGCTGGCAACCCGCCCGCGGTGTCGCCATGAAAGGCAGCTTTGACGGGCGATGTTGCCGGTTCCTCCACATTGAGTATGCCGCCCTGGAAGCCGAAACCCTCAAGGGTGGCAGCGATGCCCAACTGCTCGCCTGGGCCTACACCCACGGCCGCCAACCGACCGACGAGGAAATTGAAGTCTGGAACGCCTTCATGACCAAACGCGGATGGCGCGACGCCGGCACCCAACGCCTGAACGAACGCCTCGCGGAAATCGGTCTGCCCGCTGGCACGGTCCAGACCATGTTCGAGTTCATCGACCTGGACGAAGGCCGTTCGAAAATCGACGCGCCGAAGTGAGCCAGTAGGGCGCATTCGCCATCGGTCGCGTTTGATCCCCAATTACCGCATACGCAAACGCCAGAAGCGGCTGGGAACCTGCTCCTCCATATCCAGGTTCACTTTCACTGGAGTGTGTTGTCCCAGACCAGTGACTCGTTTGGCTTCGGTCCAAGTATTCATATCGGTGGTCGTTTCCACGACCACTTCCGCCCCCAAGGGCGCGTTGATATAGAGTTTCAAGCTTTCACCGACCAGCGCTGCCTGCATGCTCAGCTCAGACGAGCGTGAATCCAGGGGCGAAGCCGCCGGACTTACCGTAAAGGTGTTCGTTGCCGAGGCGGCAAAATAATTGTTGCCCGCCGGCACACTCGCAACCACCGATACGGTCCCTACCCCGGTCAAGGTCAGCAGCTTGCCGCTGACCGTCGCCGGACCGCTGGCTACCTGGAAAGCGACCGTTACGCCAGAACTGGAGGTGGCGTTCAGCGTGATCTTGTTCGTGCTGAAGGTGGTGTTCGGCAACGCCGCGAAGTTGATCGTGGGGGTTGCCTTGCTGACCGTGAAACTATTCGTCGCCGAGGCCGCAAAGTAGGTGCTCGTGCTCGGCGCGTTCGCTATCACGGTCACGGTACCCAATCCGGTCAAGGTCAACTGGTTCCCAGTGACTCCCGCCGGTCCGCTTACCAAAAAGGTAATGGGCAGTCCGGAGCTGGAGGTGGCGTTCAGCGTGATCTTGCTGGCACTGAAAGGTATATTGGGCAGCGCTGCGAAACTAATGACCTGCTTGGCCTTGCTCACAGTGAACGTGTTCGTTGCCGAAGCGGCAAAGTAATTATTACCCGCTGGCACGCTGGCGATCACCGATACGGTCCCCACCCCGGTCAAGGTCAGCAGCTTGCCACTAACCGTCGCCGGGCCGCTCGCTACTTGGAAAGCGACCGTCACACCGGAACTGGAGGTGGCATTCAGCGTGATCTTGTTCGTGCTGAAGGTAGTATCAGGCAACGCAGCGAAGGCGATCGTGGGGGTCGCCTTGCTGACCGTGAAACTATTCGTCGCCGAGGCCGCAAAATAGCTGCTCGTACTCGGCGCGTTAGCAATCACCGTCACCGTGCCCAGCCCGGTCAAGGTCAACTGGTTCCCACTAATTCCCGCAGGTCCGCTGACCGAAAAGGTAATGGGCAACCCGGAGCTGGATGTCGCGTTCAGCGTGACCTTATTGGTGCTGAAAGGTATATTGGGCAGCGCTGCGAAACTGATGACCTGCTTCGCCTTGCTCACGGTGAATGTGTTCGTCGCCGAGGCGGCAAAATAATTATTACCCGCCGGCACGCTGGCGATCACCGATACTGTCCCCACTCCAGTCAAGGTCAGCAGCTTGCCACTGACCGTAGCCGGGCCGCTCGCTACCTGGAAAGCGACCGTTACACCGGAACTGGAGGTGGCATTCAGTGTGATCTTGTTCGTGCTGAAGGTGGTGTCTGGCAATGCCGCGAACGTGATCGCGGGGGTCGCCTTGCTCACCGTGAAGCTATTCGTCGCCGAAGCCGCAAAATAAGTGCTCGTACTCGGTGCGTTCGCAATCACCGTCACCGTGCCCAATCCGGTCAAGGTCAACTGGTTCCCCGTGACTCCCGCAGGCCCGCTGACCACAAAGGTGATGGGCAATCCGGAGCTGGACGTCGCGTTCAGCGTGACCTTGTTGGTGCTGAAGGGGATATTCGGCAAAGCCGCGAAACTGATGACCTGCTTGGCCTTGCTCACGGTGAACGTGTTCGTCGCCGAGGCGGCAAAATAATTGTTACCCGCTGGCACACTGGCAATCACCGATACGGTCCCCACCCCAGTCAAGGTCAGCAACTTGCCGCTGACCGTCGCCGGGCCACTCGCTATCTGGAAAGCGACCGTTACACCGGAACTGGAGGTGGCATTCAGCGTGATCTTGTTCGTGCTGAAGGTGGTGTCCGGCAAGGCCGCGAAGGTGATCGTCGGGGTCGCCTTGCTCACCGTGAAGCTATTCGTCGCCGAAGCCGCGAAATAAGTGCTCGTACTCGGTGCGTTCGCAATCACCGTCACAGTGCCCAATCCGGTCAAGGTCAACTGGTTCCCAGTGACTCCCGCAGGTCCGCTGACCAAAAAGGTAATAGGCAATCCGGAACTGGAAGTCGCGTTCAGCGTGATCTTGTTCGTGCTGAAGAGTGTGTTGGGAATCGTCGCAAAACTGATGACCTGTTTAGCCTTGGTCACCGTGAAGCTATTCGTCGCCGTGGCCGGGTTGTAGTTGCTCCCGCCCGACGCCGTCGCGATCACCGACACCAAACCCGCCCCGGTCAAGGTTAGCTGATTTCCGCTGACTCCCGCCGGTCCGCTGGACACTGCAAAGGTAATGGGCAATCCCGAACTGGAGGTGGCGTTCAGCGTAATTTTGTTGGTACTGAACGCAGTGTCAGGGATCGATGTAAAACTGATCGTCTGGTTCGCCTTGTTTACGGTGAAGGTGTTCGTCGCGGTAGCGGGATTGAAGGTGCTTCCACCTGGTACGCTCGCAATCACCGACACTGTCCCAGCACCCGTCAGGGTCAGCAATTTGCCACTGACGCTTGCGGGTCCGCTGGCAACCTGAAAACTGACCGTCAGCCCCGAACTGGCCGTGGCATTCAGCGTGATCTTATTCGTGCTGAACGTGGTATTTGGCAACGCCGCAAAGTTGATCGTCTGGTTCGCCTTGCTCACCGTAAACGTATTCGTCGCGGTGGCAGGATTGAAGTTGTTGCCTCCAGATACGCTGGCAACCACGGAGACCGTTCCCACTCCAGTCAGCGTCAGAAAATTACCGCTGACCGTCGCCGGGCCGCTGGCCACCTGGAAACTGACCGCCAGCCCCGAGCTGGCCGTAGCATTCAACGCGATCTTATTCGTCGTGAAGGTTGTGTCTGGCAAGGCGGCAAAGTTGATCGTCTGGCTTCCCGGAGACACCGCAAAGGTGTTGGTCACAGGCGGTGCGGCAAGGAAATTGGCGTCGCCTGCCTGAATCGCCATGACCGAGACCGAACCCACGCCACTCAGGGTCAACTGATTTCCAGTGATGCTAGCCGGCCCACTGGACAGTTGGAAGCTCACTGGCAATCCCGAACTGGACGTTGCGTTCAACGTTATCTTGTTCGTGCTGAAGGTCGTATTGGGCAGTCCGGCAAAAGTAATTGTTTGGCCGACTTTGGTTACTGCAAAGGTGTTCGTAGTGGGTGTCGCGGCGAGATAATTGGCGTCTCCCGCTTGGCTGGCAATAATTGAGACCGTTCCCACTCCGGTTAAGGTCAATTGATTGCCAACAACCACGGCCGGTCCGCTACCGACGCTAAATCCGACGTTAAGACCAGAGCTTGCCGTCGCATTTAGCGCAATCTTGTTCGTCGTGAAACTCGTATTCGGCAACGCGGCAAATTGGATCGTCTGGCTTGCACGCCCCACGGTAAAGTTGTTGGTCGCTGAAGCCGCGAGGTAGTTGCCGTTGCCAGCCTGGCTGGCAACTACTGAAATGATTCCCACTCCCGTCACGCTCAGCTTGTTCCCATTGATGGTCGCCGGACCACTGTTCACGGAGAATGTGACCGGCAGTCCCACGCTGGATGTCGCCACCAGAGTCACGGGGCTGGTGGAGTACGTCTGATTTGGGATCGCCGCGAAATTGATCGACTGGCTGGCCTTCGAGACATTCAAAAGCACCTGTGCTGCGGTCGTGGTGTACCGGATGGCGTCCGTCGGCACAAAATTCACCTTCAACGCCTGTCCGGCTCCTGCGTTTAGGACGGTTCCAGAAGGTGGAGTATAGGTAGCCGTTCCTGGCACACCAGCCTGTGCGTTGAGCTGCGCAGCACCCAGGGCAGTACCATAGGTGATGTCCGCCGGGGTGGCCCAGGTTAACGTCGGCACAGCCGGTGCCACGGTGAAGGTATTGGTCTTCGCCGCCGCCAGATAGTTGGCATTGCCTGCCACACTCGCGATTACCGAAACCGGTCCTACTCCTGTCAAAGTCAGCTTGTTCCCGTTCACTGTCGCCGGGCCACTGCCGACGCTGAAACTCACCGGCAAGCCTCCGGTCGAAGTCGCGTTCAATGTCAGTGCCGTCGTCGAGTAAGTCTGGTTCGGAATCGCTGCAAAGCTGATCGTTGGCCCGGCTTTCGCAACCGTCAGCAAGACTTGGGCGGTGGCCGTCGTGTAGTCAATCGCATCCAAGGGCGTGAAAGTCACCGAAAGCGGCTGATTCGCTCCCGCATTCAAAACCGTACCGGCGGGCGGGACATAGACCAGCGTACCCGGAACACTTCCTTGGGCATTAAGTTGGACCCCACTTAGCGGCGTCCCAAACGTGATACCAGCTGGTGTAGGCCACGCAATCTGCGGAGTTGCCGGGCTCACCACAAAACTGTTGGTTTTCGCGGCTGGCGAGTAAACAGCGTTGCCAGGTTGGACGGCAACCACCGTTACCGTACCCACACCCGTCAATTTCAATTGGTTGCCGGACACCGTAGCAGGGCCACTACCAACGACGAAACTCACCGGTAATCCCGAACTAGCTGTCGCACCAAGCGTAATATTAGCCGGGGTAAATGGGATATTCGGCAACGCAGCGAAACTGATCGTTTGGTCAACTTTGGCAACGGTGTACTCGGTCAGCGTAAATCCACGAAAGTTGGCCATGAACGCCGCCTGTGGATTAATCGCCGCAGATGAATCCGGCGGGGTGTAGGCGAAAGGTGCTGAAATTCCGCCCTGGAACTTATCGACGGGTCCCGAAGGGCCGCTGAACGGGGCCTTGGTTAGTGCTTCCGCAGCGAATGCTTCATACGAATTGAAAATCGAGGAATCCCAAACCCCAACTTTCAATGTCAGGTGCATGCCCGCAATGAGTGGGTCTGGAAGGGAGATATTCTTGGTGTTGCCTGACCAGTAACCAGCCCGGGCTGCCACAGTGTTAAAGGGGGAAATCGACCCCGGAAAACCGGTGAACGTGACGCCATCGGTGCTGTAGAACAATTCCGCGACAAACTTCGCGTCCTGAATCTTTGCTCCGTTCGCCAAGTTGACCGGCTGGGCCACTTTGGCGTTGTTAAACAACACGATTGCGGCCGCGTTCGCGGTGTATTCTGTCAGGCTAAATCCCCGGAAATTTGAAATGAATGCTGCCTGCGGATTCAGCCCTCCGGCGGCATCCGGCGGGGTGTAAGAAAAAGCCGCTGAAAGCCCTCCTTGGAACGTGTCCACCGGTCCATCTGGACCGTCAAATGGCGCCTTGCTGGCGGCCTCGGCGGCGAATGCCTCGTAAGTAGGAAATAACGAAGCATCCCAAACACCCACTTTGAGCTTGATGGACTGGCCCGCCACGAGCGGTGCCGGCAGGGTGATTTCCTTCGTGTTACCCGACCAGTAGCCAGCCTTGTCGACAAGATCCGTAAAGGCCGAAATCGACGCCGGGAACCCGGTAAACGTAACTCCATCGGTGCTGTAGAATAACTCGGCGACAAAATTGGGGTCCTGTATCTTTGTCCCGTCGGCAAAACTTACTGGCTGGAGGACTTTGGAGTTATTGAACAACACCAATGCCGGATCGGCCACGATCACCATTGAAAGGGCCACGAACCCAACCATCAGGGCAAAGAATTTCTTCATGAACAACCTCCTGCTATCCGACGAATTGATACCGAGTGAAAGAGCCGCCGTTTGGGTTTCCAGCCGTACGACCTAAACCACAAGGCAATCAGCGGGCTTTTCAAGACCATTTTGGTTCTCAGATAAATTTGCAAATCAATTTTTACCGCGCCGCCCCCCCCGGGGTCACACTTTGGCAGCGCCTCGGACATTTACGGGGTCTATTCAGGATTCACCAGACCTGGCACCTAGTCGCGAGACCGGCTCGCCATGCTTGATCGGCATCCTCAACGCCTGAACCGAAACCTCAGCGGACGGGACCGACCCCGACTATTCGCGCCATCGCCCTCCGACCTATCGACAAAAAATGCAGAATCTCGAAGGCCTAAAACGACGACCAGTCTGGTGCAATGCCATAGGCACTCCTCCACCAACGCCCCAGCGAAATCCACTTCTCGGACCGCCTCAAAATCGGACTCGCCACTTCGCAACACTAAGGCAACCCTGGCGGCTGAGCCGCAGCCGGCGTCTGGGGCGGCAACTTGACCCGCTCCATGACTTCAGGAAATATCTGCGTGGGGAGCACCGCCCGCGCGCTTTGCTTCCATTCAATCTCCATTCGCTTGCGGTTTTCCATCAGCAGTAGGTGTCGTATCGCCGGCTCCACGTCGGCCAACGGTTTCAGCCGCTCGGCGCGGGTTTCTAAGAATTTTACCAGGTAGCACCCACGGGACGTTTCCAATACGTCGCTCACCTCGCCGGGTTGCGACATCGCGAAAAGTGTCTCCAAAACCCGCGGATCAAAACGTGCGTCCTGACGCCCCGCCTGCACCCAACCCATATCGCCTCCACGATAGCGCGTCGCCTGGTCTTCCGAGTACTCAATGGCCAGCGCGCCAAATCCACGCGCCGCAGGGTCATTCGTAGCCTGCCCCAATGCCTGGGTGCGCGCTTCACTCAACCGTTGGCGAACTTTAGCCAATCGTTCGGGTAGCGCTTTCTTGGGATACTCCAGGAATAGGACTGCGCCACGGCGCATGGCCGGCTCTGTATATTGGGCTGGATGGGACGCATAGTAGCTTTGTATCTGGGCCTCGGTCGGCTGGGCATTGGTGATCCGGGACTCCAGTTGCGACTCGCGCAGTTTTGCCACGAGCATATTTTCCCAGGAACGGCGCAGTTCGGGATCTTTGTCGAGCCCGGCGGCCCGCGCCTGCTGGAGCAACGCGGCATGATCGAGCATCTCCTCAAGCAAGGCCTCCTTCGCCTTGGCATCATTCGCACTGGCGCGTCGCTGCGCCCACGCCTGAAACTCCGCGACGCGTATTTCCTGCGCACCCATCTTCGCCACAACTTCCGGATCAGGTTCCGCGCGGCGGGAACACCCAGCTCCTATCAGCAAGCCCAGAACGATCGTGAAGAGCGTCAGGGCCGCCCTACGGCGCACGGCATACTTGGAACCCTCACTCATCGGGCGTCAGCGGAGTTGAAGACGCACTCGCACAAATTCCTGGCCAAGAGTCGAGACCGCGCTGGCATGGCTGAGAAAAGTGACCTCTTCATTGCCAAGGTCAAGCAGGCGACTCGAGACCCGGTCAAATTCCGTATTGGCGGCCTGCCAGGTCCGCAGATCCGTGGAGGTCTCAATCAGGTAATCCACATCCTCCACCGCTACCGGCCGGATGTAACGGATGCCCAACCGTCCATCGATAATGATCGGCTTGGGTAATCCCGGTGTCTTCGTATCCATCGTCCGGGCGTCGAATCCAAAGGCATATTCGACCAGGTTCACCATTCCGTCCCCGTCAGTGTCACGCAGCGCGAAAGCCTCGGGTGTCGTGGTATCATTGGGAAACAGACTGGATTTCCAACCTCCGAAAGTGGCGCCCGTCGCGACGAGTCGTACCTCGGCCGACCGGGACGCCCCAAAATTGAAGCTGGGATCAGCCAGGAGGTTGACTCCAATGGTTTTGATTCCCGTGGGATTGGCCCCCGACAGCGGCACCACAGGCACAACCATCAAGGTGGTTCCCGGGCTAAACACCACCCACCGCGTTATCTTTTGATAATCGCGGCCCATGACAGCACTTCCATTGACCTCGAAAAGCACGGTCAACGTATCACTCGTTGGTCCTCGACGTTTGAAAAGGAACGAGCCGGGAATCCCTTCGCTCTGCACCGCCAAGGGCTCGTACGCTTCCACCGTGACCAAGGGAAGCGACGGTACGATGGTCACGGTTGCCGATTGCCCGCTAGGATCGACGAAATAGCCCAGCCCAGCCTCGATCACAAACTCCGAAGTCCGGGAGGGTTTGGCATTTTCATCGAGCAACGCTTCCAGGATCACATCCACGTTCGCCTCACCCGCAGCGAAGTGGACGACGGTGGGAATATAGGTATAATCAATCCCATTGGCAGCCGGCCCCACCATCCGCACTGAGACATCCAACGGAACGTCCAGGCTGCCCTCGCGGGACACCCGGAACAGGCCATTGACCCCACCCGGCACGGCCTGATTGACCATTGCGCTGACCCACACCTTTTGCGGGGCGTCAACGATCAGCGCCGTCACCGCAGCCCCCGGTGTGTCGTATCGCTCGGGCACCGGTGTCAGGGAAAAATGCACCGTGCGAGCCGGGTCGGATTTGCTGTTCGGAAGGGGCTCGATGCGTAGGCCAAAGTCCAGATCCCCGGCCTTGAGTTGGACAGCCAGCTCCTGCCCCTCCACGGAAACCCAATCGTAGGCGCCGGTGGACTCGTTATAGCGCTGCACGCTCAAAGTATAGTCCACATCGCGGACGGCGGTGCCGCCCAGGCTGAAAGGCAACTCCAGTCCCAATGGCACACTGGGACCGCCCGTGAACGCGATATCGACCAACGCCGCCTCTCCCGCCAGTTCCGCCGCCGTTGCCTTCACCACCGCCAGTGTGGCAGCCAGCGGAAAGCGCTTGTCCCCGGTCAATAAATTGCCCTGCGCCCACAGGCGGTAGCGGTCCTCGTCGCGCAGCACATTGTTTTGGATGACAATCGTGTGGTCGGTATACTTTCCTCCACCGGTAAAATCGAGGTCCAGATACGAATTATGCCCGTCGGTCCGCAGGCGCACATAGTCCCGCAGGTCCTTGCTCGTCCCGCGCAGCAAATCGGTGAGATCGATCACATCGCGGTCACCCACGGGGTCAAAATCCGTAATGGTATCGGCTGCATGGTGTATGTGCGCGTAGTTGAAAACGAAGCGGTCCCTTCCGCCACCGCCGCTCAGCAAGTCATCATTGCGTCCGCCTATAATGATGTCATCGTTCTGGCCACCCTGGAGAACGTCCCGCCCTCCGCCTCCGATCAACACGTAGTGGCGATCCGGTCCGTAACGAGGCAGAAAGCTGGTTTGATACTCCTGCGCCGAAAGCCCCGTGCTGGGTACCCGTCGTGTCACGTCACGTTCTTCCGCACTCCCATCGACGATCACCCAGCCAAACCACTTGCTGAGCATGGCCGAGTTAATGCGTTGGCGCTCTGCCCCTTCCAGATTCCGGTTGAATACCAGCAACTCCGCCAGGTACCCGTGGAAGGGCTCGGCCACCGCGCCCTGGGTTTCCTTGGCACCCACGACAGGATCACTGCCCAAGGCCACCGCTTCGTCCAAGGGTTGCGGCCCGCCACTCCATCCCCCGTTGAGTTCGACATTCAGTTGGTCCTGGTCCTGCCACGCAGTCACCAGATTCCATTGGTCGTTGACTCGATGATTGCTATAGACAACTCCCAACCCCTCGGAGGCAAAACGCATCTGGTTGGCCCGTCCACGTTCGTCGTCTCCCACAAATGCGAGTTGGAAATTAGCTCCGTTGACCACTTGTTGCCGCGCCGCGCCTCCCCCCAAGGGATTCACGACAGCGAAGATCGTCAGGTCTCCGGATTGGAAAACTGTCGCCTTGTCCGGTGTCGGCAGCGACAACCACTGCGGAGCCGTCTGTCCGCCCAGGTTGAAGCCCACGACCTTTTGTCCCAGCGGCCCACGAGCCGCCAACGGAAGTGCGGCAGCACCTGCGTGGCCGTCAAATGCTCCCGTCGAACCATCCAACAAGGTCTTCGGGCCCGAACGATCATCCCACACGGTGACTGCGCCACCCGCGTTCTTGGCCGCAGCTTCGCGCGCGTCGAGCCATATCGACGCCCCCGAACCATCGTCCGACGTCGGCTTGCTTATAACTGCCACAAGATTCGTCACGAACGGCGGGTGGCTGGGATTTCCGTCCGTGAGGCTGAGCCCCAGCACCGCTTGGCTGGCGGTGGGATCGTCGTGGGTGACTACCATCCGCCCCTCGTCCAGTTGGGCCTGCGTGAAAGTGTCACCCCCATGAAGTTGTCGATCGCCCCGCTTGCCATCCAGCCCAGGCTTCGTCGCCCCAAAAAGCTGTCGGACACTCACCCCCTGCGGCTCCCGGGTAAGAGTATAAACTAATTGCGCCGGGGCGGTGTCCGAATCCACCGCCCGAAGCGTCAGGAACTCCGTCGCACCTTCGTCCACGCTGGGTTGGTCCCAGGCAATAGTGGGAGTGGCATTGGGTTGGGTCGGATCCGTACCCGCCAGGTACTCGACGCGGTTACTCCAGCCGTCATGGTCGGGATCCGCGTTGGGGTCGGTCCTCAAGCGGCCAAAATATTGTTGCTGCCACCAATCGGGGAGACCCTGGCCATCGGAGTCAGGCATCGGCACCGCAATTTCCAAATCGATGCGATAAGCCGAAGCGCGATGGTCCGAAGAGACGTTGAAAACGCTCGGCGCTGGAGGAAGAAGGCGCGCCACTTCGCCATTCACCCGTATGTCAGCGTGGCCGTACCGCGCATCGGCATTGCCTTGGGGAACCGCCGAGGAACTGATATCCGTCCCTGACAATCCCACCACCAGGGCCTCATGCGGAACCTTGAGCCGATACGAAAAACCACTGTTTGTATTCTGCTCCAGCGAGGTTTCCAGTCGATAGGTTCGGCCGCCGTTGCCTTCGGGCGAGACCGTCCAAACCAAGGTCCCCGAAGTGACCGGCAATTCCTTGCCGTGGTCAAAGTTGAGTACCCGCCCATAGAAGACCGTGTCCGGCTCGGGAATCGTGGCCGCCCCGGTGGGAAAAACGCCCATTACCGCGACCAACGCGATGGCCCCCAGCAATTCGTGAATCCCGCGCAGGAATGAGTGCGTACGGATTTGGCCCCGGCGCATGGAAAAGGATAAAATGCCCATGGTAAGGAAGATTCCGTGGCGTTTAGTTGCCGGAGATCGCATAGGTCTGGAAAGAGAGTTTGATGTCCGACACGCCGTTGCCGTCACGCCGGTTGCCCCGGCTGTCCGTGGCGGTGCCCCCGGTGGACTTGAGTCCGTAAATAAAGGTGTCCAAACCCTCGGTCTGGTCGGCCAGGAAGGTGCCGCCTGGTATAATCAGTAACCAGCGCGTGTTCCATACGGAACGCCCCACCAGCCGGCTGTCAAAGCTCATCTGGTCCGGGGTGAACCCGGCGTTGTGAAAGGCGCGGAACGACGAATAACGCCGGATTTCCGCGATATTGCCGTTGACGGAATCCCGCAAGGGTATCCATGAAGGGTCCCGCAGGCTGGCCTGGCTGACCGGGAGCGGCACGGGGATCTTCTGGTCCACCACATTCCACTCGCGGGTGGCAAACTCGGCACTGCTGGGGACGTACATGATGTCCAGCCCGGCCGGCACCAGATAAACGCGCGGCGTGGTCCCAAGTCCCTCGCCCGCATAATTATCAAACCACACGCCCACCGACCGCACTTTGGTTGCGAACAGTGTGGGGTCATACGCGCTGTCACCCGGCCCGAGGGGTTTGCCGAAAAAGTTCCTGCCGAAGATGATTTGCGAGCCGAACGGAATCACCATGCCCGCCTGGGTGCCCGCGCTTTGGGGCGCAAACGGCCGGCAATAGCGGCGAAACTCTGGCACTTGCCACAGGTCGGCCACCCGATAGCGTTCCAACTCCTGCCGCCACGCCACATCGTTGGTTCCTTTGAGGCGGAATAGCTCATGTCGCAACGAGAACTGGCCGGATTCACCCTGCGGATTGTTGAATCCCATCTGGGAACGCAGCACTTCGAAATTCACCTTCAGGGTCGCCAAAGCGTCCGCCAGCCCCCCGGAACCAAGCCTGGGTTCCCCATTATCCACCGCTCCCAGGGTCTGGGCCCGGATGATCTGTGTGAGCGCCGGCCGGGCCGACGCCGAATCATTGGGATCAAGATTCGTCTCATAATCATACGCCTTCGCCGCCAGGTAGGCGTAGCGGGCGGCCAGGTCAAAAGCCGCCCGGTACTTTGAGAGCGCATCATTCCGGGCGACGCGGAACGTGAAATCCTGGTATCGGTTCTTCTGGGTGGCGCCGGCACTTTGCCGATTGTGCAAGGCCCGCTCCTCCAGCAGTCGCAATCCCGTTTCCAAAGTGGCGCGATACTTGTCGGACACCTGCCTCAGAGCTTCCTGTTTGCGGAAAACTTCGATCCGCTTCGCGGATTCATCACCCAACAGTGACTCGAATTCCTTGAGTTGCTCCTGGATCGCGTATTTGAAATCCAGCTTCTGGATGGCAATGTCCTGCTGGATTTGCGCGACCTCCTTCGTGCTCTCCAGGAAGGCGGCGGCCTGCTCAGAAACAAAGGCCGTGCTCTTCAAACCTCCTGCGGTAATATTGCCGGCTCCTTCAATCATGGAGCGAACCGTCGAAAGGGCGTCAGAGGCCAACCCCACCACCTTCGGCAGCGCGCTGGCCACGACGTCCGTGGTCTTCTCGACGGTCTCCGCCGCCAGGGTCATGCTTCCAGCGACGGAATTTGCCACCAGGATTCCCGTGTTCAACCCGATGGTTCGGTCACGCCCAGCTTCTTGAATGCGGATATTTTCAGCTTGAAGGTTGGACTGTGCCTGGATGAGCTGCGTCATGTCGCCAAGGTCTCCAATCAATCCGTCGTAATCGTGCAGGGCCAGTTGCAAGTCGGCCTCGGCCTGCACCATTTCAGACAAGATCTGCTGGAGTTCACCCGGGGCGCGTCGCTGTCCCCAGTCGCTCGGAGCCTGGAAGGAGTACCCCGAAGCCGTCTGCGGAAGCTTCAATGCCAGTTGCCTGGTGCTGAAGTCGGTGTTCGTGTTGTCGGCTATATTCGGCGCGTCGCCGGCAAAATAACTGCTCCACGCGGTGGTGATACTGGTTGCTGCCTGGGTCTCTCCCACCGCCGCCACAAAGGCGCCCGGGATCTGCCCGAAGTAAGCGGTAAAATTAGTGCTCGGCGCGGGTACGTCCTTGATTCCGGTGACATCGGTGTACATGTGGAGGTAGATGTCCGGCCCAGTATAGCCCGCTGGGTAAGCTTTGCCTGGCCCGATAACCCCCTCATACGGCGTCCCGAAGATCTCAATCAGTCGATTTCTGAAATCGAGATCCTGCTCGGCGGCGTCCCTGGCAAACTGGTCCGCAGTCTCCGCCACCTGGCGCAACATGTTATTGATCTGGTTAGCGTTGTTGAAGACGTCGAGCGCGTTCTGGAGGGCCTTTAACGCGCGGTCATAGACCTGGTCAAAGTGCATGGAACGCGTGCCGGTACTGGAATCGAAACCGACGGGATCAATGTCGAAGGGCACCACGTCGGTTGCCAGGCCCACCGGGTTTAGCCCGGTATTGGCATTGTCCAGTTGCTTGCGTACCTCTGCCGCCTGCGCCGCAATCTGCGCGAGTTCCTTGACCGTCGAACGGTCGACCCGCTCGATGCCGGTCTTGTTGGTGTTGCTGGAAGGCAGAATTGCGTTGGCCGTCACCCAATCGAGAAGCGCTCCGGTTCCGGCGCGGCGTGCCCAATCGCTAACGCCCCAGGCACGATTCGCGTCGGTGTCTTGGTAGCCCTGCCATTGGCCATCGGGATCTTCGACGTACCGGCTGCGATAGGTGAGGTTCACCACTTCCGATCCCGCCTTGGCCTTGGCGGCGGCGGCTTGGGCGAATTTGCGCTCGTCCAGGTAGTCCACGGCCACCACCACCCCTTCAATCTGGAGGTTTTCGGAGCGGGCCTGCCAGTTATAGTTGGGATGCCGCAACAGGTCGTAGTAGGTGCGCAACGCGGACAGATAATTACCCCAGGCATCGCCATGGCCCTGCGGATACAGGATGCGGGCGTCCGCCTCGTTGATGAAGCCGTCCTGGTTCACGTCGGAGACGTTGTAGGACAGGGCGTAAGCCGCTTCGCCTTCAGCCCGGGTGAAATTCCAAAGCAAACGGTTATAGGCTGGATAGGCTCCCTCTTCACTCCGCCCGCGCAGCAAGGCCAGTTCCTCATCAAGCAACGTGGCCACCTGGTTCTGGAAGGTGAAAATCGTGGGAGCCAAGGCTCCGTATTCGACGCTCGAACTTCCGAAGCCAATGGTTGGATCCTGTGCGTCGGTATAGGCTTCATTGCCCAGCAGCAATTGTAAGTCGGCAATCCGCGAGGCAGCGAGCAACAAGGTATTGTTCAAGGCGGGTGTGCTGATGGGACTGCTGAGATCGATACTGAGTGCCTTGGCCCGGTTGATCACTGTGGTATATAGCTCAATCAACCCGGTATTCTGGATCACTGCCGGATCGGCATTCAGCGCCACCGGCCCCCGATACGGCGCACCGGCCTGCTGAACCATGCTGGCATAGGTGGCGGGGGTGTTGTTGTTGCGGAAGTCGGTGACCCGGGCGTCAAACGGATTGATCCCGGCGATGACCCGCTTGACCCACCCTTCGGCCAGTTGCGGCACATAGGTATTCTGTGCGAGTTCATTCGTCGCGGGCGGGCGGCTATTGGCCGCACCAGCCCATTGCGACCAGGTCGCGGCATTGTGGTGCTTCCAATGCACAAAGAACCGATTGTCCGTTAGCGTCACCGCGCCCGCTCCCGCCAGGTTGATCTCCTGCAAGCCACGGCCCTGCTTGCCGCCGGGATCGGCAAACAGCGCCCAACTGCCTGTAGGGGCCGTGTCTGGCGGTGGCAACACCTGGCCGTCATCAGGCCGATAGTACCACTCGAAATCGAGGTCTGCCGCATTGCCACCAAAGTCAGCGGAATGTCTAAGCGTGATTTTTTCGTCGAAAGGATTGGTTGGGCTCAGGGTCTTGATGGCCCCGCGGAAGAGTGGCTGTTTGCGAATCCGGATGATGTGCAATGCCACCGGAGCCGCGCCGAGCGAGTCGTCATCATTCTCGGCCAAGGTCACATAGCCTTCCGGAAGGTTCGCCGCCGGATCGAGCAACGCTTGGTTGGGCAAGAGAGCCAGTCCGGGGCCGAATTGTACCGCTGGCCGCGCCTGCCCCGCCGCACCCACCACGGGTTCCAACCCCACCCCATATCCGCCCGCCGCCGCCTGTTTGGGATCGCGGCTCAGTTGAACCAGGTTGCTGACGGCGGCCGTCCAGTCCAGGGAGGCCGTGTCGACCAGTTTGAGTAGCGCCGCCCGATCGTTGTCAGTGAGGATGTTGGGCTGCAAAACATAAATCGAGCCGGGGGCGGCCGTGAGGGCGGGATCGCCCAGGGTCTTGCCATCCAGGAAGCCACGGACCGAGAGCTTCTGGCTGGATTGATCGTAGCGAATCCGCGGCTGAAGCGAGGCGTCGAGCTTGTTAAACGTCCATCCCGTTCCCACCACCGTCACATTGCCCGAAGCGGGCAGAAGCTCCGTCGGCAACTTGGCGACGGGCAACGAAACCTCCACGGTCAGCAAGGGTGACGCCACGCGGGCTAAATAATTAGCCACCGTCTTGCTGTACGCCATGGCGGGATTGGCCTGGTCGAAGACAACCTTGCCTGCGGCCCAACCCACGACTCCTGGCACTCCTGGGCGGTTGGCATCGTCACGGTTTATTTCCCCACCGCTATACGTCAGCGTCTCGCCCGCCTTAAGCACGGGGACATTGGCCGGCCACGTTACTCGATTGGTTACCCACAGGGCCTCGCTGCTGGAAACATATGCCAGGCAATCACCGGGAGCCTTCGTGGGATGCCAAAAATCCGGGGCCAGGGGATAGTAAAACTGGGCTCGCAATCCCGCTGTCGGACTATCGCTTCCCGACACCGCCCACGGCTGTTTCTTGTGATCTTCCCAGTACACCAATTGGCTCGGATCGAGATTCTCCCCATGCGTTTCCGCGCAGGCAGAAGCTCCAATGACTTGTTGCAAAGGATAGGGCGCGAGCACCGGTTCCCCCGCTTTCATGGTATATTCGAAGACGTAGGGAAAGGCCCGGGTGAGCACCACGGTGGGATTCTCGCTGGGAACAATCCCGCTGGCCGTCACGGGAGCCCCACCCACCAACGGTACGAGAACGAATTTTGCGGGCGGACCATTGTTGACGATGGAGACTCGATAACGACCGCCATTCAACCCCGGCAGGTTGTCATTGGGATCCAGGTCCACCACCTCATTCGGTTGCAAGCCCATCTGGGAATACGGGCCCGCCGTAAAATTAAACTCCACCACATTGCCCGCTCCCAGGGACAAGTTAAGCGCTCCCGAACTCCCGGCATTAAACACCAACCGCGCCGTCTTAACATTCACGTCCTGGACCTGCACTTGGTAGGCCGCCATGCCGTAGTTGGTCGTGGAACGATCAAAATACTGCACGAGTACATAGGGGTCGGAGGTATAGTTCGGATCCGGCGTGGTCCAGTTCAGGTCCCGGCGCAACGCGAACGCGGCGGGGGTCGGCGTTGCGACGTTCACCAGCGAGGGCGCCATCACGGCGTGCTCCTCGTTCGGGTTGAATCCCGGCCGGTTACGGTCCGGCTGGTTATACACCTGCACGTCACTGTACCGTTCGGGCGAGAATATCGTCTGGAGCTGGCTGCCGAGGCTCAGTCCCTCGGAGCCCAGTCGGCTGGCAATTACGATACGGTTGCCGTCCTGGGGCCAGGCTGGATTATACTGCATCGCCTTCGCGGGCCAGTTGAGCTTGTCCTTCTGGGTGTACCAGACCACCACGAGCTTTTCTTCAGGCTTGGCCGTCGGGAAGATATTGACCGGGATGATCGGTCCCAGACGGCTGGCGCGGTTATAGATGTTGGGATTGTAGCGGGCTTTCTCCCAATAGACATAGCCGTTGTGAGGTACCAGCGTGCTGTGGGCGGAACTGGTGATCGGGGTGCCTACCACCGCGTCCCGGGTGATCATTCCATCGCTATAGCGCCGCGTTTGCACGGTTCGCACCAGCAGCTTCTCACGCGTCAGGTCCCCGACGGCCACGGTCTGGTCGGTGGTTTGCGAGAACACCAACACGCTCCAATAAGGCGCCGTGAACTGGGCATCATTGACCGAAAACTCCTCCGCGTCATTCACCACGGTGGTGCTGCGCTCGGAGTACTTCAATCCGACCAAGGCCACATTGTCAGCCTTGTCCTCATCCAGGGGCACCGGTGGCGTATTGGCTATATGGGGAAAATAGGCTTCGCTGGGAAAGGCGAATTGGACTTCGGTAATGACCGGATTGCCACCTCCCTGTCGCGCCCATTCCAAACGGACTGAACCCGGGCGCAAGGGATAGAGCCGCTTTTCCACGTCATCCCAAATCCACATGTCCTGCACGGTGCTGCCGGGAGGCGCATTGGAAATGATCGTTGTTCCCGTCGGGGGTTTCGCCAGGTCGATGTTTTCGCCCCCTGGGATCGGGTCCCCGGCGAAGGTTCCCACCACCGCACCCACGGGGTTACGGGTGCCATCCAGCGCGTTGCCAATAGCCAGGGTTGAGCCAACATAGACTCGTTCGGCATAGTTCCAGGTGAGCGCGCTGCCTTGGGTCAGGCTCGCAATTTCGACGTAGCGTTGGCCGGAGTCGGCGGGGTCGACCAACCCATTTCCCGTGCTTGAAACGATATTCCCATACCCACCGATGTATTGCCCGGTGGTGGTACTCAATTGGTAACCCACGGGTGAGGTGGGTTTGAGTGGCGCATAGATCTTTACTCGAGTACCCGTAGGAAACCAATATTCCCCGCTGCCGGAATAGGCTGCAGCATCACTGGCGGTTCGCACCCCCGATTCCAACGTGGAAGGTGAAACCCCAACCCGCACCGAATTCTCCTTGGCCCAGCCGTACTGGAGGGTCAGAGGACCGCGCATGATAAACTGAGGCACTTGCTGCCGAGCCTGCAAACTGGCCCACGGCTGGAACACGCTCGTTAATCCGCTGGACTTGAGGTTGGAGCTGTCGGCATTGCGGACCGTGCCGTTGAGATGAGTGGGCGACGAATCCGTAGTCACACCACCCGCGCCGATATCCGCGAGTTTCCAATAACCCACCAAGCCCGACTCGTTGCCCACGAGCGGGGTTAACATGCTCCCGCGAATCTGCTGGGGTGTTCGGGCTACGTTCCAAAGTCTCGTCTCGCCCATCCGTCCGGGCATGGGTGTCAGTTGGGAAACCTGGCCAAAGCCAATATAGGTACGATTTCGCGCCACCGCTGCCGGCAACTTGCCCGCCGGGTTGCTCCGGGCCGCGACGGAGACGCCATTCACATAAATCGTCACATTCCCGGCCGGATCCAGGGTGACTGCCAGGTGCATCCACTGGCCCACTTTCAGAACGTCCCGCGCCGTCAATGTGACCGCCTGGCCTGGAGCGTAGTACGCGCGGAAATTCAAATCGGTTGTCGAATCGGGATTGGCCAGAAAAATAGTATTCGCGTCGGTCCCCAGTGAAGCCGCCTCGAAGATACCACCCCAATTGGGGATTTTATCATAGTTAACCCACGCTTCGAGGGTGAGGCCATTGGTAAATGAAAGAGCTGGAAGCGTCCCCAAGTCCACATACTCATCAACGCCATTCAAGGCGATCACGTTGGTTAGAACTCCCAAGGCGGTGCCCGCTCCCGATGCTTGGTAACCCGTACTGCGGTACCGCGTTCCCAGTTCGTTGGGATTGGGCGAAGCAATCACACCATCAATGAATGCGGTGGTCAGGGTCCCCTCTGCCACCCAGTGCTTTTGTACTACCGGATCGGGACTGCCGGCCGCTGTGGAGGTCAATCCACCCAGGCTGCCCGAAAGGTCATTCTTGATTTCCAAGGCGTACTCGGTGCGCCAGTTAAACCGCAGCCGCGTGTCCTCCGTAATCTGAAAACTAAAGCCTGGCGCATCCCCGGCAATAGCCGTGCCCAGCATCTCATAACCAATACAGATGTGCCGAACCACTGCCTGGGCCAAAACCTGGTCACTATTGGTGGAGTTAATACGTGCCCCAACGGCATCTTCAAAGAGGATGGCTGGCACCGAAGCGGTCAGGCTGGTCCCCTTGAACACCGTCTGCGGGGTCTGGGGCGGTTGCGCGGAATCAGCGCCAAAGGCGGTCTCGATCGTTAATTGGACCTGCTCCAGAAACTCGCCGGTCGGCAGGACCGCGGCGACGAAGCCTCGTGAATTCGACCCTTGGGCGCTGCCGTCGGGCGGCAACACAGTGTCACTGACGTCAGGCCCCAGATCCAGAATCCCCTTGTTGAACGAACCGGCCACGAATACTCGGCCACTTTGCGGATCGACTGTATTGGGCAGCGGGCCGAAGGTTGGCAACGCATTGGGCAGGTTCGGAGTATTCGCCAGCTTGACCCATCCCCAACTTAGATTGGTCCCCGTTAGCTTCGCCACAAAGGGGGATTGCGGTAGCGAAGTCGTGGCCGTGAACGCCTGTCCGCTGGCGCTCGTGAAGCTGGCCTGCGGAGCTCCGATCCAACCACTGAGATAAAGCTCACCGCTGGGCGCAAAGCCGAGCGACGTACCGGAGCTGGCATCGCATACGGCACTGCCGGTAATGGTCGCGATGGCTTCAACCGCCGACAGGCTGCTAACGATGCGAGCCACCTTCAGATCGGTATTCGACTGATCATAATAAACTGCGTAGACGCTGCCCTTCACCCAGGCGACATTGCGGGCGCGAGTCTCAATCGAGCCCCAGGCGGGGCACCCGGTCCCCACCTTGCTGCCCGTCGCCAACGCCAACCCGTTGGCCAACCATTTGCCGTCCGTCGAGCTTCCGGAACCGCCAATCCGCGCCACATAGGCTACGACATTGTCCGTGGGCACGTCCGGACCATAATTGGCAGCGGGCAAACCACTGGCATTCCATTGGCTGGCCGTGCAATAAGCATTGATCAACGCCCCGCCGAAACAATTGCGGCCAGATCGCGCATTGCCCATGACATAGACGGTGCTCACGTCATCCACCGCGATACTAAAGAAACCGCCCTCGGCATCCTCCAAACTGCCACCCGTAGCCACCCAGCGCCAGGCGCCACTTGAATCGAGTTTCGCCACAAAGCCATCACGGGTGGTATAACTCCAATCCGTACTTCCCGGGGTACCGCTGGTGTCGCGCACGCGAAACGCGTGGTAGGGGCCGAAATTCAAACCCAGCGAGGTATTATCCGTGATTTGATCCGAACGGAACGAACCGCAGACGAACACATTTCCCACACCATCCACGGTCAGGTCATAGGCAAAGGCATCGGAACCGCCGGATGCGGCTTCGCTATTGGATGCCATGGATCCCCAGACGTAACGCCCTTCGGTATCGAAACTGGCAACAAAGGGCGCACGACTGACGTTATTGAGCGTCAGCCCGCCACGGAAGGTCGCCGCACCGTTTTGGATGCTGGCGTCCAGGCCGTTGATAGAATCCCCGCACACGTAGACTTTGTTGGCGCCCACCGCGACGGCCCGAGGTATCAGCGACCCGCCGCCGGTCGTCTCAGCCAATGTGCCTGCCCACCTCCAAGCACCGTCCGGCCCCATTTTGGCGATGAATCCGGTGGTGCGTCCCCCAACGAGTGGCAGTGTTTTGGTGCCAATCGTCAGAGGGGTGTCGGAAAAAGTGCCGATGACATAGATGGAACTATCGGTCGGATGCGCCGCTGTGGCCATCACCACGACATTCCCACTCGAAGACAGGTCTTTGACGAAAGTCTGGGCCGCCCGTGCGGACGAACTGGAAGCCAGTAAAACCAGCCAGGTAATCAGCCAAGATCGCAACACACCCAGCGACCCACAGCGTCGGAGAGAAATCATTGGACGAGCTAAATTCATTGATTGTTAAGCTTGTTAACGAGGCTGAGCCGCTGGAGGGAAACACTGCCCTCCGTGATCAAGGGCAGCTTATGCAGGCCCAGAATGGTTTCGCGATACGTGCCCTTCAGGCTGTCCCGCCCTTCCCCCACGCCCAGTTTAACGTCGTTGAAGACGATTTCGATCCGGCGCTCGATGTCATAGGGCTTGTTCTGCAGGTCACGCGGATCTTTATGATTAGGATGGTAAAGATGGCGGAAGGGATTCGTGGGCAGGCTTGCGGGTAGGGTGTTCGTCACCAGCAGCCCATTTCCGAGGCCCAATCCGCCGGTGCAGGCGAGGTATTGGCCGGCGAATGGGAAGAAAGAGCTCGAGTAGCGGACGCCCACTAATTTGCCTGCCCGCTTGACGACTCCGTCGTAGTTCGCCAAAAGCGTGTCGTCGGTTATCAGGACGATCTCGGTCAAGTTGCTCGCCGTATTTCGTTTCTGCATCAGGGACACGTCCTTGAGCAGGCGCACGATTCCGTTGGTGTCGGCGTGGAGTATGATATTGAAGTCGAACTGCCCCCCGGCCGGCTGGGGAAGAGTCGTGCTTGCCGATCCTTCAGCGACTTCGTTCACCTTGTTCAAAGACACTTCGCCGAGCCACAAGCCCGCAGCTGCCGGATCGGGCAGCGGGGGGCCAAAGACAATTCCCGTCTGGCTGACACGCCCGGCGGCGGTGAAGCCCTTCAGTCCAGCGTCCTGCCCACTGACCACTTCCCTCGTCGTGGCTGTGCCGGTCTCATTGAAAGGAAAATAGGCCACCAATCCCTGTTCCCGCCCGGTCAGGCGTCGGGGATTCTGGGCATGGCTGAGGATTTCAGCTTCGGTCAACGCCCGCTTCCAAAGCCGCACCTCGTCCAAGGCTCCCGTCATGAACTCCTGGGTGCCGTTCAAGGCTCCCAGCCATACTTTGCCGGCGATGGCCGGTATCGGTTCATTGGCGGCATCCCGGCGATCCACAGCCACCCCGTCGACAAAGCTAACGATACCTTTGGCCGCGCCACGCTTATACGTCACCGCCAGGTGATGCCAGTTGCTGCCATCCTGCACCATGGCGGAGGAATTCGGCCGCACATCCTGGCTGCCGGAGGTCTTGATTAGATGCACCGGCGTCACCCCAGAAGTGCCGTTGCCACCACCCCAACCCGCCACGAGCCATGCGACACTGCCGTCTTGAATCCGCACGGCGGACAGCATCTTGCTGCCCTTGAACCAATACTCGATCGTTAGTTCGTCACCGGCGAGTTTGTCACCCGTGACCGGTGTCTCCACTGCCTGCCCCCCCTCAAAGTTCAGCGCATAGTCGGCAGAAAAGGCCGTCGTAATCCCAAGCAATACAGCGACCGCCGAAGTAAATAGAATCGAGAACCGTCGTTTCATGGCGAGAGAACTTCGGGAAATCATGGCAACCTCCCGCTGACCGGAATGCGGACGAAACTTCCCACGTCATCGCGCACGGTCAGCACTGCTGTCCCGTTGGTGGTGGTCATTAGGGCTCGGTCCAGGGTTAGGCGTAGGACGTACTGCCCGCCGGCTTCCAGCGGATCGAAAGTCACCGCCGGACTGAGTGCCGCCTGGGATCGCGTCGCTTGGTCACCGGAGCGAGCCTCATAGGACACCGGCAGACTGTTGGCAGGAGAAAGTTCAGCGCCGAAACGAATAGGCACGCCGCTCAAATTGCGGAAACGGATGGGAATGGTCTCGGTCACCGCACCGAAGTCCGCGCCGTTTTTGGGCACTCCCAACGGGAGAGTGATATCCAACGGCCCTTGATACTCCGAACCACCAGCACAGAATATCCAGTAGGCGGCGTTCGGCTGAATTTGTGTGGCCTCCGGATGATCCACGGCCCGCCAATGCCCACTGCCGTCTAAAGCAAAAATCGTCCGGCGTGTCGTGGACATCTGCGCAGTGGACCCGGCAAACCACGCGGTGAACGTGGGTGGCGAAACCGGATCAACGGGGAACCCTACGAAATTGAACGAATCCGCCCGCCAGCGAATCCGGTTCAATTTCACCGTCCCCGACACATTCAACGTCGCCCTGGCAGTGGCGAAAATGAGATACCCCTGCCCTCCAATGATCGCTGAAAGGTCGCTGACCGCCGATTCCGGTAACACCGACGCATACCAGATGCTCCACCCCTGCTGCTTCCACGACGGACTGGCGGGATCCTGAATGAACTCGACGGGAGAACGAGTCGGGAAAAAGGTCGCCACCTTGGTTATCGGCGCCCCGCCAAAAACGACTTCCGGACGCGAATCGGTCGGCTCCACGTTGAGATGAATGGCATTCCAACCCGCCTGCAGTTGAATCACTTGGGTATCCAACGGCAGGGTCGATTGGGCTCGCATCTCCCTCGCGCCCAGCAGTATCAACCCGGCTGCGACTCCCAGCAGCGCCGTGATGGATCGCCAACGTTTTTCACTAAACCCGTTCCCAGCAAAGACTTTACTCGCCCAGAAAAATGACGTCATGACAGTTTACCGGGCCCTCCTTTTCTTCGCTGCGCATCTCACCCGAGCCGAACAGCAAACCCAGACCCACTAGCCACTAAAACGTCATTTGCCGGGAAACATGACAGAGCACTTGAAACTTTTTTTGAAAAGGCCGAAGTGCCACATAGGAGATTTATCGTCATAACCGTCATACCGTCATTCCCCATCCATCACGATATGAAGATATGAACGTTATGAACGTTCATTGGCAGTGTAGCACGAAGGGGGGTGGCAGAGCGCGAAGGTAAATCGCTCCCTTCTATCTCAAGAAATCCACCAAAACCGTCAATTCCCCTGTTGGTGTCACGCGATACAGCAATCCTCCCCGCTGCGACCCACCAATCTCGATCGTCCCATACAGGTTGCCGTCCGGCCCCAAAGTCGGGAGCGCCCAAGGTTCGCTTGATACTTGTCCACCAACATCTGGGAACGAAGCCAGCGTGGAGAGTTTTCCTTCTGGAGTAAGTTTGAAGAGCGTCCCCCGTTCGTGGGTGCCCCCCAGCAAGGTAGTGCCGTAGAGATTTCCGTCAGGCGCACACAATAGTGTTGAGGCTGGCTCACTTCCGTTTGGCCGACCGAATTGCGCGATAATCTGCAATTCCCCTGCGGGAGTAAGCCGAAACGCGGCTCCCGCTCCATCCCTTTCAACACGGCAATGGCCATAGATCCGGCCGTCGCGTCCCAGCACCAAGCCGCCCGTCGGATTAAACAGCCGTGACGGCGGCTGTCCGAACGTAACCAACGACGTGAATCGTCCATCCGTCGTGACCCGGAAAGCGGTGCCTCCATTGGCAGCCCCACCCTCGGGCGTCGTTCCAAAGAGCGAGCCGTCGGAGGTCTGGACCAAGGCGGAAACCAGCCGCCGTCCTGGAGCCGCTCCACTGTCACCCGTCAGGTGAACCAACGTTTCCAACCGAGGTGAATCATTGGTGTCAACCAGCCGAAATAGCGTACCAGAATTGCCGCTCCCTCCCAATTGTGTGCCACCGTAAAAGACGCCATCCACCAGGTGATCCTCGATCAGTCCCGCGAGGGGCTCGCTGCCGTCGGTGCCCTGAAATTCCCACAAGGTGGTCAGCCGCAGATTAGCGTCCAATCGGGGATCGAAACGGAAGAGCGTTCCACGGTCATGGCTGCCTCCCCGTTCGGTCACGCCGTAGAAAACGCCGTTGCGCGCCAACAGCAATTGACGGCCAGGCATCCGTCCTTTCAACAATCCGTTGGTCCCGGTGAAATGAACCATCGCCACGACCGAGGTCGGGGCGGCAAATCGGTATAATGCCCCCTGATTGAACTGGCCGCCAAAAATAGTCCCCCCGTATAGCGCGCCATCCGTACCCAATGTTATTCCCCGGGGATGAGCCAAGCCTCGCGACGTGGCGAGTGCTGCGGGCGAATCCACCATTGCTGTTCCCACACCTTGATTCCCAGACGGTCTCCGCAGCAACCAGGCCCACAATACCAATACGACGGCCAGCGTTCCGGCAGCCATGGCCCAGGCTTTGATTGTTTTCCGACGGCGAACACGCCGTGAAGACAAGACCTGATCCACGACCGGCGGCGCGGTTCGCGGCACCCCGGCCAGCAATTCCGAAATCCGGTGTCCCACCGCAAAGGGAGCCAACGCTTCCGCAACTTCCGCAGCCGACGCGAACCGATCCGCCGGTTGGCGCGCCACCAAACGATCCACGACCGCTACCAGTTCCGCCGGAAGATTGGTCCGGACGGCACCAATACTTGGGCAGGACTCGTGCGAAATCCGCATTAACTTGGCGTAAAGCGAAGTCGTGGAGCCGGTCGTATGGTGCGGTGTTTGCCCGGACAACAGGCGAAAAAGCGTGGCGCCCAGTCCATAGACGTCCGCGCGCTGGTCGACGGTGCGTGGATTCACGATCTGCTCCGGGGCAACATAATCCACCGTGCCGAGCAGTTCGCCGGAGATCGTCAAATCACCGCCCGCCGATTCACCACGGGTTAATTGGACCAGGCCGAAATCCAACACCTTGACCAACGCCGAACCATCGGGCAGCCCCGCGAGCATCAGGTTGCTGGGCTTAACGTCGCGATGGATGAGATTGCGTTCGTGTGCATGCTGGAGCGCGAGGGCGGCTTGGCGAATCAACTCACATGCGTCGGCTGGCACCAGCTGTCCCACCGCCCGCGACAGCGCACCGAAGTCCACCCCCTCCACCAATTCCATCGCGAGAAACCAAACGCCGTCACGCTGGCCACCGTCGAATGCCCGCACCATTCGCGGATCGTCAAGTTGGCCGACTGCCTCGATTTCACGCTCGAAACGCGCCACCGCCGCCGTTGACCGAGGCAAGGCACCGGAAAGGATCTTCAAGGCCACCCGGCGTTTTAACCGGCGATGTTCCGCTTGGTACACGGTACCGCCCCCACCGTTGCCGAGCCGCCCTTCAATTCGATACTCTGGAAAAAGCTCGGCCAACAAATCAGCCACCACCGAAAGACGCGGTTCTTGGCCGATGGCTCCGCCTCCCGGGCAAGGCACCGCCGGTTGAGACGAGGCATCTGAATCAGCCAGTCCACGCGCCAACAACGCCTGTGGTCGCAGGCGGTCGAACGAAGCCTCGTCCGATGAATCGGTCTCAGGCAGCGGCATGGATTCTCCTTGGCACGGCACCCACGCAAAGAAGGGGGCAGGCTGCGACAGCGCCGTGAACGCCCGATGTTGGAAAAACTCCGGTCCGCTTGCACGAAGAATTGCGTCACCCTAGGGTGGCCATTCCTATCGTGAGCGACGACCGTCCGACACAGTTTCCAAATACCCGCTGGACGATGGTGTTGGAGCTTCGTTCGACTTCCGACCCCCATCGTCAACGGGCGTTTGAGGAACTCTGCCAGGCTTACTGGAAACCGCTCTACACCTTTGCCCGTCGCGGGGGCCATTCCAGTCACGACGCGGAAGACTTGACCCAGGGTTTCCTCGCCCAACTGCTCCAGCGCGGGGACTTGGGACCACTGAGCCCGGAAAAAGGCCGCCTGCGCACTTACCTTAAGTCCGCCTTCCAGAATTTCATCGCGGACGAAGCCCGCCGGGTCACCCGCCAGAAACGCGGCGGCCCCGCAGCCCAGTGGCTCGATTTGGAAGCCGCCGAACGCCAAAGCCAGCGCCTCATTTCGGGTGCTGCCTCTCCCGAAGAGGCGTTTGATCGGCATTGGGGCCGCATCGTGCTCCAACGCGCCATGCATGGGCTGCGCGAAAAGTTCCGCGCCCGTGGCCGCGGGGACACCTTGCGTGAGTTGGAAGTTTACTTGGGCCCCGATGAGCAGGCCCCGTCGTATCGCGAGGTCGCCGAGCGGCTGGGTCAATCGGAGAACACCGTGGCCGCCAATGTCAGCCGCATGCGCAGGGAATTCCGCGACCTCCTCCGCCAGGAAATCGCCGACACCCTGGGCGAAGGGCAGGACATCGACGAAGAATTGCACTACCTGCTGCGGGTTTCGGGGTAGGTCATTCGGTGATGTTTGCTGCTTCACTACTTATAATGTTCTGGAAGCAGCAGTTCGATATGGTTTTCTTGCAACCAGGCCCGCACTTCGGCCTTTAGTTCCCGAGTGAACTCGATCAGCTCGTCCGCATCCCTTTTTGTCGCCCCACCTGCATAGTCATATTCGACCGTGTTTCGCTTGATGCGGCAGGCGTCGAGATATTCGGCATCCGCCCTGCGTCCGGCTCCCAAGATCAGGGGCAAAGACTGCAAGGTGCGATAGTGCTGCAGGTTCTTCTCCGGCCGGTATCCCGAAGCGTACATCAAAATAGTGCAAAGCTTCAGCGCGGCATTATAGGCGATGCCAAAACGCCAATCGGCCGAGATATCACCCATCGCATCCGTCAAGTCACGCTCCACAATCGCGAGCAAGTCCTGAATCTCCTTCGGGCTGGTTTGGTGGGTTTTCAACCAGCCATTACTGGCCCATAGCTGCAAGGTCATGCTCGGTTCCTTTCACGAAAATCATGGGTGATGACAGCACGGAGGTGACAAGATGATCGCGGTTCTTTTTTCGTTCAAGGAACTCCTCCGGAGTCAATATGTGGGGATTGATTTCCCGGCCAACTTTTTCTGCCAGGCCCGACAGGAGCTTGGTGAGCCGCCGAAGTCCGACCGACCCGACTACCAACAAATCCACGTCACTCTCGGCACGGGTCTCACCCCGCGCGATAGAGCCGAACACCACGGCCAATCGAATCTCTGAATCGTCAAGCGCCTTGGCAAGAACTCCAGCCAAGCCATCAGTCTTGAGTACCAAGGCGGTGAGTTCCCGGTGGGCCGGATGATCTGTATTGGCACTGAAATAGAC
>DATJII010000317.1:0-11128 GCA_035493435.1 Candidatus Limnocylindria bacterium | reverse complement strand
TCGCGCCCAAGCGCTGGCAAAAGGGGGTCTCGGTTTTATTGTGCTTGCTCGTATTATTGCTCAGTTATTGCGGCCTGAAGTTGTTCACTGTCAGCTACTCCTCAACAACCGGCAATTCCACCTGGCATATTGATTCGTGGTGGTTCTTCTTAGTTTCCTTGATTTTTGCTTTGGTGAGCCTGGGCCTAGTTGCCTGGCGGTGGCTTTCCAAAGAAGCAGGCCCCCGCCTGTAGAAACAGGCCTTCCACGCAATATTCGCGTGTTTCTGAAGATCGGAGTTTTGTGCAGTTCTTCGCTCTGGTTCGGGGCTTTATATGGCAAAAGCTGGATTTGCGGTGTCTTTGAATCGGTACGGGGCGTTGTTGACGCATTATTTACAGCTCCCTTTTCACAGAGTCTCCGTAATGATTTCTCCAGACATGGAAAATTCCCCCTCTCTAAATGCCTGCCCGCCTCTATGGGCTATCAAAGTTCTCCTCTGATTTTGGAAGATTCTTGCTTGCTTGTGGTATTCTTGAAATGCTAAAGAAAGAGAGATTCTCGATCCAAAATCGGGTAGTTTTTGACTGCTTGCCGAGGTTATCTTGGAATGTGGCCAAAGTAGAACTTGATGCAAATCATGATGTCGCAGGATGTTCAATGTGATGATATTCGATCGTGCAAAGAAGGTTGTTTTTTTTTTGGGAACTAAACCGATTAAAATTGCGATCGGAGATATAAAATACTACTATTTTGCAGTTTGGTTAACTGGGAAACTAAAGTCTCAGACGAGAAGTTTGGAAATTATCATGGGAGGCGTTTTCATGAGATCGGTAAAAGTACGGAAGGTGATAAGGCTTGTTTCGCCTGTGGCGTTGCAAGTTCCCTTCGCTGCCCTTTGGCTTCGCGCCATCAAAGGAGGATTATGAGCAATGTTTTTCTCTCGAGCGCGGATCTGCTGAATACTTATACTCAAATATCGGGAGCTTGTCTTCGCTATAGCGCGTCGAAGGATGAGCCCGAGATTTGCTTTAATCCTAAATTGCACAGTCCTCCAATTTATAACCAAGAAATCCTGAAAAATTCCACCAAGGTTTCGTCAAAACCTTTGACGCAGTCTGCTTTTTTTGATTACGCAGAGCAGTTAAAAAGAGCTGGAAACGCTATTTGTAAGTCGGCTCCTGACATAGTCCTTGTTCCGATGCGGGGTGGTGTACGCCCTTGGCAACATTTACGAATTTACTGTAATATTAGTATTGAAAAGAGTGTGCTTTTTCCGTATACAGGTCAAGAAAAATTTTCTGACGACACGTTGGAAATTGTCGCGAGCGCGTTTTTGAATCACTTGGGAAAAGAGCGCTTAAGTATCGTCTGCATTGATGCGGCAGAAGGCGGTCAGGGGTCTGCGCAATTAGTTCGTATTTTGGAGACGCTCCATGCCAAAGATCGAAAATCGATCTGGGAAGTAACGCTATGCCTCTTCGTGCCTCAGGAACGAGCAAATGCGACATGGAAACACGCCCGAGAACGCACGCAAGAACCCAATCTTAAAATTAAAGTTGAATTATTTCCTTTGAACACGGTTATTGGTGAGGATATGGATTCTGCTATGATTTCTCCTGCTAACTTTGGGCCAGTGCGTAAATTGACAATTGAGAGCGAAGGGGTCGACTATTTGATTGAAACCGCAGAATTGCCGGCGGTCATCGACCAGAAAATTTTGGAGGAGACACACTTTGCGCTTTCGACCGAACCCTTTTCCGCGGTCATCGACATTCGGAAATGGAATGGAAACGAATCAAGAAAATGAACTCGAGTTTCCAACTCATCGATACTGGCTGGGACAAAGCCATCTATGCAGCCACGATGGCGGATCGCTCTGAACTCTGTGTGGTGTGTCCCTTCATCAAGGTGCAGAGTATTGAGCGCTTGTTGGCGGGTAAGTCTCCCGAGAAAATTCGGGTTATCACCCGATTCCATCTTGGTGATATGTGCGATGGAGTCAGTGACACGGAAGCGTTGCGTCTTCTGCTGAAAAATAGAGCGAAAATTCGCGGTGTCCGCAACCTTCACGCCAAGGTTTATCTCTTCGGCACCCAGCGGGCGATTGTCACGTCAGCCAACTTGACGGAAGCGGCGTTGCTGCGAAACCATGAGTTTGGGTTCGTCAGCAACGAAAACGGAATCATCACGCGCTGTCGGGAATACTTTGACACGTTTTGGAAGAAGGCTGGGCCGGACCTTGATTTGGCGCGGCTTGAGGAGTGGGAGAGGCGCATCGAAAGTGTACGAGTGGCGGGTTCGCGTCCATCCACAGTTTTAGGTTTGTCCGACGAGGGAATAAACCCGGATTCGATACAGGCCGACTTGGTTTTGCCGTCGCGAATGGTGGAAGCTCCGCAGTCATTCGTAAAATTTTTTGGGGAAGGCCGCAACCGTGCTTCTTTAAGCTTGGCCGTGTTCGACGAAGTGCAGCGGTCAGGTTGTCATTGGGCATGCAGTTATCCCAAAAACAAGCGTCCCCGTCAGGTAGAGGATGGCGCTGTGCTCTTCATGGGGCGTTTGGTCGGAAATCCAAATGATACCGTCATCTACGGTCGAGCTATCGGCTTGCGGCATGTCGAGGGGCGCGATGAAGCGTCAATCGACGAAATCAAACAACGGACATGGAAGGAGACTTGGCCAATCTACGTACGCGTTCACCATGCCGAGTTCATCGCGGGAACACTGGCAAACGGCATCCGCTTGAGCGACATGATGGACGAACTTAAATCTGATTCCTTTCTGCCAACACAGAAGAACGCGCGCGGAGGAGGTGGTAATACTGAACCGCGTGGCGCCTATCGCCAACAAGCAGCCATACGCCTGACGAATGAAGCATTCGCGTGGCTAAATCATCGGCTAGAGGCGGCTTTCGCTCTACACGGAAAACTCACGCCTGCAGAATTGGAATCGTTGGATTGGCCGCTGCCTCAGTTCCAGAGGGTGCAGTCTCCGGCGCATCTTCCAGCTTATGTGGATTGGTCTCAGAAGGTCGAGGGCCGAAAATCCAACACCGCTCGCGAATATGCGTATTTCTTAAAGCGCTGCGCCACGCACTACGGCGAGAGTATCAACGAACAAACCGTGCGCGACGAAAATGCCGCCAACGTCCTGCTTCAACGCGTAATGCAGGTGGTCAATAAGCGGGGACGTTGGGCAGGCGGAACTTTCAATGAAGGAGACGTCACTCAAAACCTGACTCCCGCCCTACGCGCCTACGGGCGCTTTATTCAGGCAACGCTACGGAACCAATCTTAGTCGCTTTTCTGCCCAAGTTTGCCTTCGCCGCTTGAGTTGCACGGCGCAAGATGGAGTTGATGGAGCACTGGCTCTACAGGCACAATGCGGCGTTCAACCTGGATGGTGGCGATTTATTAATTCGTTCCGAAAGCCGCGAGGAATTCGGTTCGCAGTTTCCTCGCCATCATGTTCAGAGGATGGCATGGTTATTGGCCCGTTTTGCTTACGATGGCCAACGAAACATTCCAACTGGTAACCGTGACACGCGCCCTGGAAGGCGAGGTCGAACTCATGGAGGCCTTGGGCGTTCCAGAAGTGTCGGCATTGGGGACTCCCGGCGGTAATGCGGACGCCATCCTGGAGGCGAAGGCTCGAGCCATTTTGGAGGATGCTGACCAAACACCGCCATTTTGGGTGCATCGAAGACATATACCGAGCCCGGTGGAGCTGGACTCGGTGGAAGTGACCTTTAATCCGCCCAAACGCAATCCGGCATGGCAGGAGCCTGTTCGTTTACGGTTGGAGTTCGTTCGTTGGGTGGAAGGGGAATTGCACCATGCGTATGTGCCCGCCGCCCGGCTTCGGGTATTCGCGCCGCGCGCCAGTTTGCTGGGTGAGCGGGTGGAGCAACATCTGCGGTTACGGATGGCGGCGCTGAGAATCCAGAATCCATTAGGCTATTTTGCCCAACTGGAACAATCCGGTGCGGCACGGTTGGGTGAAGTGGAGGTCGTTGCCAGCCTTAAAACTGCCAAACAAATCGCGTCGGAATATCTCAAGGACGAAAAGACCCCGTCGGCCCTGGCGTCCGTGGCGGAAGAATGGCCCGCTGCGCCCTTCTTGCCCGAATCCGTGCGCGGAAAAGGGGCTGACTCGACGGCTTCGGTACCGGTGGCATTTGAAGTCGAAGCTGAATTGCGACGTCTGTCCGAGGAGTGGTCGCGTCCCCGTCCGCCAAGCCTGTTATTGATAGGCCCGGCTGGCTGCGGGAAGACGGTGATTCTTCAGGAGTTAGCCCGCCGACGGGCCGAATTTGGACTCGGTACTCGGCCCTTTTGGTCTACCACAGGAGCCCGGTTGATGTCGGGCCAAATTGGCTTCGGCATGTGGCAGGAACGTTGCCAAAAGGTGTGCCGGGAGATTTCGCAGCTCAATGGAGTGCTTCACCTCGGACAGTTGGCTGAATTGGTCGAGGTTGGTAAGACCCGAAAGGACCAGCAGAGTGTTGGCGGATTCCTGCGCGCTTGGATCGCCCGAGGAGACATTGTGGCGGTGGCGGAGTGTACGCCCGAGCAGTTCGGCGCTTTGGAACGCCTGGAGCCCCAGTTGGTGGGGGCGTTTCAGCACATTACTATTGCGGAACGAACTCCCGCCCAGACGCGTGCCATACTGACGGGCGTCTTCGATGCCGCTTTGGGCAAGCCGCCCGAGCGGGCGGCGGCTGCGGGAAATCGATCGGGCTTGGATTGGATACACCGCCTCCACCAAAGGTATGCCGCTTATTCCGCGAATCCGGCACGGCCCGTCCGTTTCCTTAGAAATCTGCTGGCGGACAGGTTCCCGGAAAAAGGGGTGACTGAGACAGACGTGTTGGCGGGGTTTTCCCGGGAAACCGGTTTGCCCGCCGTGCTTTTGGATGACCGGGTGAGACTGGACCTTGACGCTACCCACGAATGGTTCACCAAACGGGTCGCGGGTCAGCCCGACGCCGTCACCCATGTGGTCGATCTTTTGGCTACCGTGAAAGCCCGACTCTCCCGGCCTCGCAAACCGCTTGCTTCGTTTCTATTTATTGGTCCGACAGGTACGGGGAAGACAGAGATGGCCAAGACCTTGGCGGAATTCCTGTTTGGTGACGCCAATCGATTGGTGCGTTTTGACCTGAATCAATTTGGCGACCCGGTTTCGGTGTTGCGCCTGATTGGATCGTCGCTCCCCGGGGCTGCCGAGGGATTGTTGACCTCCCGGGTACGGGAGCAGCCCTTCAGTGTTTTATTGCTCGATGAATTCGAGAAGGCCGATCCGTCTTTCTTCGATCTTTTACTCCAGATATTGGGGGATGGACGATTGACCGACGGCTCCGGGCGGGTGGCAGACTTCTGCAACTGTGTCATTGTCATGACCTCCAACCTGGGGGCTCAAGCCTTTCAAACAGGCGCGGTCGGATTTGGTGGCCAGGACCGCTCGGCTCTTGCGGCACGCGAACATTTCACGACGGCGGTCCGGAAGTTCCTCCGGCCTGAAATTTTCAATCGCCTCGACGCAGTGGTTCCGTTTTCACCGCTGCCCCTGGCTACGGTCCGCGCTATCGCCGAACGCATGCTCGAAAACTTGCGGCAACGGGAGGGACTACTTCAGCGGCCCTTGCAATGGAGTCTGGCGCCCGAAGTGATCGAGCACCTTGCCCGCCGAGGATATGATGTTCGGTATGGGGCCCGACCACTGAAGCGGGCCATCGAAAGGGAACTTCTGGCACCGCTTTCCGAGTCCTTGAACCAGTGTCCACGGAGCGCTCTAAGAATCGAATGCGAGGTGACGGTCGAGTCCGGCCGTCTTCGGATCGAAACCCGAAGTTTTGATCGAAGCACCCTTCCACCAGCGCAGCAGAACGCCAATTTCACTGGGGCCAAGGCGGTAGGAGACCTGGGCGGCTGGCGGCGACGCATTGGCACCCTGCGGAATGCCCCCCTCTTTCTCGAACTGGAAAACCGGCTCACACTTTTGGAAGCGGCCGAGCGCAGGAAAGCGAGACTCGGTTGGAAGGATCCAGCCCGCGCAGAGCGGGTTGTTGAGATCCAAAAACTGAAGGGTTGTGTCGAAGGAGTGACTGCCTTGCTGGTCCGTTCCGAACAGTCGGAGACCGCAGCAGCCCTAGCCTTTTTTCGGGACGGGCAAATCGACCAACCGCGTTTCGCGAAGGAAATTGAAGAGCTTGGCGGCTGGTGTCGGCGCTGGTCGCGGGAGGTTTTCCGGACGGGGCGCAACGAACCTAATGAGGTGGTACTGGTGCTTTTTGCGGAACAGGCCAGCATCCTCATGGACTTTGCCAACGCCTATCGTGAAGTGGCAGAGCAGTTGGGAGAGTTGGTTGGCTTGGAGTATTTTGTTCCGCAGGTTGGCGGGCGGGCGCGCCATGTCTCATTGCCCAGGGTGATTCCCAAAAAACTCGCGGACTTCTTTGCCCATCCCCCCGCCCAGATTATTGGGGTGGCCATGCACTTGCGTGGTGACCTCTTTCGTCCGCGTTTTGAAACGGAGAAGGGAGTCCACGTGCTGAGCAGCGGTCTCGGGGAGCGTCCCTGCCTGGTGGAAGTGGCGTCGCCACCCTTGGGATTATATCAGCCGCCCGTGGGTGTTGATCGTCCGGGACATATCTTTCCTCGCGGTACCACAGTACGGCGGCGGTTCAAATTTGATGAATCCTTGGTGATCGATACGTCCCTGGGCGAACGTCCCTGGAACCGCGCCAACCTGGCTGGCGCGGTGCGGATGTTGACGGAAGAGACCCTGGACCAGGCAGTGGCGAAGGCAACGTCCGCCCCATGAACTCTGGAACCCGCATGTTTTTCTCCATTCCCATCTTGGTCGAGGAAAGCCGGATAGGCGAGGGGCGATGCCTTTTCAGGGTGCGTCCGCTATTTCGGACGGAGCCGGTGCATCGTGCGGAAAGATTGAGCCGGGCCCTGTCCAAACTGTCGCATGAATTGCAGGACCAACTCGGCGACCTGGGGCGCAGTCTGCGCCACGACGACCTGGCAAAATGGGCCACCTTTCCCACCTGTGCGGAAAACACCGTCACCCTGCGGCTGGAATTGGCGGCGGACGCCAAGCCCAGGTCCTTTTTAATCATAAGTTACCCTGCGCTGGACCGGCGGTTGTGTTTCATCCCGGCTTTGCCTGAACTGGTTTTTGAATGGCGCTCGGGCCAGTCGCTCGAAGAGCGCGCCACCCAGGTCTTAACCCGGCATTTTCGGGACCTGGAGAAAGACGGGGAAACCGTGGATCTGGACGAATATGTGTTCCAAGGACGCGCCTACCTGGGATTGATTGAGGTGTCGGTCAACCCGACTGCCCGGGTGAAAAGTTCGAAGGACGGGAAGCAATCCTTCCTCTCCGGCGGCCCGGATAAGAAGGAAGGCGACGTCGAGTTGCGCAAGACCGGCCGCTCGTTGCAGGCACTCTATCCCAATGATCTGGATCGTGCCGTAGGTCGCGAAAACGAGGTGGAAGAATTGGGGCGTTTGCTGGCTTCGAAGGACCGGCGTCCCGTGCTGTTGGTCGGACCCCGCCTCGCCGGAAAGACCGCCATTATACACGAACTTGCCTGGCAGATTCGGGCCAAGAGTGAGCAACGTTTTGCGGGCGGACGTGAGATTTGGCTCATGTCGCCTTCGCGCCTGATCAGCGGCATGAAGTATCTGGGCGAGTGGGAAAACCGGGTGCTGGCCATTTTGGAGCATGCTGGAGATAATGATAAGATCCTCTACTTCGATGACCTTCCAGGCTTATTCTCTGCTGGGAAATCGATGGCCTCCGATTTGACGGTGGCCCAGGTATTGCGGCCAGCCTTGGAAAAACGCCGGGTGCGGGTCCTGGCGGAGATAACGCCCGAGGCATGGCGTATCCTGAGAGAACGGGACCGGGCGTTTGCCGACCTGTTCCACGTGATTCCCGTTCGCGAGACGAACGAACAGGAGACGTTGGCGGTAATGATTGTCGTGGCGCGTGAACTGGAATCCCGTCATGGCACGGTCTTTCATCTTTATACCCTTCCGCTCGTCCACGAGCTGCATCGGCGATTGATCCGTGATGCGGCGTTTCCTGGGAAAGCGGTGGGGTTTCTGCGTCGCATGGCGTTGGGGTGTGGCGGCTCTGAAGTCGACGAAACGGATGTTCTCCGGGAATTCAGTGAGCGTTCAGGCATGGACCTGCGCTTCCTCGACGACGACACCTCGCTGCCCCGGGCGGGCATCGTACGCGATTTGCAGGCGGAGTTGATCGGCCAGGACCATGCTGTGGAGGCTTTTGCCGACGTACTGGTCACCCTGAAGGCCAAGTTAAACGACCCGCGCCGCCCCTTGGGCACCATGCTCTTATTAGGCCCCACGGGAGTGGGCAAGACCCAGGCGGCCAAGGCGCTGGCTAAATATGTTTTTGCGGATGCCGGGAGACTGCTGCGCTTCGATATGAACGAGTACCTGGACGGGACCGCTGCGGCCCGTCTCTGCGGTACGGAAAACCAGCCTGAGGGGCTGCTGACAGGTGCCGTTCGTCGACAGCCATTTGGAGTTTTGCTGTTCGACGAGATAGAAAAAGCGTCGCCCGAAGTCTTTGATATCCTGCTCGCGGTCCTGGACGAAGGGCGCCTTACGGATGCCCAGGGACGGGTGGCCGACTTCACCCATTGCCTCATCCTGCTCACTTCCAATCTTGGCGCGAGGGAAAGCGTGTCACGGCTGGGTTTCGCTGGTTCGGCCGTCCCGGCGGCCGACGCCGACCAAGTCTATATCAGTGTGGCGGAGAAGTTTTTCCGACCGGAGTTCTTCAATCGATTGGACCGGATCATTCCGTTCAGGAGTTTGGAGCCCGTGCATCTCGAGAAAATCGCGCGGCAGGCCATAGACGGTGTCCTGTCGCGCGAGGGACTGCGGCGACGCGAATGCTTGCTGACGGTCGAAATGTCGGCCATTACCCGATTGGTCCGGCTGGGATATCATCCGCAACTGGGTGCCCGGGCGCTCAAGCGGGTCATCGAACGCGAGATTGCCCAACCCATGGCGGAAAAACTGGCAGCCCTGCCCCCGAATCTGCCGATGATTGCCCGTATCTCGGCGACTGAGAGTGCCTTTTCGCTTTTTCTGCATGAGTTGCGGCCTATCCAACGTTCAACCGATTGGTCCAAGCGGGCGACGGAACTGCAGAAAGGCCTGGGGAAATCCAAACGCCTGGAACAGATCTTTGACGGGATGGACGCCTTTCTCCAAAGGGTTGAGCGGCTTCTCGCGGCCCAGGCCCCGGAGGGAAAGATTGAATTGGACCATCTATCTTCCGGGACGGCGCGCTATTTTTATTGCCGTGAACAATATCAGAAGGTTGAAGAACTCTTCGATGCCTTGGAATCGAGCGGCAAATCACGGAGTGAGCCTCCCGCCATTGCCCATGTTCCCCGTTCCCGGGTACCTCGTTCTGATACCCGGAAATCCGAATCTCGTGATGGAAACCAGGTCGATTCAGATAGAGCCTCGATTATTTGGCGCACGGAACTCCAGGAATTGGCTGGCTCCGAGGCCGCCGATCTGCCGGACTCCCCGTTGGCCACCTTGTTGGGAGAGGCGGCATTCCTGGAGACTTTGACCGATTTTGAGGCGGAGGAGCGGCCAGCCGTACTGATACTACGTGCGCAGGTCCCGGAAGACGCCGCACAGGTTGTTCGTCTGGCTGAAATGTGGCGCGGCCATTTCGACGGCTTGGCGGGAATATCCGCCACAAGTCTGGTGTCCGATCTAGGCAAGGAACTGAAGCCGCGGAAAGGCAGGGCGGCGGCCACTCACTTTCCGCTCGTACAGGCTCTGTATGTCGAGGGGCCGCAGTCGTGGCGGCAATTGCCGCCGAATGGCGCGACGATTCTGGTACGGCGGCCTGATACATCGCTGGGGATTGTAACCTTGGAAATCCGCGAGGTTTCCTCGCTCGCCGACGCCAAGAAACTCGGTAGGCGGTTGAACTCACCACGTTCTGAAGGGGCGGCCCCGGATCCGGGCAGTGCTCCATTGGGACCGGTGTTGATGTCCATGGACGCCAGAAAGTCGTGGGTCGATTTCCGCTCCGCTCTGGCCGTTCCCGCCGCACCTTCACCGGAGGAATTCCGCGCCCTGATGTTCGCCGCCTTGCCGTTGCCCCCGGAAATTCAATTATAATCATATGCCCATTTATCGCTATCCGGTTTTGACGTGGCTGGATGCCTCCGGGGCGGCGACCGCCGTCCTCGTGGGGGACGTCGAGCATGCCGCCGCCCGGGCAGCCAGCGCCACCGAGGCCCTGCGGCAATTGCATGAAATGCTCGAGTGGCGGGTGGAACACGAGCCGTGGAACGTTGCTCCAGATCTTTCCGAGGCGGTCTTGTTTGAGACTCGGGTGGAGGCCCGTCCGGAATACGTACATGACGATCGGCGAACCCCCTGCCCGGATACACTCCAGTTGCGGGTGCCGTGTGTGAAGGGCGTCCAGGGAGGAGGGCTGCCGGTCTGCGTGGTCCCGCATCTTAAGGTGGTCTTTAATTTCCAGGACGAGGAAGGGATCAAGGGCCTCATCACCCATTACGTCAAGGAAGCCCTGCAATCGGAGTCACCGGCTGCGTTGGTGGCGAGGTTGCCCCCACGTTCATGCGAGTTGGGGGAACTGGTTTTGCGCGTTGCGGGTGGGCGGGAGCGCAAAGTGCCGGTCGCCGAGCGAGAGGAATATAAGGCGCTTTTCAACGTGGCCGAGCCGCTGCTGCATGACCTTCGGCGCCAGCCCAAGCCCTCCGCCGCCCACGGGCGCGAGGCCACGTCGTTTATTCTGTCGTTAATGTTACGGGGCGATATGTCGAGCCTCTTGTTGGTGGGTGAGGCGGGTTGCGGCAAATCCACCTTATTGCGGGACGCCGCCCGGCAAGCGGTGCGGGAAGAGTATAAGTCCAGAGAAGGGGAGTCGAAGGAGGACGACTCGGAGAAGGATCTCCGGACCTATAGATTCTGGCGGGGAACGGCGGGCCGGTTGATTGCAGGAATGCGCTTTTTGGGCGAGTGGGAGCAGCGCTGTGAAGAGTTTGTTGAGCAAATGGGGGCTGTCAGGGGGGTGTTCTGTGCCGAAAACCTTTTGGAATTGC
>DATJII010000316.1:0-29404 GCA_035493435.1 Candidatus Limnocylindria bacterium | reverse complement strand
TTCTTTTCTGCCTCTACTTTACCCTGTTTAGTTTGTTCCAAGGCTCGATTGAGTCGAGCGAGGTCGTTAGCGAGGAATTCGGGTTGCAGCGCTTCCAACGATTGGCGAGTGGATTGAAGCGCAGCCGCAGAGGCCAGCATGTCGAGGTGCAAGGATTGGAGTCGGGCGGAACGCGAAGCATCGTCGCCGTTCGTTTCGAGGAGCAGGCGCAACTGCGCGTCATGTTCCCCGAGTTGGCGAGTTTTTTGTCCCATGGTTTCGTGGTGTTTGAGCAACGCGGCCTCCGCTTCCATCAACGTCTTGCTGGCTATATTTCGTGAAGTCTTAAGGATGGTTTCACGGGATTCCAGATCCTCCAGCAGACTATTCTGATCCACGAGTAGGGTTCTGGCCCCTTCAAGCGTGGCTGGCCGGTGGGCTTCCGGGGCCGCTGTCATGCGCCGTTGGGACTCCGCCACCGCCGCGGTATAAGCGCCTTCGGCTTCGGCCATGAGTCCCAGCAATGAATCTGCGCCCAAATTCCCAAGAGTGGTCTTAAGCCCATCTATTTTGGCAGCGAGATCCGCTCGTTTGCCTGCGATCTCAGCCGCTTCCGCGACCGAGGCGAGCCCATGCGGTTCCAAAGCCTCTTCCAGCGAGCGCCGAGCTTCCTTGAGGTTTTGTCGGGTCTCAGCAAGCGGGGCGCCTCCACCGGGGCGTATTCGGATGCAAAGGTCAGATCCGGCGGTGATGTCAGTTTCCTCGGTGATCACCTTGGTTTCGCCTGCAGACAAGGCTAACCCTCCCACGGAAACGGATTCCTTGGCGGTAATTATCTCCACCCGGGCTGCCAAGGCTTGAAGAGCGGCTTCAGCAAGAAATTTTTGATTTTCCAGCTTATGGATTTTTTTGAGCTGGGCCGAGTCCAGGGCGGGAAGTCTGGCGAGGTCCTGTTGCCGTTCCTTGAGAGACTCATCCAGGGCTTTTATTTGGCTCCATTTCGCCGCCAGTTCTTCTCGCCGCGTCGCTTTTTCGAATTCCGCCACCCAAGCCTGTGCCAAATCGCGATGAAGTCGTTGGCTTCGAGTCCGGAGCGTGGCTGACTCGTGATCCTGATCGGCACGATCCAAGGTCCACTTCGCCTGGTCCCGTTTAGTTGCCAGATCCGTTGATACAGTCTTCTCGGGTTCCAACGCCTTGCTCAAGGCAGCCATCGTCAGCCGCAGAGTCGCTATTTGATTATGGACGCCCTCCAGGAATGCGTGGGCGGAGGCGGCATTTTTGGCCAGGCCCGCTCGCTCGATTTCGTCCCGCCGGAGCTTCTCCACTTCGGCCAGTCGCGCCACCGTGGCCGCCTTGCTGTTTTCCAGTCCTTTTAAACTCTCGTTAGCCGTAACTATCGCACGGGACGATTCGTCGAAGTCCCGGATGGCTTGCAATGAAGAGTCCATCCGCGCCATGGCGGCGTTTTTTTCGTCCTGTGCCGAAGCCGCAACTGTTTCCGCCCGCTCCAAATCGGAACCCACCTTGGCCTTGCCAGCGAGGGTGAAAATCGTCTCGGCGAGCGTGGAGAAATCGCGAGCGACCCGTTCATCGAGTTCCGATTGCATGGCGACCGCTCCGCCCGATTGCTGGAGGCGTTGAATCAGGCTCGCCTGCTGGCGGTTGGCGTGTTCGGTGGGATTTTCTCCGCTTTCCCGCTGCCAGACCCAGAGGTGCGACCATTGAGCATCCGCTACCTTGCCAGCGGCCCCGGGCTCGACCCCGAGCAAACGGGCGAGTTCGGCTTCTGCCGCGTCGCCTGTCAAAGCGGGTGAGTTGGCGGGAGTGAGGGTCACGGTGCCGGTCGATCCAAAACGTTTTTTGAGCAGATAAGTAGTGCCGCCGGATTCAAATTGGAGTTCCACCTCCGGATGGCCCCCGTGCGATGAAACCATCTCGCGATGAAATTCCGTGTTCCCTTTGGCGCGCAGGAAGAGGGCGCGATGCATGGCCTCGACCAAGGTGCTTTTACCACTTTCGTTCGCGCCCCCAATGAGGGTGCGCGAGGCGTCGAAGTCGACCTTCAACTCCCGATGGATCCGGTAGTTTCTCAGCGTGGCGGAAAGCAGGCGCATGGGAAATATATTGTTAGTTATGGAGGCAGGCGGCGTGGAGTTCGCGAAGCGCCATGCGTGCGATGGCCGCCTCCTCGCCCTCGCCCGCCGCCTCGATCACCAGGCGATGGGCCACCCGCGCAATGAGCGGGTCGGAAGCCCGCAGGGTAAGGGACTGGATCTCCTCTTCAGTCGGGGCGACCCGGGTGCGGTTATATAATTTAATGCGCAGCAGCCGGGCCTCCAATCCTTCCAGGTATTCCTCCAGCAGGTTCGTGGCAGCGATGCCAAGTGTGCCGGACAATTCCAGCCGCAGCAGGTCTTCGCGGGCCCTGCCGGCGATCAGGGAATCCAGCCGCAGGCGGAGCGCCTGGAGGCCCGTGTCGTCGACAAAGTCGAAGGCAAGATCATGCCAGCCGAATCGTGCGGTCGCGGTCTTGATCACCTCGGGCGCCACGTCGCGGTGGAGGTTAACCAACAGGCAGTTCCCCGGTTCATTGGATTCGCCCTTGGGAAAGCGGTCCCTTTCGGGAGTTCCCGAGTACCAGGCCTTTGGTCCCACTTGTTTCGTTCCGTGCCAGTCGCCTAGGGCCAGGTAATCAAAGGCGGCTTCAGGCAGGCTCGCCAAAGAGAGCTGATTCGCGGCAGATCCGATTTCTTCATCATCGGTCTCGGAGCCAAAATCATGGGTGCTCCCGTGGGCCAGGACGATTCGAGTCTTTCCGGCATAGCGTTCGTCGGAGGCGTCTATATTCCGCAGCCATGCAGTTGGATCGACCGATTCGGCGCGCCGCAGCAAGGGGCAGGGAAAGACGACCGCCGAGCCGATTTCGGCCGGGACAGGTTCCAGTAGCACCCGCAGGTTGGGTGCAAGTGCGGAGCATTGGGTTTGGAAAAATCGCTGGTGCCACACGCTGCCCGGGCTGCCGGCGTCGTGATTGCCTGGGATAGCCAACACGGGTAACTGGAGTGCACCGATGGCGCTGCAGGCCGCTGCGACGACTTCTTTGGTGGGGGTGGCGGAATCGAACAGGTCTCCGGCGACCAGAATGAACTCAGCTTGGTGTTCGCGTGCCGATTGGCCAATCCGTTTGAGCACTTCGAAACGTTCTTGTTGCACCAAAGACCGCTTTTGGAGGTCGGCGATGCCGGCGAAAGGTTTGCCCAATTGCCAATCGGCGGTGTGAACGAAGCGGGTGCTCATGCGGCGGTGAACTTCTTAGCGGAGAAAGGGTGAGGGTGAAAGCCGTCACTGCGCTGGTGTCGACGGAAACGTGCGATGTTGGCTTCTCGGGAGGCGCAACTCTTGGCAGGCTACGGGGACAACGTGCGCGACCGCTTTCGTGATTGGACTGAAGAGACCGAGACTTACTTGTTGGAAGTCATCTTTGGGGACCGTCCGGGACGCAAGGCCAACGCCATCCGGCGGGTCTTGCTGTTCCTGTCCCATATCTTCGCGGGCATCGTCAAATTGCGGCGCATGCTGTATGACGCCCGCGTCTTCCGGGATGCGACTCTCGGCGTGCAAGTGATTGCCGTAGGCAATCTTACGGTGGGCGGCACAGGCAAGACTCCGGTGGTGGAGAAGTTCGCCCGGGCACTTCAGGACGCAGGCCGTCGGGTGGCCATTCTTTCGCGTGGTTATCGTTCCAAACCCAAACCGTTGTGGGAACGGATGGTGGATCGATTGCTCCTGCGTCGGGATACGACGCCCCCCCGCATTGTTTCGGATGGCCGGGCGTTATTGCTGGATTCCGAAACGGCGGGTGACGAGCCCTTCATGCTCGCCTCGAACTTAAAGGACGTGATCGTTTTGGTCGACAAGGACCGCGTCAAATCGGGTCGTTTTGCCGTGGAACATTTCGGGTGCGACACCTTGCTTTTGGACGATGGATTCCAGTATTGGCGTCTTGCAGGACGCCGGACGGATGTCGTGTTGGTCGATTCCCAGCAGCCTTTTGGGAACGAATTCCTGCTGCCTCGTGGGACTCTGCGGGAACCTCCCAAGCATCTGGCGCGAGCGAAGGTGATTTTCCTGACCAAGGTGGATCGATCCACCCCGGCGAACTCAGCACGAATCAACGCCCTGCGTGAACGCATCGGCACCTTGAACAACAAGGCGGAATTGATCGAGTGCGTCCACAGCCCACTCTACTTCGAAGATGTCTTTACCGGGGCACGCCATGGGATGGACCTGGTAAAGGGGCGGCGGGTGGGGACTTTGACAGGCATCGCCCAACCCAAAAGCTTTGACGACAAGCTCGAGGAGCTCGGAGCCAAAGTGGTCATGTCGAGGTCCTTTGCCGATCATCATCGTTTCAGCCAAAAGGAAGTGCTCGATGCGTTGAACCGGGCCGTTATCCGCCGGGCAGACATGTTATTAACGACACAAAAGGACGCCGTGCGTTTTCCCAAGCTCGATCGCCGGGACGTGCCAGTTTATTTCATGCGGGTGGAAATCAAGATCATGGCTGGCGCGGAAGGTTTCGATGATGCCGTGCGGCGGATCTGTTTCAAATAACGACACCTATGGTCATTGTCGTCTGGTTATTGGGAGCGCTCATTGCCGTTATACAGGCGATGCCTCTGAACGTCGTCGCCCGCATTGGCCGCGCCTTTGGTTGGATGGCATGGTGTCTGGATCGCCGACATCGCCGGGTGGCGTTGCGAAATTTGGAAATGGTTTTTGGCTCCGAGAAGTCTCCTGCGGAATTGCTAGCCATCGCCCGGGAGAACTTCCTGCGGATTGGCGAAAACTACGCCTGCGGAATGAAAACCGCATCCATGTCTCCGGAAGCGATGAAAGAGCGCCTGTCATGGATCCACCTCACCGAGGCTTTACCCCAAGGTGACCAGAGTGTCATCGGCGCCGTGGGACACTTCGGCAATTTCGAGGTGTTTGCGCGGGTCAAGGATATGGCAGCGGGTTGGACCGTGGGAACGACCTATCGCGCGCTACGCCAACCTTCACTGAATCGGTTGCTGCAAAGGGTGCGCGAAGCCACGGGCGCGCGCTATTTCGAGCGGCGGACCGAAGGAGCTGCCCTGAAGGCCGCCTTGGGCCAAGGCAAGATGGTGCTCGGCTTGCTGGCGGACCAGCACGCCGGCGACCGTGGCCTGTGGCTGCCGTTCCTGGGCCATGAATGCTCCTGCAGTTCGGCGCCTGCATTGTTTGCGTTGAGGTATAATACTCCACTCTATGTGGCCGTTTGCTATAGGATCGGCCTGGCCCGCTGGAGGATCGAAGTGGGAACCGAGATTCTGACCCGCACTTCCGATGGGGAGCCGCGTTCCCTGGAATCCATCACGCTCGAAATCAATCGCCAATTCGAGGCGGCCATCCGTCGCGATCCCGCCAATTGGTTCTGGGTCCATCGCCGATGGAAACCCCTGTCACCGATCCAAAAGGCGCGCCTGGAGAAGGGCGGGCAGGCCGAGACATCCGGTTCGGAGGACGGTGCGTGAAGGCGTCAGAACGTCCTGACCCGCAACGTATATTGGTACGTGGGGTCAATTGGCTCGGGGATGCCGTCATGACGACGCCCGCCTTGCTGCGCTTGCGGGAACGATTTCCTGAGACCCATATAACCCTTCTGACCCAGCAAAAACTCCGGGATCTTTGGGATAGCCATCCAGCCGTCGACGAAATTCTCACGTTCGAAAAGGGCGAATCCCTCTGGACGGTGGCGAAAAGGATTCGGCAGGGCCGATTCGACTGGGCGCTGCTCTTGCCCAATTCGCCCCGAACCGGACTGGAAGCGTTTATAGCCCGGGTGCCCCGCCGAATCGGCGGTTCCTGGCGGTGGCGCAATCGGTTACTCACCGACATCGTGTCGGTCCGGGATACGGCAGGTCAGATGAAGAAACGAACCCCGGCGCAGGTGCGAGCCTTGGTGGCCTTGGCCGATGCGGGCGGCGATGCGCCTCGGGCAACCTATGATGTTGCCCATCATCAGACGCATCATTATCTGCGATTGGTGGCGCACCTGGGGGCGAATCCGACGCCTTTGCGCCCGCTGCTGAGCCTATCTGCCGGGGAACAATCCAAGGCCAGTGCGTTGTATATCGGGGCAGGGAAGCCCTCCCGATGGATTGGTCTCAATGCCGGCGCCGAATACGGTCCGGCCAAGCGCTGGCCGTTGGAAAATTTTGCCGCCGCCGCCAACGAACTCTATCGACGCGAAGGGTGCGGCTTTGTGGTATTTGGCGGACCGGCGGACGTGGAATTAGCCAATCGCCTCACGGGTTTGTTGAGCGTTCCCGCTGGACATAAGATATCGTTGGCGGGCAAGACCAGCCTGCGGGAACTAATGATATCCCTCGCCGGATGCCAGGTATTGCTGACCAACGACACGGGGCCGATGCATGTCGCCGCCGCTTTGGGTGTTCCCGTGGTCGTCCCCTTTGGAAGCACCTCTCCCGAACTCACCGGACCCGGCCTTCCGGGCGATCCCACCCATCATTGGGTGCGAGTTTCGACTCCTTGCGCACCGTGTTTTCTTCGCGAGTGCCCCGTCGATTTTCGGTGCATGAAGGGAATCGTACCCGAGCGTGTGACGGAGGCGGTGGTCGCGGCTTTGCGTGCCCGCGAGCGAGGCTTGTGAGAATCGAGGTTCGCGAGGTCTCTATTGCTTGGGAGAGGCGGCGCTCCGCGGACTTTCGTTCAATTGCCGGATGCCGTCGGAGAGATATTGGAGGCCGGAAACGACGGTCAACAGGGCGACGACGATCGTCATCCAGGATTGTATTTTGGGGGAGAATCCACAAAGCGCCCAGATCACGATGACCACGTTGGCCACCGTGGCAATTTTTCCGAGCACCCGGGGGCGGATATCAATCTTGCCGCAGGTAAAATAAATAACTCCCGCTCCCAGGCCGATCAGGACGTCGCGTGAAAGGATCAGGGCCGTCAGCCAAAGCGGCAAATTGACGAAAGGCGAGCGATTCAGGCTGAGCAGGATGATACTCGCCGTGAGCAGGAGCTTGTCCGCCAACGGATCGAGCGCCGCACCGAGTTCGCTGCGTTGATTGAAACGCCGGGCGATGAAGCCATCGACGCCGTCCAGGATGGAGATGGCGGCAAAGGAGCCCAGGCACAGCCAGTGTGCCAGGGACTCATGGGTGGTACGGTACTCCAGGAACTGATAGACGAAAAACGGTATCAGGAGAATGCGTCCAATCGTGACTTTGTTGGCGGTGGTCACGCGTGGGGCGCCTCGCTGTTAAGCACCAGCCGCAGCAGCCGAACCATGGCTTGCTGGGCGGTGGTATATTTAAAGGTTTCGCGATCGAACCGGTTCAGTTCCTTCCAACACTTCGTGCCATCGGGGCTGGCAATGGCAATGAAAACGGTTCCGACCGGCTTTTGCTCCGTGCCTCCCGTGGGGCCGGCAATACCAGTGACTGCGATGGCGAAGTCCGCTCCACTGGTCGTTCTCGCACCTTCCGCCATCTGTATGGCTACGGGTTCGCTGACTGCTCCGTGCGCTTCCAATACCGCCGGGCTTACTCCCAGGTAGCGCTGCTTGGCGGAGTTGGCGTAGGTAACCAAACCGGCTACGAGTACCGCCGAAGCGCCCGGAACATTGGTGATACGATTGGCGATATGGCCGCCAGTGCAGGATTCGGCGAGCGCCAGTGTTCGCCGGCGGTCTGTCAGTGCCTTGACAAGGGCGGTTTCCAGGGTTTCGTCACCGCTTCCGTAAATATATTCGCCGATTTGTTGCCGGGTGATTCTTTCGGCTTCCGCCACCATTTCCGCAGCCTCCGGATGGCGGGCCACAAACCGGACTTCCACCTCCCCGACGCGTGCGCAGAACCCGAGGTCCATGCCCTGCCTGACCAGCGAATCCAGCGGGCCTGTGAGTCTTTCCTCGAGCAGGGATTCGCCCAAGCCCGTAGTTTTCAAAGTCCGGTTCACGAACGGCGTATTCAAGGGATACGTCTTTTGGAGCCACGGGATGACGCTTTCCCGAAACATGGGATGCAATTCCCGGGGTGGCCCGGGAAGCATCACGATCCAGGAAGGAGTTCCACCTGTCCGGTACTTATTGGGCCCATGTCTAAGTACCAAACCGGGCGCGGTGCCTTGGCTGTTGGGAAGCACGAGGCCTCCAGGTGGCACCAATGCTTCCACTTTGGTCCGGGACGGGATGGGGCGATTCCGCGAGGTGAAGAAGCTGTGAATCTGGCGCTCCACGGCGGGATCGTGGTCCAACGGGACTCCCAAAAGGCCGGCGATGCGTTCGCGGGTGATGTCGTCGCAGGTGGGTCCAAGCCCACCGGTGGTTATGACCAAGTCAGCCCTACCGAGGGCTTCTACCACGGAACGTTCGATGTCATCGGCACCGTCGGGCACCGCGACTTGGCGGGTAACCGTGTAGCCATGATCGGCCAAGGTGCGGCAAATCCACTGCTGGTGCGAGTTAAGCACCCGCCCGAGCATCAACTCCGAACCCGTGTTGATCAGTTCGATAACCACCGCCAGAGGTTACAGGCTCCGAAACGTACCGCAACAGCTTCAGGCCGTGGGCGGCGTCGTTTTTTCGGGGGCGGGCAGAGGAGGGGGGGCATTCAGTTTGCGGTAGATCCACACTTCCAAGGGGCGCAAGGGGCCGATCCATCGGTAAAATGGGGAGTAGAGCAGCCGGAGGCGCACCAGGGAGAGAAGCATGTTGAGCGAGGTGCGAAAGTCGAAGATCACTTTCGATCCGCTCTTGTCGGTCCACTCGGTCGGCCACTCCTCCACCGAATGCCCCGCCCGGCGCAGCGAAAACAGCAGATTCACATCAAAGGCCAGATCGGCCAGGCACAGCCGGTCGATTACGTCGTCCACTGCCTGGCGGCGCATGATCTTTGCTCCGCACTGGGTGTCGCGGATACCCATGCCGAAGAAGGCCGCGACGAACAGGTGGAAAAGGCGGCTGGCAAATTTGCGTTTTCCCGGCTGCTCATGGTGAATGCGGGCACCGGATATCCAACGGGACGCGATCACGCAGTCTCCCTTGGATTGGATAAGGCGTTCGACCAAGGCATGATATGCCTGGGGCGGGGTGGCTCCATCGGCATCCACGAAACCGACCAGATCCGCCAGGGGCGCTCGTTTGAGCCCTTCGATTAAAGCCCCGCCTTTGCCGATTTTCCCGGGAAACTCCAGGTGCGAAATGCAGAGGTATTTCTGTTCGGCCGCCCGGACGACACCGATGGTGTTGTCACGGCAACCGTTCAAGACCACAACCAGCCGGAAACGTCCCGGATAGTGCCGAAAGAAGTATTCGGCATAGTCGGCAAGTACGGGACCGATTCGCAGTTCCTCGTTATAAGCGGGAACGAGTAGCAATAGACTGGGGCCTGTTTGCGTCACGCGCGCGTAGTTGGTAGCAAACAGGATACCCCGGTAGCAAACCGGCAATTCCGGGAAGCCTCGGTCAACCTTGGCAAAGTTCGTGGGTGGAGGAAGCCGGATTTGAGGTAACTGGCTGGTAATAGGCCCAGTTGCGGGCTCTCTGCCGAATCCTGGCCTCGTTATTTCTTGAAGGCCGGAGCGCCCGATTGTCCGTTGGATTCCAGATAGGCGATCAGGTCCAGGATCTCGTCCCGGGTGAGGATATCGACCAATCCTTCGGGCATCGGAGAGATTTTGGAGGCGTTCCGGCTTTTGACTTCCGATTTGTTGACCTCGGTTTTGGTGCCGCGAAGGGAGTCGGTGACGACTACGAACTTGTCCGACGTTTCTTCTACAACCCGTCCGGTGACGTCATCGTCGTTCTTCAATGTAAACGAGAGTGCTTGGTACTGTTCGCTAATAACCGCCGACGGATCGAGGATGCTGGTGAGGATATCCGGTCGAGTGAAGCGGCTGCTCAAGCCAGTCAGGTCGGGCCCGATGGCACCACCTTCGCCATTGAATCGGTGGCAGGCGATACACTGGGCCTCGGTGAAAAGGGCTTTCCCCCGGGCGAAATCACGTCCCTTTGCCGCTTGGGGCAAGGCGGGGGCGAGATCTGCCATCTTCCAGTTCTTCACAAACTTGTGTTGGACGACTGGCGTTGCTTTGGTGGCGATGGAAGTCTGGAACGCCGTTCCGGTAATCCACGTTGCCAGTTCCCCTTTTTCGTTGTCGGCCAGTCCGGCGGAAGCTTTCTGCCGGATACCTTTTAGGAAATTCGGATAACTCGCCCCATTGCCTGCTTCCAGCCCCACGTCATGGAACCACTGGACAAAAGCGGGCGGATGGTTGACCGCTGCCGGCAAGAAGCCGCCAGTTTCCTGGCCCGGTTTGAGATAGAACCAAGCGTAATAGCGCTTCCGGTCTTCGGTGCTCCAGCCCGCCTTGGCGGCGCGAAGGACCGCTTGGTAGTGAACCTGTTCTTCTTGAATGGTCGAGGCGTCGCGCAAGGCCAGCGTTTTGGTGACGGCGTCGGGGGCATCCAACGCTACCAAGAGTTGGGACAATTCGCGGTTCAGAGCCCAGGAGTTGGCGGGATAGATCCGGTCCAGGCGTTCGATCGCCATCGCCCGAATTTCCTCAGGAATACCAAATCGAGAGAATGCCACTTCAATGACCCGTAGTTTGAGGAGCTGATTTTCTTCATCCAACGAGGGCAGGGGCCATTTCCCGAGAGCTTTAAGCAGGGGTATGGCGTCCGATTTTTCTCCGGTGCGGGCGAGCGCCAGGAGGGCCGTAAGTCCTGCGTGGACGTCTTTTTCGGTCAACGCACGCTCTTTCCACGTGGCCACCGGAAGATTTTCCAAGACCAGGCGCGCTGCATAGCGCACGTGGCGGTCGGAGTTTTGAAGTCCTTTCCACACCAAATCCTGACTGGGCGCAGGGGTGGCTCCATGGAATTTCTCGAGTTCATGGCGGAGACTGGCTTCTTCGGTGGCTGGGGCGGGGGAGGAAGCCGGGCTGGTGGATTCATTGCCAGTATAGGCAACTCGATAGAGTCCGGATTGGGTTCCGCGACCACCAGTAGTGAAATAGAGGGCTCCGTCTGGCCCCGGTACCATGTCGGTCACGTTTAAGGGTTTGCCGCGAACAAAGGATTCGTACTGGGCAGAGTAGGTAGCTCCCGATGGGGCGAGGTGGACGGCCAGAATGCGGCCGTAGCTCCAATCCATGATGTAAAAAGCCTGCTGATACTTCGCGGGATACTTCAGTCCACCGCCAAAATGGACACCGGTGGGTGATCCGATCCCAATCTGGACGACCGAGGGGAGGGAATCCTGATAGTATTCCGGGTACTTGCCGCTGCCTTCACGGAAGCCTTGGTCGGCACCACTGACGATGTGGTAGACACGGGTAGGACGATACCAGGGTGTGCCCCAATCCCACTCCATGTCGCTATCAAACCCGAAGAGTTCTCCGGAAGCGTTGAACGCAATGTCGTAGGTGTTTCGCTGACCGGCGGCAAAAAGTTCGGGGTTTTTCCCGTCAGGATCGCAACGCAACACGAATCCCCCAGGTGGTTTACGATTCGATCCGAACCCGTTGCCGTCCTCCATCCGGGGCAAGGCGAGATCGTCGCCGTAATTGCGGACCGGAGATTTGGTGGAGATATCGGCGGGTACATCCACGAAATTACCGCACACGACATACAGTCGACCGTCGGGACCAGCCAGAATCCCGTGGGCACCGTGCTCGCCCGGGCCGCCATCTTCGCCAGAGTTTTTCCAGCGGCGAACCAATTCCACCTTGTCATATTTGTCGTCCCCGTTGGTGTCACGGATCCGGTAGAGGTGATAGCCGTCGGGACCTTGGGCGTTGGCGTAAAGCGAATCGAAGGCATAAAGCAGGCCCATCGCACCGGAGACAGGTACGCTGATTGGCTCCAGGTTGGCGATTTGACCCTCGGGAGTAAGAGTAATCCGCAGCATCGGTTCGGATCCTTGCGGGGAAACGATCAGCCGGCCTTTGGGATCGACGGTCATACTTACCCAACTACCTTCACTGGGTGTCGCGCTGCGGAGGAGCTCGGCTTTGAATTGCGGCAACAATTCCAAGGATTCAGCCGTGGTGGCTTCGCGGCTTTTCAGGACGTCTCCCCAGGGATCGATTCCGTTCTTGCCGAGTGACTTCGCGCCTTTCCATCCAGCTTTCCCGTCGGTCGAGGTTTCCCAACTCGAATCGCTGACTACCAGAGTCTTGGAACGGTCAGCCGCGACCAGTTCCACCCGAACTAGCAGTCCGGCTGCTCCATCTTCGTTTTGCGCCTTTATCTCCAAGATCGCCGACCCGGCAGTTGGATGGTCCCAAACCGCGGAAGTCGCTTGTTGCCAGTTACTATTGCGGGCCACAGTCTGCCCGTTGATTTTGACTTCCGCTCCATTGTCTGCGGCAACGGTTACCACCCCGCGGAGGGTTCCGGCGGGGACGGAAAACTGTTTGCGGAAATAGCGGGTCTCGCCGTTGGCGGATTGATCGCCCCAAATCCATTCAGGGGTTTGGGCCGTTGCGGTCCATACTCCTGCTAGCAGGATCGGCAAAAAACGAAGGAGATTCAGCAGCATCTTAGTCAAAGGCGGACGCACAAGGGAATGGGTTATTCGGAGTGGATTGGTTTGCTTTTGAGCAATTTACGGGCTGGCGCAAGGCCCCGATACCCCTTTAAGATGGACGCTTATTGTGCCATTTCCGGCTATCTGTCGAGATGCATTTGGCGAATGGGTTTCTCCGAATTAAGGTGCCCGCCGGTTTTGCGGTGAAACAGAAACGGTGGTAGCAGTGTTGTTACTTGAAAGCTTGACGAAGGAATGATGCTTGACGTCACCTTCTCGTATCCGGCGTCACTTCAAGTTAACGTGTAGTGTTACGGTAGTTGAGAGCATATTTGTAATCGAAATGGAGATCTTACCGAAAGCGACCTCAGATCATCCAACCCATCCTGAGCCGGTTTCCAGCCGGTCCCGGGAAGGGTTTATGGGGACGCGTGTGCTTTCACGCACCAATTCTGCCGGCGGATACCGCTTACGCGTGGCGTCCAGCCAAAGCGATTTGCACGCCGCCCAGACCCTGCGGTTTCTCGTGTTCAACCTCGAATTGAATGAGGGTCTGGAAAGCGCGTACGCGACTTTGAGGGACGAAGATCGTTTCGATGCGGTCTGCGATCACTTGCTGGTGGAATTGGAGAAGACCGGCGAAGTGGTGGGAACCTATCGCCTGCAGACCGGTCCCAAGGCACTGGCCAATCTGGGATTTTACTCGGCGCAGGAATTCGATTTTCGCCCTTACGCGGCGGTGAATGACCAGATCATTGAGCTGGGGCGTGCGTGTGTCCATCGGGATCACCGTAATCTCCACGTGTTAGGGCTGTTGTGGCGTGGAATTGCGGATTATGCCCGGGCGAATGGCGCCCGTTACTTGATCGGTTGCAGTTCGATGACTTCGCAGGATACCCGCGAGGGTGCGTCGGCGTACATCCAGATTGGGTCACGTTTTCTGGTGGATGCTCCGTTGCGCACGAATCCGCATCCGGCTTGGGCCTGTCCTTTGGACGTTCTGGCTCTGGTGGAGCCCAAAATTCCCAAGTTGTTGCGGGCGTACCTTTCGCTCGGGGCGAGAATCTGTGGTGCGCCAGCCATTGATCGTGAATTCAAGACGATTGACTTCCTAACCTTGCTGGATTTGGAGAACCTCCCCGCCGCCGCCCGGCGTTTGGTCGGCTGAGGTTCATGTATCGTCATCCTTTTCGAGTCCTTTTTCGTCTCCTCTATTTCATCGGAGGCTGTCTTTACGACTGGCTGCGAGCCCGGGGAATCAAGCCGGGACCGGGCGAATTCCAAAAGCGGGCGGTGTGGCTGAAATCCAGCTCCGCCGCGGCGTTGAAGCGGATCGGTTTTGGGTTACCGGAACTCCGCGATATTCCGCCGGTCGACCTGATTGTCTGCAATCACCTGAGCTACCTCGACATTGTGGTGCTCGCCAGCCGGATTCCGGCCGCGTTTGTTTCCAAGGCGGAAGTCCGCAACTGGCCCTTGCTAGGAGCCATGGCGACTACGGGTGGCACGGTTTATATTCGTCGTGAACGTCGCGCCGACGTCCATGCCGCGAGTGATGCTATTCGCAGTCGATCCGTCGATGGTGTTCCGGTTGTCATTTTCCCTGAGGGTACCAGCTCTGGCGGCGATTCCGTTTTGCCGTTTCATTCGTCGTTGCTCGATCCAGCGGCCAAGGGCGGCTGGCGGATTCTACCGTTGGCGATCGCCTATGACCTTGATGAAGGAAATCCGGCGGACGAGGTCTGTTACTGGAAGGACATGACGTTTTTCCCTCATTTTCTCAATTTGCTCTCCAAAAAACGGGTGTCGGCGCGAATCAAGGTCGGCCAGCCCGTCAAGGCGATCGCGGATCGCAAAGAACTCACCGAGATACTCTATCGTGAAGTCTGCCGTCTTCATGCGGACCTGAAAACCTCGTCGCCTGCCCTTGGTGGCCCACGCTAGCGTCCCACTTCGCTTTTCGATATCCTGCCCATCCTGTGCCGCTAGAAGTCTCCATCGTGGTGCCGCTTTTCAATGAGGCGGAGAACGTCGAACCGTTGGTCAAAGAGATCGATCGGATCTTTTCAGCTTCCCGTTTCACTTGGGAATTGGTTTTGGTGGATGACGGCAGCAAGGACTCCACCTGGCAATGCGTGCGGGACGCAGCTTCCGCCAATGCCCACGTCCGCGGGCTTCGCCATCTTGGCAACCGGGGCCAAAGCGCCGCCGTATGGACGGGTATCACCGGCTCGGTGGCCCCGTACATTTGCACCTTGGACGGGGATTTGCAGAATGACCCCGTCGAACTACCCCGCATGCTGGATATGTTGGGAAAGTTCGATTTCGTCAGCGGGCATCGGGTGGATCGGCAGGACACTTGGGTGCGGAAAATGTCCTCCCTCGTCGCCCGGAGGGTGCGCATGTGGGCGTTACGCTCGGATTTCGCGGATACCGGCTGCGCCCTGAGAGCTTTCCGACGTTCGGCATTGAACGGGGTCTTCGCGTTTAACGGACTCCACCGTTTCCTGCCCATCCTGGTGGCAGGCAATGGCAGCCGGGCCATTGAAGTGCCTGTACGGCACCGGGAACGGGTGGCCGGTGTGTCTAAGTACGGTGTTTGGAACAGGTTGGGACGGGGAATTTGGGATTTGATGGCGATGGCCTGGTACCAACGGCGCCGTATTGCGCCGGTGGAAATCGAGAGGGTTTCTGGCCCAACGGGTGAGGTGTCAAAAGGGTAGAAAAACAGCAATTTCATGGATTTGAACGTTGACAAAACCAGTGGGTTCCGTAGGCTTTCCCCGAGTTTAAAACTCTGTTCGTTGCAAGGCTTTACCATGAAAAGAATTGGTCTCCTCTCTAGCCTGGTCACTTATGCGGTGGTCGGGGTTTGCGCTGGCTCCCTCCTAGCCAGTGCGGCTGAGACGCGCACTGCGACAATCGTGGGCCTTCAAGGTGACGTTACTGTCGCCAACGCGCCTGCCAAGGTGAAACAGCAGGTCGGAGCTGGTGAGCTGATCGCCACCGGCAGCAAGTCGTTGGCTCGCTTCAATCTGGGCATCAATGGCCCGGGGTTGAACGTTCTTGAGAATTCCAGCGTCACCCTTGACGAGTTGACCGCCGATACGAGCGGCTCGGCTCCGGTCATTACGACCCGCATTAGCGTCAAGGCTGGTTCGGCAGCAGGCTACGTCAAGAAGCTGGCTCCCCAATCGGTTTACACGGTTTCGACTTTGACCACGACGGCTGCCATCAAGGGCACCAAGTGGAAAGTGTACGCCAATGGTCGCGTCGCTGTTACCGAAGGTTGCGTGACGGTCACGACCTCCAAGGGCGGCAAATTTGACGTCTGCAAAGGTCAGGCCTACGACCCGGATTCTGATTCCGTCGTAGCCGCCAGCGGGGCGGATTTTGACGATGGTGGTGGCTTCAACGGTGAAGGCACGCCTTCGGTGTTCGTGCCGAGCGGATTTACTCCGACTCGTCCGGTTACCTCAGGTGCCTCGACCGGCAATCCTTAATCGAAGCTGGGACTTGTGTCCCGGTTAATAGAAGCCCGGAGTGGTTGCAAGCCCTCCGGGTTTTTTGTTTCTATCCGTCGCGGCTCCGTGAATCTGAAACGCGGCATACCCTGGTTCATTGGATTGGGCTCCGTCCTGGTGGCGGTGGCAATCCACGGGCTATCGAACTGGGTGAATGACACGGCGCGCGATCATGAAGCAGCCGGCCCGCTTCGCCGCTCCCTGGTTTTGCAGGCTCGCCGTCTCGATTTTCTCCACCGCCTCGAACTTATCGCTTACGACGACCGGGTGGGGCGCGCGGCCTCCAGAGGTGAAGCCTTGGACCCGTCCCTGGGAATGGTGCTCTTCAATGACGACACCGTCATGGACCTGCACCTGGGACTGACCTTGCAGAAGCGCCTCCATCCCTTATATCCCAGGGATATTTATGCGAAGGTATTGCGTGAATTGAATGCCGAAGGAGCGCACGCCGTGGCCTTCGACGTGCTATTTTCCGAGGAACGGTTTGACGATGGCGATTGGCTGCGGCAGCAGGTGGCCCAGGCGCTTTCGCAGTCTCCCCAGCCGGAATCCGACAAGCCGTCGCCGCGTTCGCCCGCCGGGGAAAAACAAGCCGCGGCCCTGGCGGCTTTGATGCCGAGCCTTAGTGAGGAAGGCGGCGACGAGCAGTTCGCCCATATAATCAAATCCACCACGAACACCATCCTGGCGGTCACCACCAATGTCGGTTGCCTGCATATGTTTCGTTTCGCGGGCGCGTCCCTGGGGTCGGTGGATTCGCCCAAGGACATCGACGGCACGGTCCGCCGGGTGCGGGCCTACCAGGATTGCGAATTCATTTCGCCGGACCTGCAGAGCTATTTTCGCTTCCGTTCCCGGGAGTTTGTGGCGGTGGATCGCGAGAAGCGGGTGATCAAGGTATTCCGGCTGGGCGCCGACGAGGCTGGCGTCGGTTGGGAATCGATACCCTATAATGAGAAGGAGGAGGTGGTCTTCCCGACCAAGCGCGGGAGTATAAGTTACCCCGTGTTTGAGCGGCCCCGCGTCTGGCATATGGGAATCGTGCTGGCGGCCACCAAGCTGGGCCTGGACCTGGAGAAGGCGGAGATCCTCAAGGATCGCATCATCCTTCGGGGCCCGCCCGGAGTGGAGCCGGTCGTGATACCCGTGGACTCCCAGGGATATTTTTCCATCGATTGGACCGCGGCCGTCACCAAGGCAACCAAGGAACCTACCATCCAAAGGGTTGGCGAATCGAACGTCGTCCGGTTTCCTGGTTTCCCGGGAGGCATCAGCTATATGCAGGAAGTCTTGAAGGATGATGTTCTTCGAAGTGAGGGAACCAACGTCGCCTCCCCCTGGAAAGGAAAATTGGTGGTCGTGGGTTCGGTCATGAACGGCAATAACATGGCGGATATCGGGGCCACGCCCCTGGAGTCGGCTGATGCCTTGGTTTCCACCTATCCCAACGTCGCCAACTCGGTGCTTAAGCGGCGCTTTGTCCATCGGTGGTCTTTTTGGGCGGAAGCGCTGCTGATCGCGGGGTGGACCGCCACGGGGTGTTTCCTGACTTGGAAATTGCGGGAAACCCTGGCGTTGGCGGTCCTGTTGATTCCCTGTGTCGGGCTGATAGCTGTTTCCTACGTGGTGTTTAATCATACCAGATTGTGGCTCCCAGTGGCGCCGCCGGTCCTGGGCGCCCTGGCGTTGGGCTTTCCCCCGATGGTGGTATACCGGGTGGTATTTGTGAGGCGCCAGCAGCAAAAGGTCCTGGCGCTCTTCTCCAAGCTTGTTTCGCCTAATGTCGTCGATGAGCTGCTGCAGGCTGAAAGGCTGGCGCTCGGCGGAACACGGAGGGAATTGACGGTTTTCTTCGCCGACATCCGGGGATTTACCGAGATGACCGACCGGTTCCAGGCGGAGGCCGAAGAGTACGTGCTATTGGCAAAATTGGAGGGGGTGGAAGCCGAGGCGTACTTTGAGGCACAGTCGGAGGAAATCCTGAAGACAGTCAATGAATACCTGGCGGCCATTGCGGACGTGGTTAAAATCCACGGTGGCACCCTGGACAAATATATTGGAGACTGTGTCATGGCGTTTTGGGGAGCACCTACCGCCAATCCGAATCACGCGGTGGACGCAGTGATCGCCGCCGTAAATGCCCAGCAGACCATTGCGCGATTGAACGAGACCCGGGAGGCGAAGAATCGACAGCGGGAGACGGAGAATCTGGAGCGGGCTGCTCGTGGTGAGGCCCCTTTGCGTCCGCTGCCCATCCTGGCCTTGGGAAGCGGCTTGAACTCGGGCAATGTGACGGCGGGGCTCATGGGAAGCGAAGATCACGTGTACAATTTTACAGTGTTTGGGCGGGACGTGAATCTGGCGAGTCGGCTGGAAGGAGCGTCCGGACGCGGCCGAGTGCTCGTAGGGGAGGCCACGTACCTGGCCCTCCTAAAGTCCGCTCCCGACTTGGCGGCCCTGTGCCTGCCCCTGGAGCCGATGACCGTGAAGGGCTTTCGGAACCTCGTGCAGGCCTATGAGGTGCCGTGGCGGCGTGCGGCGGAGATGCTGGGTGCCAAGTCTTCGGGACGCACGGGGATTCAAGGCTAGGCGGACGACCCGAAATCTGGCATTCAACGGCAGTTGGCGGGCGACGGAATTGTAAAACGACATGAAGCAACCACCACTCGGAATTCAGCAATGGATCTACGTCCTCGAAGAAGGAGCAGGAAGGCTGTGGGTCCGCCGCGGACTGTTGTTGATGGTGGCGATATGCCTGGCGGGCCTTTTTCATCTGAACCGGGCCCGCAACTTCGTTTCCCCCGAGGCCATGGACATGGCTCAATTGGGCCGAAACATCGCGGAAGGGCGTGGATACACGACGTGGAATATTCGGCCCCTGAGTGTGGCCTTGCAGTCGGCTGCCTTGACGAACGCAGGCAAGAGCCCGTTCGAAATCCTCAAAAAGCCCCATGCCGACATCAGCAATCCGCCGCTTTATCCGATGGTCTTGGCGGGGGTGTTGAAAGTGCTCCCCGAAAGTACCCGACATGCGATGACCGGCAAGTCGCGGACCCGGCCGACGCCGGAAATCGCCATCGGGCTGTTTAATCTAGTGGGATTGGCGGCCGTCGTGTTCATGGTCTACCGAATCACCAACGGCCTCTTTTCGCGTGGAGCGGCGATTGTGGCGGGGTTGATTTTTCTCACCAACGACCTCTACTGGGATTTTGTGTTTTCCGGCTTGCCGACGCTTTGGCTAGGGGCGTTGGTAAGTGTACTGGCCTGGATGGTGGCGGAGATCCCCAAACGATATGGTCACGGATCGAACCCCACCCGGTTCGAGAGTCTTAGTAACGGAGCCATGGTCGGCGGGCTGTTGGGTTTGGCCTGCCTGACGGTCTATTCGTCTGGATGGCTGTTGGTGCCCGTGGTGGCATCTTTGGCCTTGAGCTGCCGGAAACAGCGCTGGGCGCTGACGTTGAGCTGCGTGGCAGCCTTCTTGGTGTTGGTGATGCCGTGGGCGGTACGTAACATAGCGAAATCCCGTCTGCCGTTTGGCACGGCGACAGTGGCGGCATATGCCGGGACCAAGGCGTTTCCCGAGGATCGCCTGGAACGATCGCTGGCCCCGCAGCTTAAGAACGTCGAGATCTATGATCTCCTCGACAAGTTCCGCAACAATGAGGAAGAGCTGTTGCGCAATCTGCTCCCTACAACCGGCGGCAGTTGGTTTGCTGCATTTTTCCTGGTAGGACTCTTTATCCCCGCGAGAAATCCGACGGTCGCTCGATTTAAGTGGCTGGTGTTCTCGATGTTTTTGACGTTCCTGATCGTTCAGCCCCTGGTCCAAACAAATGTTGCGACGCTTTGTCCGGTGATCAACACCGAAAACCTGATCGTCCTGCTCGCCCCGTTGGTCATCATATTGGCGGCAGGCGTGATGGACGATATCTGGTCGAAGTTCGATTTCCCATTCTACGGCGCCAATTTCATCGCCAAAGCCTTCCTGGTGGCTTTTTGCGCTTTTCCAGGAATGCAGGCGGCGACCCGCAACCGGCGTACGGTGCTCGCGTCGCCGCCGTATATCCCGGTCGTCATCAATCAATTATGCGGCTACCTCCCCAACGACGCGCTGATGATGAGCGATATGCCGTGGGGCGTGGCCTGGTACGGACGACGGACGGCGGTGGGAATCACCCTGCGCGTTCGCGACCGGTATAATGAGGATTTCTTTGTCATCAACGACTACCATCGATCCGTCCGGGCCATCTACCTTTCGCCGCTGACGGCCGATATGAAATGGCAGTCGGCGTTCATTTCTTCCCCGGACGGTGTATGGGCCCGGTTATATATGGATTTCTTCCTGCGTGGCGGCGTGCCGGAAGGGTTCCCCTTGAAGTTCGCCTTTGGGGGCGGCGAGGGCGCCAACAAGATGGCCTACCCCTCCGCAGGCCACCTGCTCATGGCGGACAGCCAGTATTGGTGACAGAGGCCGCTCCCGATTGGCGGGCGGCAGCCCTCCTCTCAAAGGTGGAGTAGAGCATGGGCAGCAGGACCAAGGTCAGGAAGGTGGAGGTGGCAATTCCGCCGATCACTACGGTTGCCAGGGGCCGCTGGACCTCGGCGCCAGCCCCATGGGAGATGGCCATGGGGAGAAAGCCCAAGGCGGCCACCAGGGCTGTCATCAGGACCGGGCGCAGGCGCGACAACGCTCCCTGATGAACGGCTTCCGCCAGTGCCACGCCATTCTTCCGAAGCTGGTTGAAATAGCTGACCATCACGACGCCATTCAAGACCGCCACCCCGCTGAGCGCTATGAAGCCAACCGCGGCCGTGATGCTGAAGGGCATGCCGCGCGCCCACAGAGCGAAGACCCCTCCCATGACTGCGAGCGGGATGCCGGTGTAGACCAGTGCCGCCTGCCGGATCGACCCAAAGGCAATGAATATTAGGATGAAGATCAATGCCAGGGCCGCAGGCACCACGATCATGAGACGAGCCCGGGCCTCCCGCAGATGTTCGAATTGTCCCCCAAATTCGATCGAGTAGCCGTCGGGGAGCGGGACTTTCTCCAGGATTATCCGGCGCGCGTCCCCGACCCATCGCTCGATGTCGGAAGTGTCTAGATTGACCAGCAACGCGGCCCGCCGTTTCCCATCGTCGCGACGGATGGGTTCGACGGCTTCCGTCGTTGCTATGTCCGCCACTTCACCCAGGCTGATGATTCCATGGTCACCCACGCGAATCGGCAGTTTTCGAATCTGCCCGGGGTCATTCCGCGCGGCATCGGGAAGACGAACGACCACTTCGTGGCTGTGGGCATCGTGCAGGATGTGGCCGGTATTTCTGCCTGCCAGCGCGGTGGATATGGCATCGTTGACGCTGGCTGAGGTAAGCCCGCGCCGCAGCAGTTCTTCCCGTTTCAGGGTGATATTCAACATGGGCGGGCGTCCGTCGGTTTCGAATTCCACGGCGGTGGCTCCCGGGGTTTTCTCAAGCAGGCCTTTGATCTTCTCGGCGGCTGCGTCTAATACGTCGAAGTCCGGACCAAAGATCTTGATGGAGAGATCAGCCCGGACACCTTCCAGCATTTCATTGAAACGCATTTCGATGGGCTGCCCAATGACGATGTCGGTATTCGTCATGTCCTGCTTCAGAGCCGCAGCGATCGATTCGGCGAGTTCCTGTTTGAGCGGGATCCGGCCGTTGACCGGGCGCCATTGGGAGCGGGGATTATAATCTATGTAAAAATCGGCCTCATTGGGAGGCATCGGATCGGTGGCCACCTCGGAGGTGCCAATTCGGCTGAAGACACGTTCCACCTCGGGGAATTGCCGGCGTATCAGATCCTCGGTTCGAATTTGGTCCTCGACCGAGGCCGCCAGGCTTTGGCCTACAGGGCGATAGAGCATCATGACGGTGGAGCCTTCGTCGAGCCGAGGTATGAATTCCGTGCCCAGCCGGGGCAGGAGCCAGAGAGCCCCGGCGAATAGCAACAGGGCCGGGACAGCGACGGTCAGGCGGCGGGCGAGGGCGAAGTCCAGGATCCGGGAATAAACCCCCTTCATCCAGCGCATGGGCGCATTTTCCGACTCGGCCACCCGGCCCCGCAACAGCAAGGAACAGAGGACGGGCATGAGAGTGATGGCGAGCACCAGTGCCCCACCCAGGGCCAGCATCACGGCCAGTGCCATGGAGTGGAACATTTTCCCCTCGATGCCGGACAGGGCCAGGATGGGTAAATAGACCACCGCTATAATCAATACCCCAAAAAACATGGGGCTGCCCACTTCCCGGGAGGCGGCGAGCACGGCTTTCGCCCGTTCCTCGGGGGTGAGCGGACGCCCGAGCGAGTGTTGGCGAAGGGCCAGGGTGCGGACAATGTTCTCGACCATCACGACGGCGCCATCGACGATCAACCCGAAATCGATGGCGCCCAGGCTCATGAGATTCCCTGAAATCCCGAAGTGGGTCATGCCTATGATCGCGCTCAGGAAGGAGAGCGGAATAGCCAAGGCCACGATCAACGCTCCACGCCAGTTTCCCAGGAGGGCGAGTAGCACGGCGGCCACGAAGATTGCGCCTTCGAAGAGGTTCTTCTTAACAGTGCCAACCGTGCGGTCCACCAACTCGCTACGGTCATAGAGGGCGTGCGCTTCCATGCCGTTGGGCAGGCGGTCCTGCAACAATTGGATACGTTGGCGGATGCGGTGCGCGATGACCCGGCTGTTCTCGCCCGACAGCATCATTACGGTCCCGAGGATGGTTTCGTGCCCGTCGACAGTGGCCGCACCGGTTCGAACTGCCGCTCCAGCCACGATGTTGGCGACGTCTTTGACCAGGATCGGACGTATGCCGCCCCCAAACTTTACGGGAAGATTGGCTAGTTCCTCCTCGTTTTGCGCCTTGCCGATCAGCCGGACGATCATTTTCTTGCCGGCTTGGTCGATCAGGCCGCCCCCGGAGTTTTCGCCATTGCGGGCCACCACTTCCGCCAGTTCGCCAAAGGTTATATTGGCTTCCTGGAGCTTGAGGGTATCCGCCTCGATGACGACCTGGCGCTCATATCCGCCGATGGAATTGATCTCCGCCACCCCTGGCGTCGCCCGCAGGAAAGGTTTCGCGACATACTCCTGCGCCTCATAGAGCTCCATCAACTGGTCCCTGGCCGAGGCCGGTTTGTTGGTGGCCGAAGCCCGATAGCCGAGGGTATAATAAAATATCTCGCCCAAGCCGGTGCTGATGGGGGAGAGCCGGGGTTCGATGTCCGCCGGAAGGCGGTCACGCACGGCTTGTATGCGTTCGTTGACCAATTGCCGCGACCGGTAGACATCGATGCCATCCTCAAACTGCAGGGTGACTTGTGACAGGCCGAACTTCGTCAAAGAGCGAAATTGGGTGACCCCGGGCAATCCGGCGAGCTCCTGTTCCAGGATGCGGGTCACCAGCATCTCCACCTCTTCCGGGGCAAGGGACGCAACGGTGGTATTGACCTGGACTTGGGGGGAAGTGATGTCGGGCACGGCGTCCACCGGAAGTTCCCGTGCTGACCAGACGCCCACTCCCAGCAAAAGAGCCACTCCCAGCAGCACTACTGCCCGCTGCCGGAGGGAGAATTCGAGAATGCGATTGATCATGGTGTGGCGAGGAAGTGGAGCCCGGTGAGTTCTTCCAGTTCGGCGGCGGCGGCGATCGCCTCACGTTGCCCTTCCAGCAGTGTTTCCACCGCCTCAAGGTACTGTTTTTGCAGTTCTATATAAGTTGTCGCGGGCACCGCTCCCAGGCGGTAGTGCCGGTCCGCCAATTCCGCGGCGTCGGCGAATTGTTTCACTGAGTCGGAGCGCCAGTGGGCGATTTCCTGTCGGCGAGTCTCATAGGCTATGAGTGCGGCGGCGATCTTCCGCGAGATTTCGCGTTGGGCGGTGTCGAGGATGGACTGCGCCTGCATTTGGCGGGCCTTCGCGGCATCGACGTGCGCGGAGTTGTTGCGCCACAAGGGCAGGGGAAACGAAATTCCGACTCCTATGATCCGGTCCTGTCCACCCGCATTTTCCTCGGTATATTGGGGGCCCACGGTGAAGGCGGGCCATTTTTCGTTCTGGGCCAGGCGCACTTTGAAACCTTGCTGTTCCAATTCTGCGGTTCGCAGGTGGAGCTCGAAATTGTTGGTCTGCGCCGCCGAGGCCAGGTCTGCCAGCGGGGGCAGGTCACCGGGCAGAACATCGGAGTCAACAATTACCAGCGCACGGTCAGGCTGCCGTCCTATGAATAGATTGAGAGCCAGGCGGGCATTTTCAGCGGCGAGTTGGGCGTCGGTAGCCCGGCGTCGCAGGGAGAGTTCGGTGGCTTCAATGACACGGATTTCGAGTTGTGGCGTGATGCCCGCCGGGTCGCGCTGGATCAGCACTTCTCGCAGGGCCTGAAGCCGGTCGGCCACTTCCCGGGCAACTTGCGCACGTTGGCGCGCACTGGCCAGCGCGTGGGCTTGTTTCCGTACACTGGAACCCAAAGCGGTGCGGAAGCGTTCCAGCCCCAACTCGGCCAGGTTGACGTCCTGGTTGGCGATGGCTTTGCGGAGCCCCATTCGCCCTGGCCATTCGAAAGTCTGGGCAAGCCCGACGCTCCAGGCCACGCCGTCTCCCAGGGTGCTTCCTGCCGGATCGGTCGAGCGCTTTTGCCCCACGCTGCCGGAGAGTTCCGGCTGCTGGAATTGGGCCGCTATTTTGCGATTCGCTTTCGCGGCTTGAAGCTCGGCTTCGAAAAAGCGGATTTCGGAATTATGCTCCAACGCCTCACGGACCAGCGATGTCCCGTTTTCGGGCACCGCGGTCGACTGAGAAACCTCTGGAGCATTGGTCCCAGCCGACAAAGCCAGGCACCAGTAAAAGGGAAAAAGCAGCAACCTCTTCATAACAAGACGATCGATTTGGAAATGCAGACCTGACGGAATGTGGAGAAGGCCGCCGGGTAGGCGGTTGGCGAACGAACGAAGGCCCTGATTCCGCGGGGAAAATGCGGACAGGCTAGAGGTTGGCTATCAGATCAGGAAGACCGTTGACCGCACCACGACCACAGAAGTCGAAAGAGGTGGAGGCGCAGGGTGTACAGTGTCGCGGATCGCCGCGTCTACGGAGTGGCAAGAGGCAAGAGCGAAGGATCGATCCAAGGCCACGCCAACGTCGGGCGCATTAACAGTGGGCAGTCGTTCCCACATGGCGTTGGATCCAGCGGATTCGAAACTCAGAACGTGGTCGGATTGCCCCGGCACGGGTGGCTCGGCAAAAAGCACCATGGCGGCGGCGGCGGGGCAGTGTTTGTGATTCGCCACTTGTCCCGGGACTTTTTGGTCGTGAGACAAGACCACGCGGGCGCCTTGTTCCTGGCCAACCAATTGCACCGTATGCTCGCCATCGATCCACGCCAGCAACGCGGTGCTGAGCGGGGCCAAGGGAGTCGAAAGCAGATAGGCGAAAAGACACGTTGACCCGGTAACCGTCCGGAACAACGTCTTGATGATCTGTCGCATACCCACTGAGCGGAGACTATTCATTCGTTTGGCCCCGCACGCAAGTTTTCAAGGCGGTCCAACGGCGCAAAATCGGTTTTCTTATTCGACACGGGATACCGGATGTGAAGGCATTGGGGCGATCAAATGAAGTCAGCCTCTGCAGTGCTCTTGTCCCTTGTCGTGGGTGGAATGACCCTCTCCAGTTTGGGGGCGGATTCGATTGCCAACGGTGGCTTCGAAGACACCGCGACGCCCGGGGTGGGCTCACCGTTCGCGGGCTGGAGCTTCAACGGGAGATTCGAATACGGTGATTACGCAATAAAGTTGTCCGACCAGTCCCATGCGGGCCGGTACGCCTGCGAAATCGCCAGCCGGAAAAAAGGGCGGGCGGGGATCGCCAGTTCACCCGTGACGATTGCCGGAGGCGCGGGGATTGAGGTGGTGTTTTGGGTGAAGACGAAAGACGCCAGGGGAGGCCGGGTGTTCCTGAATTTTGAAGGCAGTCCAGGCGATGGCTGGGCTGGCAAGGATCTTCCGATTGGCACTTATGGATGGACCCAGTTCCACCAGAAGGCGGTGGTCCCCGTCGGCAAAACTGGCGAGCCGCAATCGGTGGTGCTTTATTTCTATACCACATGCGAAGGTGCAGTGTGGCTGGATGACGTCAGTATCCAGCCAGTGGACGCGAAAACGGTGGACGTTGCACGGGCCGCGTCACGTGAACCGGCGGCTATTTCTGAACCAGCCAACTCCCATGGGTATCGGTTAACTGTCGTGTCACCCCTGGAAAAGATCTTTCGCGGGGATGACTACGGGACCACGCCTAAAACCCAGTTGGAGTTCACCGCCGCCCGCAACGAATACGAGTCCCTTCAACTGGTAGTGGAAGCCCCCTGGCGTGAATTAGGAGTGAAAGAGGTTCAATTTAGTGAGTTGAAAGGTCCCAACGGATCGGTCGTTCCCGCCAGCGCATTTCGCTGGGATCGTGAAGAATATGTGACCACCACGGTGAATCCGCCCTATTTCGCGGAACGGGGGATGGCAAGTTACCCCGATCCACTGGTGCCCGCAGGCCCGTTCGTCGTTGGCAAACTCTCGCGGCAACCTCTATGGATCACTTTGAAAACGCCCACCGACTGCCCGCCTGGCGAATATTCGGGGACGGTCACGGTGATTCCGGAAAAACAGGAAGCGACCGAGCTGCCGGTTAAGGTGACGATCTGGGACTTCGCTCTCACTAATCGTACGCATTTGCGAACGCTTACTTGGCTGACTGAGGATAATCTGCGTCAGTGGTATGGGTTGGACAATTCTCCCGCGGGTGAGCAGAAGTTGCAGCAGGCCATGCGAAACTATCAGGACTGCCTGTTGGACCACCGCCTTGGGCCGGGCGGTGAAGTGGTTCCCAATATGCGTCCGAATTCGGAAGGGAAGTTCGACTTCCGGCGCGTCGACGAGATCCTGCAGCACCTGATTGATCGGGGCATGAACGCCTTCATCATGGCCACCGCGCCCAATTTGGAGCGAGCCAAGGAGAAAACTTATAGCGCGCCATTCGTCCAGGAGTTTACCCATCGAGTGGCGGCCTTCGGCGATCACCTGAAGCAAAAAGGCTGGCAGGACCTGGCGTATGTCTATGTTTATGATGAGGCGCCTCGCTCGGCTTGGCCGGAAGTCAAGCGGATCGACGAGGCGATCCGTGCCGCCGCGCCGGAGGCCCGCATCCTGCAATGCCTGAACCAGCCTGAAGGAGTGCGCGAGTTGACGGGTTTTGCCGACGTCTTCGACGTCTATGTGGCCCAGTATCACAAGTCGGGCGTCGCCTCTTCGCAGAAACGGGGCGCCGAAGTGTGGTTGGCGGTGTGCGCCTACCCGATTGACCGGCCAAATTTCTTCCTGGAATACCCCACCCTCGATATGCGGGTAGCCCCTTGGATCAGTTGGAAATACCGCGCCAACGGTTTCGAATACTGGTCCGCGAACGCCTGGGGCGTGAATATGAAAGGCAGTGGAGACAAATGGCCCAAGGTGCCCTGGGTCGCCAATGCGTTCCGGAATTATAACGGGGATGGGTACTTGCTCTATCCGGGCGCCGATTTGAAGCCCCTTTCCTCAATTCGTCTCGAAGCGCTCCGAGACGGATTGGAAGACTACGAATACCTGTGGACGCTCGACAGCCTCCTTCGCCATGCCGTCGAGAAGCGAGTCGGCGGCTCTGCTGTAGCAGGTGCCTGGGCATTGCTTATCCTGGACGGATTGGTAAAGCCGAATGGCAGCAGTTCGCTTGAGCCCGGCGATTACGTCGCCTATCGCCGGCAATTGGCGGAAGCGATTGTGGCGTTGAAAGCGGCAATGAAGCCCTGACACTGGGGTGGCGCCCCGCTTGCGCTCACCAGCCTTCGCCTCATGACGGTGTTCCGATGAGTTCCGGGTAGCATTCGGTCGGAAAGGCGGCGGTGGCGGATGGGGGCAAAGGATACATTTGGCCGACAATTCCCATTGATAAAATATTTAACACGCCTAAAAATGAAAAGACAAAATTTGTTCGCTCGACTAATAATTGCCTTGCTTGTTGTGTGTTGTTGCATAATCTTTTATCCGATGCTGTTCAGAATGTATGTTTCAACGTTCACCGACTGTAGCATGCGATTGAGCAAGGTGATGAGCGGAATATCTGACTTGGTTACTCGGGATCCTGCCGCATTTTTGCGATGTTTCCCGAAGGAAAATCAGGCCTATACTAATTTTGACTGCGCACTGCCTTTTGGTGTTTATTCGATTGCTTCCTGGAATGATTTTCCGTTTGAGTTTATATATTCAGCCACGAACGGCGATTATAATGAAACCTATGTTCTTTCGGTGCGTTGTGTCAGGCGCAGGACGCAAGGCGGCCGTGCACCGTTGATTATTGATCTGTACCCTGAAATGGTTATGTCAATTTCAACGAACGACTTATCGCCTAAGAATTTTAAGCCTCGGATTGCCGAGTGATCTTGAACCCGCTTGCCCGTAGGCAGGGTCGCTCCAGCCGTTTTGGGTTGAGCGAGATCATTTGTCATGGGCGGAGAGGTTAAAAAAGGTGCCCGGCTCGCCAATATACATGCGCCTTTGGTCACGGGTAACTGCTGAGTTGGCTGTTGATTGGTGGAAGCGGTCTCAATACAATAAAGACGCCGATCGCTATATTCGCTCAGCTCAATACTTTACCGATCTTGGCTTTTCTGATTTCAACTCTCTACCCCAACTGCTGCCGGCAGGGGATCGAATGGACTCCATGCGATTGCGGCAAAAGCCTGACGCGAGCGACGCCCAGCTGGTTTGATTTGGGCTGGAAGCATATCAAACAGTCGGCCTATTATACGCTATGAAAACGTCAATCATGATTTGCGTGATCCTCGCGTTCGGATCCGCTTCTTGCAAACCGATTCCAGTGTACACTGCGAACGCTGGCGAAGTGTGGCGAAAAGTTACAAATAATATTAGTGAGGTCTCGCTTATGGATTGGGCTGATGCTGAGGTTTTTGCAAAAAAAACCTTTGGCACTGTATCTAATACGCCTCGCTTTTCCGTCCAATCGGACGCGCGGCTTTCCTGGAGTGCAGGCACGGATTTAGAGCATCGGCAGCATCTTATAATGGCTTACAGCTACGGTCCGGAAGTGATAATGATCGTTCTGGCCGAACAAACTAACAGGCCGGCTCTTAAAGCGAAGTTGACCCATATTCATGGGCGGATCTGGTTTGCCGATGCTCTTTTGTAGCGCTCAATTGGCAGTGAATGTGGGTGCTGGTCCGACTCGGATGGGACCGCTGTAATTG